>DATGLL010000303.1:0-3166 GCA_035294145.1 Candidatus Dormiibacterota bacterium | reverse complement strand
AGCGCGATGAGAACGCCGCGATCAACCTGGCGAGGTACTCGCCCGGGGCACCCCACCAAGCTGGCTTGGTGGGGACCCCGCCCGTAGGCTCAGTTGGAGCCTTCGTGAAGCGCAGAGCCGCGGTAAGACCCGGGCTTCTCGTGCACGCGGCAAGGAAGCGCGAAGCCCGCAAGGGCAACCCCGTGAGGGGTGCCGCGTGAGTGCTACTGCGTACTCGGCGGCAACGGCCTTGTGCGCCTCCACCGCCTCTGGCCAGCCCAGTCTCATCCCCGGCCGGCCTCCCGGGCTGAACCGTTGAGCCTCCTCTCCCCAAGGGACCGGGGACCTCGTTTGCGGGGGTGGCTCTCGAGGTTTTCGACCAAGGCTCGATGGTGGGTCTCCAGGGCAGCCCGAAGTGCCTCTTGGTCGCGTGCGGTCAGCGCCTCCAGGATCGGGGTGTGGAGGGCGAGGCGGGCCGCGGCGCGTTCCGGGGAGAGCCATCCTGGCGTGTCGTCGTTGCGGACCCAGGTCTCGAGCTCGATCGAGACGACCGAGGTGTGGACGCTCTCGTACAAGGCGGTCAGGTAAGGGTTCCTGGCGATCCCGACCACAGTGGCGTGGAAGAGCGCGTCAGCGGCGATCCACGATGCGGGATGCCCGGTGCTGGCACGAAGTCGCTCCAGTGCCTCCCTGATCCGCTCCAGGTCGCTCTCGTCGGCCACGTGCAGGGCCTCGGTGGCCCCCAACGTCTCCAGCCACAGCCGCAGTTGCACCAGGTCGGCGAGCGAGCCCTCCTCGAGGTCGAGGAGGAGGCTCATGGAGGTGGTGACCATGGTCCTGGGCTCCCGGAGCACGTACACACCCGACCCCGGGCGGATGTCCACCAGTCCCATCAGGGAGAGAGAGCGCAGGGCCTGGCTGACGATCGCCCGGCTGGTGTGGAAGATCCTGGCCAGGTCACGTTCCGGAGGAAGCCGAGCCCCGCTCTGGAGGCCCTTATCGACGATCAGTCGACGGATCTGCTCGACTACCTCGTCGGCCTTCCGCCTCACCTTGACCGGGTGCATGTCGAGGAGCGCGGGATCGTCCACAGGGTTTCATTTTGGGGAGAACCTCATCCCATCGACCCTGTGGGCGCCGTGGTCCCATCCGACGCTGACGCCCGCTCCCCACCCCAGCCCCTCCCACGGCGGCTACGTCAGCTCTCTGCGGTCGGGGCGTCCTGAGTCGGTCGTGTGGAGGTAAACAGGCCCAACGGCTCCTCAAGCAGGGAGGTCAGCTCGGCGAGGAAGCGAGCTGCCCTCGCCCCGTCGGTGAGCCGGTGGTCGCAGGAGAGGGTGAGCACCACCCGTGGCCGCACCGCCACCTGCCCCTCGATCGGAACCACCGTCTCGGCGATTCGCCCCACGGCCAGGATCCCGGCCTGGCGCTCGTTCAGGATGGCGTTGAAGGCATCCACGCCATACATGCCCAGGTTGCTGAGGGTGAACGTGCCTCCCTCCAGGTCCTGTGGGGTCAGGCGTCGAGCCCGTGCTCGCTCGACCAAGGCTCGCCTCGCTTCCACGACCTCGGCCAGGCTGAGCCGGTCGGCCCGATGGATGACCGGGGCCACCAGCCCTTCCTCGGTCTCGACGGCGACAGCCAGGTTGACCTCCTGCCGAGGGACCGGCCTTCCTTCCCAGATGGCGTTCATCCCGGGATGGCGGCGGAGCGCCCCTGCCGTCACCAGGATGAGGAGGTCGGTGTAGGTGGCCTCCAGACCTTGGCGGCGCGACGTTGCTCGCCACTCGACCAGGCGTCCAGCGTCGGCCTCCCGGACCAGGAAGAAGTGGGGAGCGCTGGTCCAGCTTGCCGTCGTCCGTTCCGCCATCAGCTTCCAGATGCGGCCCATCGTCGCCGGTGCCTCGGGCGGGACCGGCCTCTCGCCCCTGGGCAGGTCGACGGTCAGCACCGCCCCTTCCGGCCCACTGCCGCGGATGGTCGCGAGGTCGATTCCCCGCTCGGCGGCGAGTCGACGTGCCTTGGGGGAGGCAGGGACGGGCAGGCGAGGCCGAGGGCGGGGGCCTCCGTCCTCGGCCGCTGGTGGGGCCGGTGCCACCGAGACCGGTTGGTCCGGGGACGAGGTGGTACCCGGGCGGCCGGGGTCGGCCTCGTCCGGACCCAGGATGTGGGCGATCACCTGGCCCACAGGTACCGTCTCCCCCTCCCCCACCAGCGGCGTCCCCAGCCTGCCGCTGGCGGGCGCCTCGACCTCGACCACCGCCTTGTCCGTCTCCACCTCCATCAGTGGCTCACCCTTCTCCACCGTCTCGCCGGGCTGGTGGAGCCAGCGCACCAGGGTGCCGGTCTCCTGAGCCATCCCCAAAGCGGGCATGATCACCGGAGCTGCCATCAGGCGTTCACCTGGGCACCCTCGGCGGCGGCGCTTGCCACCACCTCCGAGGCTGGAACGCGCCCGTTGCGATTGAGGTGCGACTCCACCTCACGGACGCCAGGCAACGGTCCGGTGGCGGTGTAGTAGCGCTGGCCGGCGACCAGGAGCTCCTCGGCAGGGAAGCGGGTGATGACCTCGCAGCCCTCCTTCGTCACCACCAGCTGCTCCTCGATCCGAGCCGCGGACCAACCGTCACTGGCCGGCCAGAAGGTCTCCAGGGCGAAGACCATCCCCTCCTCGATCACCTCGGGGTGCTCGAGCGAGACCAGGCGGCTGAAGATCGGCTTCTCCCAGATCGAGAGCCCGACCCCGTGACCGAACTGGAGGGCGAAGGCCGCCTCCTCGTCGGGGAATCCGAATTCGGTCGCCTTTGGCCACACACTGACCACCTCGGCCGTGGTCCTTCCTGGCCGGATCAGCTCGATGGCGGCGTCGAGGATCTCCCGGCAGCGCCGGTAGGCGGCGACCAGGGCGGGCGAGGCGCTGCCCACGGCGAAGGTGCGGTAGTAGCAGGTTCGGTAGCCGTTGAAGCTGTGGAGGATGTCGAAGTAGGCCGGATCACCGGGCCGCAGGGCACGGTCGGTGTAGACGTGCGGATGGGGGCTGCAGCGCTCGCCTGAGATCGCGTTCACCCCCTCCACGAACTCGGAACCGAGCTCATACAGGACCTTGTTGACCAGGGCGACGCACTCGTTCTCGCGCATGCCGGCCCGCATCGTCTCGAACAGCTCCTGGTAGGCCGCGTCGACCATG
>DATGLL010000302.1:0-19622 GCA_035294145.1 Candidatus Dormiibacterota bacterium | reverse complement strand
GGCTGGACACCACCGAGGCCGTGTTCAAGGCCCTGGACGAGTACCTGCGTCAGGCGGGGCTGGAGCAGGTGACCCGGCGGGAGGAGCTGCTCCCGGTCGGGGAGTGGGGCGGCCAGGTCGGCTCCTTCCTCGCCACCGACTTCCGCACCGCTGGTCAGCGTCTTGTAGAACTCCTCCGGGCACAGTCCCCCAGCGCAGCCGAGGAGGCCGCCGACCTGCTCCGCCAGGCCATGGACGAACTTGAGCAGAGCCAAACCGTTTGGCCCCTGGCTATCGTCCTCGGCCGCAAGTCCATGTGAGGGCCCAACTCCCCGTCGGACCCTATCGAGGTCAGCATGGTGGTGCCATCTTTCGCGCGCCTATGTTGGGAACAACTCGCGTCGCCGGACTTGGCCCTCGACGAAGAGGCCCGTTCCCTGGCCGGGGAGCTGGATGCTCTCACCTCACCAATCGTGCCCCGGCCTCGTGAGCGATCCGGCGCTGGCAATGATGCCGGAATTCGTCAACCCTACCTGGGCGACGCCGCACTTCCCTCCCCGCTCAAGCGCGGCCCAAGAGGCCTTCACTGGAGTCGGAGGGCGCAGGACGGGGATGAGGATGCCTGTGCGGACGAGGACGGGCATGTCGATGGGGGTGTGACTGGCCTGTGTCCACCGGCCGCACCATCTCCCCGGTCACCGGGTGCACGTAGCCCACGTACTCCCACCCAGCGGGAGGCGGACGGTCCTGAGTCATCCCCTCCTCCGTCAGGAGGCCGAATCGACGCCGTGCCACCTCCTCGCGCCGCAGCGTGAGCTCGGGGTCGCTCTGCTCCTCGCGCATCTCCCTCTCGATGCGCCGACGCCAGTAACGTAGCACCTCAGGATCGCCACCGTGCGTCTGCTCCCAGGTGGAGGGGTAGACAGCCCTTCCTGGACCCACCTGCACCCGGCCCCCCAGGGCCACATTCGACACCAGTCGCTCGACCTCGCCGGAGCCGCAACCGGGACAACACGGTCGCGCGGTATACGCCTGGCCCATGGTTCGGTAGAAGCGCTCGAAGACGCCCCCGCACCGTCGGCAGCCGTACTCGTAGATGGGCACGTCCCGTCCCTTCTGGCGACCGCCGGGTCAGTCGTAGAAAGCCGGTGCCAGTCTCAGGCCCGAGCGCACCAGCTCCGAATCGTGGCTGAAGACGACCGTGGCATTGTGGCGCTCCGCCAGCTTGCGCACCTTCTCCACCGAACTCAGCCACTCCAGGCTGCTCCAGACGATTGGGGAGCCCATCGGCGGCGGACCGTAGCTAGCTCGCATGTAGATGGCGTCCGACGGGTAGATGATGGTCCCGCTGTTGGGCAAGTCGATCATCACGCCCATCGTCCCCCAGGTATGACCGGGAAGGTCGAGCAGCTTGACACCCTTGGCGATCTCCGGCTCCCCCTCCAGGGTGTCGATGGCGAGACCGTCCTGGTAGTCCTTCTTCACGAAAGCGCCCTGGAAATCGCCTGGGATGGCCAGCGCCCCCTCCTTCTCCGCCCGATGGCACAGCAGTTGAGCCCCACTGCCCTGGAAGAGGCGAAGGTTGCCGGCGTGGTCGAAGTGGAGGTGGCTCAGCACCACCATCGAGAAGTCGGACGGCTCCAGCCCCAGCCGCTTGAGGCTGGAGTCGAGGTAGTCCTCCTCACCGACGTTGTCGTAGGGGAAATACTCCTCAAGGCCTGTCCCTGCCCAGCGGCTCTCCCAGTCCCTCGGGCACGAGGTGTCGAAGAGGATCTTGCCCTCAGGATGGTCGATGACCAGCGTCAGGGTGGGGAGGTCATACCAGGTGGTCGGAGGTGAGGGGTTGCGGCGGGTGGCGTAGTTGTTGGCGTTGAGCAGCCAGCGGAGATCGCAGTGCATGAAACCGTGGTTTTGGAAGTAAACCCTCGTCATGCTCGGCCTCCCGTTGCCATGTCCGGGCTCGCGCCCTACCGTTCAGTAGCTCATCGACTCCCGGATGATCGCAGCCAGCTCCCCTGCTCCGACCGGGCGGGGGCAACCGCTCAGCAAGCGCTGTTGCTTCAACGTCCCCTCCACCAGGCCCGGGACGTCCTCCTCGCCATAGCCGAACGCCGACACCCCGCGAGGGCCACCGGTGTCGCGGATGATGTCGATCAAGGTGCGGGGGAGGACCTCCTCACCGTTGGCGACCGACACCCCCCTGAGGTCAGCACCGAGCAGCTCGGCCGCCCGCAGGTGGCGCTCGGGGGAGCACGGGTAGGTGAAGCGGAAGGTGGCGGGCGCGGTTACGACCACCGACTGGCCGTGTGGGACCATGGCCTCGTGCACCCCCTGGTAGCCGGCAGGACGGTATGTCCTGACCATTCCTGCAATCGGGTAGGCGACCGCGTGGGGGATGTGGACACCAGCGTTGCCGAAGCCCATGCCGGCGAAGGTGGCGGCCTGGGCCATGGCCACCCGGGCCTCCAGGTCGTGGGGGTTGAGCACGGCTCGGCGGAAGTACTTGCCGATCAGGGCCAAGGCCTTCTCGCACCAGACGTCGCTGATGGGGTTGGAGCCGATGTACGCGGGCCGATCGGCCGGGGAGGGCCAACGAGGCCGGCGGTTGTAGGCGAGGGCGGTGTAGGACTCCAAGGCGTGGCAGAGCACGTCGTAGCCGGTGGCGGCGGTGACCTCCGAGGGCATGGTCAAGGTGTTGAGCGGGTCGACGACGGCCATCCACGGCCGGAGCGAGGCGTGGCTGATGCCGCTCTTGACCTTTAGGCTCAGGATGTCCACCACACAGACCGGCGTGCACTCGCTTCCGGTCCCAGCCGTGGTCGGGACCGCCAGCAAGGGCCGAAGCGGCCCGGGCACGGGTGCCCCCTCACCGATGGGTCGGTTCAGGTAGTGCATGAGGTCGGCGGGATAGGTCTTGAACAGGTCGATGGCCTTGGCGGTGTCGATCGAGCTGCCGCCCCCAACCCCGACATAGCCATCGAACTCCTGCCCCTCGAGGTCGGCGAGCGCCTGTCGGAAGGAGACATCGGTGGGCTCGACGTGGGCCTGGTCGTAGACCTCGGTCTCGATCCCCTCCCGCTCGATCAAGGAGCTCACCCTTCGGGGTAACCCGAGCCGGGAGAGGTTGGGATCGGTCACGATCAGGGCCTTGGTCACCCCAAGCCGCCTGAGCTCGTAGCCGACCTCCTCGGTGGCGCCGATGCCGAACTTGAGGGGCGGAGCCTGCCAGGCGATGACGGTCTCGATGGGGACGGCAACGCCCGACTGACCCTGGAACTCGCTGACGGCCACTGCAGCACCCCCTGGGCACCTGGAGACGGAAGGAACCTGATCGGCGGCGCGCCAGAAGCGCAAGGAGCAGAGTAGCATGCTACACGCTACGCGTCAGCTCGCGAGCACGAAGACGGAGATGGGGCCCGAACCGGGAGGTTCCACCATGGAGAGCCCGTACGAGCGGAGACCGTGGCTGGGACGGTACCCCAGCCATGTGCCCCCCGAGCTGGCGCCGCCGCACCCCAACGCGGTGGCCATGTTCCGTGCGGCGGCCCGCGCCCGACCCGACGCGGCCGCCATCCATTACTTCGAGGGCACGACCACGTTCGCAGAGCTGGACCGCGCCTCCGACGCCTTGGCCGTGGCCCTGGCCGATCGCGGGATCGCCCGGGGCGATCGGGTCGCGGTCGACCTGCAGAACGTGCCCCAGTTCCCTCTCGCCGTCCTGGGCGCATGGAAGGCAGGGGCGAGCGTGGTCCCGCTCAACCCGATGCTCAAGGTCCAGGAGGTGCGTTACCACCTCTCCGACGCTGGGGCCAGGGCGCTGATCTCTCTGGAGTCGCTGTTCGAGGCCGTGGGGCGAGAGGCGATCGAGGGCACGGAGGTGCGGGTCGCGATCACGACCTGCGAGCTGGACCAGCTCCAGGGCGAGCGGCCGCCGACGCTGGCCGAGGCCGAGAAGCGACGGCTGGAGGGGACCGAGGACCTGCTCGACCTGGTCCGTCGCTACGATGGCCGCTCCCTCCCCGACCCTGGCCTGGGCCCAGACGACGTTGCCTTCCTCACCTACACCTCGGGCACGACCGGCCGCCCCAAGGGGGCCATGAACACCCATGGGAACGTGGTCTTCAACTCCGAGGTCTACCGAACCTGGATGCGCCTCGGCCCTGGCGACGCGATCCTGGGCGCGGCCCCCCTCTTCCACATCACCGGCTTGATCGCTCATCTGGGCGTCGCCCTCCGGGCCGGGCTGCCCCTGGTGCTCTTCTATCGCTTCGAGCCAGGGGAGGCGCTGCGCATGATCGAGCGCTGGCGCTGCACGTTCACCGTGGCCTCGATCACCGCCTTCCTGGCCATGATGGCGCACCCCGACATCCAGGCTCGCGACCTCTCTTGCTTCCGCAAGGCTTACAGCGGCGGGGCGCCGGTGTCCCCGGCGGCGGTGGAGCGCTTCGAACAGTTGACCGGTGCCTACCTCCACAACGTCTACGGCCTGACCGAGACCACCTCGCCCTCCCACGCCGTGCCCCTGGGCTCCCGGGCGCCGGTCGATCCCGAGTCGGGCGCGTTGTCGGTGGGGGTCCCCGTCCCCAGCACCACGGTCAAGGTGGTGGACGTCGAGACTGGCCAGGAGGTGCCGGTGGGCGAGGTGGGCGAGCTCTGGACCCGAGGACCGGAGGTGGTGCCGGGCTACTGGCAGCGACCCGAGGCCACCGCCGAGAGCTTCACCGACGGGTACCTCCATACCGGCGACGTGGGCAAGATGGATGCCGAGGGATGGTTCTACATCGTCGACCGGGCCAAGGACATGATCAACGTCTCTGGGTACAAGGTCTGGCCACGCGAGGTCGAGGACTACCTCTATCAGCACCCGGCCATCCGGGAGGCGGCGGTGGTCGGGGCGCCCGATCCCTACCGAGGCGAGACGGTCAAGGCCTTCGTCTCCCTCCGCCCCGGGGCGACGATCACACCAGAGGAGCTGATCGCCTTCTGCCGCGAGCGCATGGCGGTCTACAAGTGTCCCCGGGTGGTGGAGATCATCGACGAGGTCCCCAAGACCGCCAGCGGCAAGTTCCTGCGCCGTGAGCTTCGCGACCGCGAACGAGCACGCTCGGGCCAGCGGTGAGGAGGCCCGCGGCGGTGGGCTGGGGCCCATCACCGTCCCCCGCAGCCGCACTGACCAGGTGCTGCGGGCGTTGACCGACGCCATCGTGGAGGGACGGCTGGTGCCGGGGACGCTGCACTCGGTGGGATCGCTGGCCGAGCAGCTGGGCGTGTCGCGCACCCCGGTCCGAGAGGCGCTGATCCAGCTCTCCCGCCGAGGCATGGTGGGCTTCGAGCGCAACCGGGGGGTTCGCATCTTGGAGACCACTCTCCACGACCTGGAGGAGATCTTCGAGATCCGGCTCTGGATCGAGCCCCCCGCCACCCGCCAAGCCGTGCACCGCCTGGGGACCCCGGAGGCCGGGATCGTTCGCGAGCACTTCGAGGCGATGCACGCTGCCGCTCGGCAAGGCCGCCTGGCCGAGCTATGGCGTCACGACCGGGCGCTCCATCGGACCATCGTCCAGTGCTCGGGCAACCTTCGGGCGGCCCAATACCTGGACGGGCTGCGCGACCTGGTGCTGATGCGGGGGGCGACCACGGTGCACCGTGCCCGTAGCCCCCTGGAGATCGTCGAGGACCACCGTCCCTTGGTGGAGGCGATCGAGGCCAGGGACCCCGAGAGGGCAGCGGAGGAGATGCGTCGCCACATCCGGACCACGGCCGACCTCGTGCTCGCCCTGGAGCGCGGGGAGAGGGCCGGGGGAGCCCGGGGGAGGCCATGACCTCCGGCCTGGTCCGCGAGCTGGCCGCGATTGTCGGGCCCAAGGCGGTGCTGGACGACGAGGCGGCAAGGCCCTACCAACGCGACTCCACCGAGATGCAGGGGTTGGCCGGGCAGGCCGACGCCGTCGTCCTGCCCTCCAACGTGGAGCAGGTGCGACGTCTCGTGGCCTGGTGCTACGAGCACGAGGTGGCGATCGTGCCCCGAGGCGGTGGCACGGGGTTCGCCGGTGGGGCGGTGCCGGTCGAGGGTGGCGTCGTGCTCTCACTCGAGCGGCTGGACCGGGTGCTCCGCTTCGACCCGGAGCTCTGGCGTATGCAGGTCGAGGCCGGGGTCCGCACCGGACGGGTGCACCGTCTGGCCCGGGAGAACGGCCTCCTCTTCCCCCCCGATCCCGGGGCGGCCGAGCAGTCGACGATCGGGGGCAACGTCGCCTGCAACGCCGGCGGCCCGCACAGCTTCAAGTACGGGGTCACCGCCCACTGGGTGACCGGCCTGGAGGCGGTGGTGACGGGCGGCGAGCTGATCCGGCTGGGCGGCCCCCTGCGCAAGGACGTGGCCGGCCTCGACCTGCGCTCGCTCTTGATCGGCTCCGAGGGCACCCTGGGCGTGATCGTGCGGGTCTGGCTCCGATTGACGCCCGCGCCCGAGGCCATGATCCCGGTGGTGGCCGCCTACCCGAGCGTGGAGGCAGGGGTGATGGGGCTGGGCCGCGTCTACGGCTATGGCCTCCTGCCCGCCGCGCTCGAGTACTTCGACGCAGGCGCGGTCGCCGCGAGCCGGGCGGCCTTCCCGAGCGGCCTTCCCGAGGCCACGGCCTTCCTGGTGGTGGCCGAGGCCGACGGCACCCGGCAAGGCGCAGAGGCGCTGGCCGCCGAGGTTGCGGAAGCCCTGGCCGAGGGGGCGCTGGAGGTGCGACGGCTGGGCACTCCAGGAGAGATCCGTGACCTCTGGCGTTGGCGCAGCGGGGTCAGCTTCGCGGTCAGCGCCCAGCTAGGGGGCAAGATGAGCGAGGACATCGCCGTTCCCCTCGACCGTCTGGGCGAGGCGATCGCGATGGTGACCGAGATCGGTCAAGAGCACGGCCTGCGCACCTGCAGCTGGGGCCACGCCGGCGACGCCAACCTCCACGCCACCTTCATGATCGACGCCTCGTCGCCTGAGCAGGTGGCGCAGGCGACCGCGGCAGCTTCCTCCCTTTTCGCTCGCACCCTTGCCCTGGGCGGCACCGTCTCCGGCGAGCACGGGCTGGGCTGGGTCAAGCGGGAGCAGTTCGACCGCCAGTTTGGGGCGGTGGAGGCGGCGCTGCAGCGCTCGATCAAGGCGCTCTTCGACCCCAAGGGACTGTTCAACCCGGGGAAGAAGCTGCCGCCGGCGACGAGGTGAGCGGGCGCGAGCTCTGCGGCAACGTTGCAGCTCGGCATGGACGACCGGGGCTCCGCCTCCCCCGAACCGTCCGGCGGCCGGCAGCAGAGGATGGCCATCGCCAGGGTGCTTGCCATGATGCCGCTCGCCGCGGGCAGGGCCCTGGCTACACCGGCACGGACCAGGGCCGGCGGGCGTCGGGAGCCAGGTCCGGCCAGGGCAGTGGCTCAGCCGTCGTTCGTCGAGGCCAATCACGGTCGCAGCACGAGGCTGGGAGGCCGGCCATCCAGGTCCTCGCCCCAAGCGGATCCCCGGAGCTTCGCCGCTGGAGACGCAGCCTGGCCAAGCAGCTGCCACCATCGGCTCCGAGGCAACGGCCGACATGATCGTGCGGGAGGCGAATGGGAAGTCGGCGACCGCACCAGGCCTGCAGATGGCCTGTGGCCAGGTAGCCTCACCTGTCCACAGGACCAGTGGCTCGCTCAAGTCCTCAGGCGAGGCCGCACGAGCCCACGGCGGGCGGGCCCCATCCGCGACGCCCGAAGGCCTGGGACGCCAAGGCCGCGCCTGCCTGGGAGGTGCCGGGCTGAGCGACCCGCCGAGGCAGGCGGCCTGGAGGGCACAGGGGCGAGACATTGGACATAGGTCGACAGCGTGGAGGAGGCAGTCAGGTCATGGAAGAGCACCAGGATGTGCCGGCACCCGAGGTGGGGAAGCGACGGCGGTTGCGGGAATTGCTCAGCCGTGACGAGGTGCTCGTGATGCCAGGTGGCTTCAGCCCGGTGTACGCCAAGATGGCGCAGCTGGCGGGGTTCGAGGCCTTCTTCCTCGCCGGTTCGCAGACGGCGGCGTATGTGTACGGGCTCCCCGACGTGGGGGTGATGGGCCTGGGCGAGATGGCGGACCACGCGCGCCGGGTCGCGGCCAGCTGCGAGATCCCGGTCCTCGTGGATGGCGACACCGGATATGGGAACGCGGTCGGCGTGCACTATGCGGTCCGGGAGATGATCAGGGCGGGCGTGGCCGGTATGCAGATCGAGGACCAGGAGGCTCCCAAGAAGTCAGGGACGAGCGCAGGACGGCGCTTGATCTCGCTGGCAGAGGCGGTGGGCAAGTACCGTGCAGCGGTCGACGCCCGGGACGCCCTCGACCCCGAGTTCGTGATCTGCGCCCGGTGCGACGCGATCGGCGCCGAGAACGCCGGCTTCGAGGAGGCGATCGAGCGTTGCCGCGCCTACGCGACGGAGGGTGGGGTCGATCTGGTGTGGCTGAACTCGGTCCAGACCCTGGAGCAGGTTGGGGAGGCCTGCCGGCACGTGCCCGCGCCGCTGCTCGTGAGCTGGGGTGGGGATGGCGCCTCGCCCAGCTGGGCGGACTTCCAACGTCTCGGGGTCAGGGTGGTCCTGTATCCGGTCGTGGCGTCAAGGGCTGCGGCGCAATTCGCGTGGCAGCTGCTGAACGAGCTGCGGGAGCGTGGCCCGATGGCGCTACAAGAGGCCGAGCGGCAAGCGGAAGCCAGCCGATGGGGAAGGGTGAAGGTGGAGGAGCTGGTGGGGACCCACGAGATCCGTGAGATCGAAGAGCGGTACCTACCTCGTGACCTGCAACGGGACTACGAGCACACCTTCGGGCATCGGCCGGGTGGGGCCTGAAAGGTGAGCGGTCGGCTCGCCCGCCTTGGCGGGCATGACCGCCCTCGTCGGGGCATGGGCCCCATACCTTGAGGAGCGGCGAAGCCCCTCATGGCACCGGACCGGAGGCCGTCCACGCGTGGGGGTTGGTCTGGATGGCGGTCGCGTCGAGGTCGACCTGGAACCGATTGCTGGCGTCAGCCCTAGCCCCGATCCGATCGTCTCAGCTGCGGATCAGAGCCTGGAGGGGACAGGTGACCTCGCCGAGGGGCTGGCCGATCGGGCCACCTCCCTTGGGCGCCCACCCCTCACGCTCGCGGCGACGGGTGGCCAGCCACCGGGGTGCTCCAGCGGTTGCGGCCGAGGGCTCCGAGGCCATGATCGGCCGGGCTCGCCGACCTGGCCCGGCCGGGTCGCCACGGCTCCCCGCGCGGGCAGAAGCCCGGTCGATGAGGCAGGCAGGGCCTCACCGCTCTCCCTGACCGGGGCCAAGCCGACCGCCCGTGGATCTCAAGGCCAGACGCCAGGCCTGGCCAACCGGCCTCGACCCAGGTCGGCAGCGCCGGCTCAGGCTTGCCCACGCCATCGTCCACGGTCCGGCGCCTGATCCGCCAGGCCCGGGCTTGCTATCGCCGGGGCGCGCGACCCAGCCGATGTCTTGACGCCGCCGCGCCCATCCGCGCCCCCTCAACCCTGAGGCTGAGGGCTTCGCCCTCGATCTGACCGACAGCGTGCCGCAAGGGCGACCCATGCCTCCACCGATCTCCAATCGACAGGGCTGCTCGGGGCTCAGTTGTTCCTCTACGACGCCATGCCACCAACCCGCTCACGCTCAGCTACCTGGGCCCAGGGCGGCGCTCCCCTAGTTGGCCACGGCCAGGACGGGCTGCGGCCTCTCCTGGGACGTCCTCGTCGAGGCCGAGACGCTCGCCTCCCAGGTCACGGTCATGCGCGGCGATCCCACCCTCCTCGAACTCCGGTGTCGGTTGCCTCGCAGGGGGCCGTGGCCCTGCCTTCCCAACCGGGATCGTGGGGCACCTGACCGTCCACATCCCCAAGCCATCGGGCTGGGCGCAGGCAGGTGATCCCCTGGCGGTCAGGTCCTGATCACCTGCGCCACCATCCAGGACCTTCCCACCGTACGCGCCTGGCCATCTTGCAGATCCTCCAGATCCTCCGTCCTTACGCGCTCGTCATCGCGGGAGCGTCCCGGCAGCCGCTGCCACCTGGCAGGTCAGGGTAGGGGAAGCCGAGGGAGTCGAGGCCCAGAGGACGGATCGAAGCCAGATCCCCGGCACGATGACGTCGATCACCGAGCGCGCGAGGCGACCGAGCCGACGCCCGGAGGGCCTCACGACCCCACCGGGCCGGGCCGGGAAAGTCGGGCAGGGTCGGTCCTCATCCAGCTCCGAGCCATGTCGCCGACCGGATCCAGCCCCAGCTGCTCCAGCAGCCTCACCCGCCAGTCTCGATACCCTGCCTGGCGTCCTCGTCGAGCCAGGAGGGCGAGGAGTTCCCGCTCGGCCCCGACCGCCCCAGCCGACGCCCAGCGCAACATGGCCTCCCGCCCCCGCTCCACGCGTTTGCGCCAGGTCGAGCTGGGCGGCCCTGGGGTGGAGGCCAGAACGATGGGGGAGATGGACTGGAGACGGCTCGCCAGCCCGTCGACGCCCGCCATCAGCGACACCCGGAGCCGGAGAGAGAGCCCTTCGATCATCGCCAACGCCGAGGCCGCCCGCACCTCCTCGCTCAGCATCGGTGCCTGGCGGCGCATGAGAGCCAGGGAGAGGTGATCCGCCGGCCCGGTCGACGTCTCGGGCGAGCTGACGTCTGTGCGTCCGAGCCCAGATGGGATCTCCCAACGGGGCCGCAGGACACGGGCGCGTCGGGCCGCCACCCATCGCACCTGGTGGGTGAGGAGCCCGAGAAGGCCCGAGAGGTACACCGGACGCCGCGCCGCCAGCTCGGCCACGACCTCGGCTGCCTCTTCGACGACGCTGAGCGCGTCACCGGGCTCGAGCCCGGCCAAGTTCCCCATCGCTCTTCGGCCCAGGCGCTCCGCCTCCAGGCGGTGGCTCACGATCCACTGCCACAGGTAAGCCCGTACCTCCTCAGGCGTCATCGGCCGCTCGGTGACGAGGTCCCGATCCATGCTGCACTCCCCTCTCATGCCGCTGACGACGTGGCTTGGGCCGCGTCGCCAGCCTCGTTGCCGTTGCCGACCATGCAAAGAGCCGGCCATCATAGCAGCACCAGGCCGGTGCGACAAGACAGGTCGAGGCTCTGGTTCCCGGCCCTGGCCCACGGCGGGCGCCCGCCGCCCAACAGCCCCTTCCATCCTCAAGGGCGCGACGTCCTTCTTGACGGCTTTACGGGCCCTCCCTCCCGCGTCATACTGCACACCTGCGGTATGGAGACCCCCCTGCAGGAGTTCCTCCTGGAGCGGCTGGTGGCGGAGGGGAAGGACCCCGTGACGCAGACCCTGGTCCTGGCCGCCGTCGCCGGCCCAGAGCCCTTGGCCCGAGCCCTGGAAGGGGAGGCGGGGACAGACGCCCAGCCGCCGGGCGCGGCCTCTCTCCCAGCACAGCCGGTGCGAGCCTACCTGCAGGAGATCTCAGTCGAGGGGTTCCGGGGCATCGGCCCCCGCGCCACCCTGCGGTTGGAGCCAGGGCCAGGGCTCACGCTGGTGGTGGGCCGCAACGGCTCCGGCAAGTCGAGCTTCGCCGAGGCCCTGGAGGTACTGCTCACCGGCCACAGCCTGCGCTGGGCGGAACGCTCGGCAGCGTGGAAGGAGGGCTGGCGTAACCTCCACCGCCAAGGACGGGTCGAGGTGGAGGCCCGCTTCACCGCCGAGGGGACCCGCGGGGTCACCATCCGGCGTCACTGGGCGGAAGGGGTCACGAAGGTCGAGCAGGGTGAGATCGAGGTCCAAGAGCACGGCCGCCCCCGTTCCGGGCTGGACGCCCTGGGCTGGGATCGCGCCCTGCAGGCTCATCGTCCCTTCCTCTCCTACAACGAGCTGGGCTCCATGTTCGACGAGCCTTCCGACCTCTACGACGCACTCTCCTCGGTCCTGGGCCTGGACGACCTCGTCCGGGCTGGGAAGTGGCTGGCCGATGCCCGCCGGGATCGAGAGCGCTCGATCAAGGCGGCGGCGCAACGGTTGGACCAGCTCCGCCCCCGCCTGGAGGAGCTCGACGACGAGCGCGCTCGCCGCTGCCTGGCGGCGCTGGCGGGCAAGGCTTGGGATCTGTCAGCCCTGGAGAGAGCGTTGCCCGGCTCAAGCGCTGACGGGGACGAAGCCGGCGTCGAGATGATCCTCCACCAGCTGGCGGCGATGACCTGGCCCTCGGTCGACCAGGTCCTGGAGGTGGCCGAGCGCCTGCGCCAGGCCGCCGCGGCCCGAGCGGCCACGGCCGGGACGGACGCCGAGCGGGCCAGCCGGCTGGCCGACCTCCTCCAGCGAGCTCTGGACCTCCACGCTGCGCATGGGGACGAGGACTGCCCGGTGTGCGGACGTCCCGGGGCTCTGAGCGCCGATTGGCGAGCTGCGGCTGAGGCCCAGGTGAGGGACCTGCAGGAACGTGCCCAAGCGGTGACCGAGGCGGAACGTCAGGCTGAGCGGGCACGTCGAGAGGCGGAGGGGCTCCTCGCCGGACCGCCGGCACCCTTGAGCAAAGCCGCCTCGGTAGGTGTCGATGTCGCCTCGGTCCTGACGGCGTGGTCGGCTTGGGCGGCCGCCCCGCTCCAGAACCTCGAGGCGACGGCGGACCATCTCCTGACCAGCTTCGAGCCATTAGAGAAGGCCCTCAGGGCGACGAGGCAGGCGGCCCAGGCAGAGTTGGATCGTCGCGAGAGCGCCTGGCGGCCGCTGGCCTGTGACCTGGCTGAGTGGCTGGGCCAGGCCCGCAACGCGCAACAGGGGCAGAAGATGCTCCCACACCTGAAGGCCGCGGAGCAGTGGCTCAAGGACGTCTCGGAGGAGCTGCGTGGCCGCCGCTTCGAGCCGATCGCGACCCGGGCCCGGGCCATGTGGGAGCAGCTCCGTCACCGTTCGGGCATGGAGCTGATCCAGCCGGTGCTGGAGGGACAGACAACCCACCGCCGGGTCCGGCTCGAGGTTCGGGTCGACGGTCAGGAGGCAACCGCTGTCGGGGTGATGAGCCAGGGTGAGCTGCATTGTCTCGCCTTGGCGCTCTTCCTCCCTCGAGCGCTCCTCCCTGACAGCCCCTTCGGCTTCGTGGTCATCGACGACCCGGTGCAGTCCATGGACCCGGCTCGGGTCGACGGCCTGGCCCGGGTCCTGGAGGAGACGGCGAAGCACCGGCAGGTGGTGGTCTTCACCCATGATGACCGGCTCTCCGAGGCTGTGCGGCGGCTCCGCGTCCAGGCCCGGATCTTGGAGGTCACCCGCCGCCCGGGCTCCCAGGTGGAGGTCAAGGAGCAGCTCGAGCCGGTCGCCCGGTTGCTCGAGGATGCCAAGGTGGTGGCCCTGGAGGAGGCCCTGCCCGCCGAGGTGGCGGCCAGGGTCGTGCCCGGGCTCTGCCGCCAAGCCCTGGAGGCGGCCTGCGCCGAGGTCGTCCGCCGGCGCCGGATCGCCCGGGGTGATCCCCACGCCGAGGTGGACGCCGAGCTGGAGCGGGCCAGCAAGACCATCAATCGCATGGCCCTCGCCCTCTTCGACGACCGCAATCGTGCCGGCGACGTCTACACGACCCTCAACCGGCGCTTCGGTGCTTGGGCCAGCGACCTGCTCACCGCTCTGAACCGGGCCACCCACCGAGGAGGCAATAGCGTGATGGGTCTGATCCAGGCCACCGAGCGTCTGGTCGGACGCATCCGGGCGCTGGCCTGATCCGGCCGTGGAAGCTGAGGAGCTGCTCGCCGCGGGTCGGGACCTGGTTCGACAGCCACGACCGACCACCACCGGGCTCTGGCCTCGGGCTGCAGCTTTGCTCGCCCGCCAGGCGCTGGAGGAAGGGTTGTATCGTCTCTGGCGGCGACACGAGCCTGACCTCGAGGGGGTCAGCAACATGCGCTGCCAGTTGGTCTGCCTCTCGCTCCTCCGAAGTCAGACCCTCGGCGATCGGGTCCACCAGACCTGGCTCGCCCTAAGTCACGCCTGTCACTACCATCCCTACGAGCTGGCCCCCACCGCCGACGAGCTCGAGGGCTGGATGGAGACGGTGGAGGCACTGCTGCGCGAGAGCCGTCCGGCCGCCGGCGGTTGACCCCGTCCCAGATCCAGCGTCCCCAGGTTCGCAACTCCAGCTGAGCACTCCGGACCAAGGGACGCCATGGACAACGGTCAGCAGGGGACGGGGCCAGGAGGCTCGAAGCGGCCATCTCACCATGGCCGCGGACCGAGGTCGACCGGCATCTCACGCCCGAGGGGGCAACCAGGATAGGCCCCTGGCTCGGGCTGGCCGTGCGGGGGAGAGCGCATGGTCCGCTCACCCGCTGAGACACCTGCTCGTTTTTCCTGATCAGAGCGGTCCAGGTTTGGCGTGCACCTGCAATTCCTGCGCCACGTCGTCATCTGCATCGTAGCCTCACCTTTGGTTGGACCCTCTTTTAGGTACGCCAATGACCCTATCCCTTGGTCAGTTTTTGAATGCCCCAGCTCAGGGGATTGCCATGGGAACGCCTGGGGGTCAGAATGACGGCTGCCGTAATCCCCTGCCAGGGGAGGGACGGAGGCACCGATGGTCATCGCCGATGAGGGGCCTGTGGAGGTGAGGACGACCGCGCTTGACGAGCCTCTCCTCGCCGGGAGCTGCTGGGGTCGTGCCATGGACCTGGCGCGGGCGCTTGGCCCAACCGCTCGTCCCGACGAGAGCACCCTAGAACTCGGACCCCAGGCACGCCCTCTGGCTAGCCCTCTGCTCGCCGTTGCAGGTCCGGCCCAGAGAGGCATGCTGATCGCCGTGCCATCGGGATGTGCATCCTCCACGGGCCATGTCGAGATGGCCACTGACAGCGGAGGGAGGCTAGCCTGGTGATGGATGAGAGATATCACTACCGGTTCCGGGAGCCGTATGCCAGCCCCGAGGACGGAGGGTCCCCACCACCGCGATACCGACAGGAGACGGTCGATGGCATGCTCGTCGAGCGTGACCTTGCGGTTCCCATGCGAGATGGCGTTCGCATCCGGGTCGATGTCTATCGGCCCGACACCGCCGATATCAAGGTCCCACCCCTGATCGCCTGGTCGCCGTACGGGAAGCACTCCCCAACTAAGTACGAATACTTCCCAGGCTGCGGGGTCACCTCCAAGGATGTCTCCCCCTATGCCGCTTTCGAAGGGCCGGATCCACTCTACTGGGTCCCGCGTGGCTACGCTGTCATCAATGTCGATCCTCGAGGGACCTGGCATTCCGAAGGATCAGCTACGTTCCTCTCCCCGGAGGAAGCCCAGGATTTCTATGACCTCATCGAATGGGCCGGGACGCAACCGTGGAGCAACGGCAAGGTAGGGCTGACCGGCGTCTCCTATCTAGCTATTGCGCAGTGGCGTGTGGCCGAGCTCCAACCTCCTCACCTGGCCGCGATCAATCCCTGGGAGGGATGGACCGACACCTATCGGGAGGTCGTCCGCCACGGCGGGATCCCGGAGACCTGGTTCTGGCCATACCTCCAGCAGTTCATGGGGTTCAGCACGGTGCAGGTCGAGGACCTCATCGCGGAGACCGCTGAGCACCCTCTGTACGACGCCTTTTGGGAGTCGAAGGCCGCACATCCTGAGCGCATCACCGTGCCGGCGTTTGTGGTCGCCAGCTGGACCGATCAAGGCATGCACTTGCGGGGCACCATCGCTGGATTCGAGCGGCTGGGGTCACGGGAGAAGTGGCTGGACGTCCACGGACGGATGAAATGGGCATATTACTATGCCGATGAGAGCAAGCAGAGACTTCAGGACTTCTTCGACCACTTCCTGAAAGGGCTCGAGACCGGGGTCACGAGCTGGCCCAGAGTGCGTCTCGAGGTCCGCGAGCGATACTTCGTGGGCAAGATCGTCGAAGGCGACGACTGGCCGCTTCCTGAAACACGATATAGCAAGCTCTACCTGGACGCCGGCCAGGGGACGCTGAGGCCCGAGCCCAGCGGGCAGACGTCGACCTTCAGCTATCATTCGCTCGGCGGAGGGCCTGGTCCACATCGAGCAACGTTTGTCTACACGTTTCCAGATCCGATCGAAGTTGTCGGTCACATGAAGCTGCGACTTTTCATGTCGGCCGAAGACTCCGATGACCTCGATGTCTTCGTGGGCGTCTTCAAACGCGACACCCAGGGCAACTTTGTGTACTTTCCTCACTACCAGATTCACGACGATGGGCCGGTTGCGCTGGGCTGGATCCGGGCGTCACACCGGGAGCTGGACGAGGCTGCCTCGACCGAGTTCCGGCCTGTCCTGAGCCATCGGCGAGAACGAACCGTCCAGAGGGGAGAGGTCGTTGAGCTGAACATCGAGATCTGGCCGTCGGGGACGCATTTCGACCAGGGGGAGCAGCTGGTGCTCGTGGTGCAGGGGACAGACATCAACCGATATCCCAAGGATGTCCTCTACGCTCGCCATGAGGAGAGCGTGAATCGCGGCTTGCATCGTCTCCACACTGGCGGGCCCCACGATTCGCACCTTCTCCTACCCCTGGTCGCTGCCCGGCCGTCGCGCTCGACTCCAGCCTCATCGGTGGGCTAGACCCGGGCTGGGGGTCTGGGCCGGGGGTTTCCCACCCTGTACTCGTCATTGGCGGTGAACCTTCGTGACAGGAGGTTGGCTCATCCAGACCTCTCCTGCCGCCCCTGCACGGGCAGGCTCCCCTCTGAACCCTTGAGATGGGCGAACGCGTCATGGTCGGAGACCTGGAGGGTTCGACGCATCCCCGAGCGAGCACTGTCGTCTGGTCTGAGGCCCTCGATCGCCCGACATCCCGGGGGCGTCTCCTGGGCGACCGAGCATGGACCTCCGTCCACTGGGTGAGGAGCGGGGTGGCTCATCAGCGCTCGTGGCGACGGTTGAGACGGGGGGTCAGCACGGCAGGAGGCTCGGAGGAGAGTGCGTCCAGCGGGACGCCAAGCCGCCTCCCCGGTCAAAAGTAAGTGGTGGGTGCGATAGCATTCCTTGGCCGGGAGATAGCAGTACTGCAACCTGAGACAGACCTGGAGCGCGCGATCATCTCTGATGATCGTTGGAAGGTCGGTGCCCGGTGGGGGAAGCCACGTCCTGGCCATCCGGAGGGGAAGATCGAGGCTCACATTGGCGAGGTCCTCGCGAACCTCGAGCGGCTTGGACTAGACCCTACCTCGCGACGCAAGCTGCGGCTGGTGGCGCTGGTGCACGACACCTTCAAGGGTGAGGTGGACCGCGCCCGACCTCGGAGCGGTGACAACGACCACGCTCTCATCGCCAGACGCTTCGTGGAGCGGTACACCGACGATGAGGACGTCTTGGAGATCACGGAGCTACACGATGAGGCATACCGGTCCTGGAGCATCGGCAGCAGGAGAGGGGACTGGGCCAGGGCTGAGGTCCGAGCCCGGCGGCTTCTCGAGCGACTCGGCCCGCGCCGTGACCTCTACTTAGCCTTCTACCGAGCGGACAATGCTGCTGGCGACAAGCGTGCCGAGCCGCTGGTCTGGTTTGAATCGCTCCTTCAGCGGCAGCGCCGACTCGTTCCTTAGGACCCTCGCCAACGCAACCGCACCAGCCGTAGACGGGTGAGCGGAGGCGTTCAGTGCGGCGGGCATAGCTGAAGAGCACCCGCCGGCTGGAGCGGCTGGTCCGTCTGGGCCAGGCGCGCATCCTCGCCGCCACCCCGAGGCGGGTCGGGGAGTGAGCATTGGTGGTCTTCCGGGTCGAGCTCCAGCGGCCGCGGGGGTGCCCCACGAAGGGATTCCCCATCGGAGCACGCTCCGAAGGATCAGGTGACCGACTCGCCGGGCCGGGACGGGAAGCGTGCCCGACGGGAAGCAGCGGGAGGCGGTCACGGGAGGGATGCCTTGCTGGCGCCCACTTCTTCAAGTTGACGGAAGTGAATTGTAGCGTTCAGAATCACCAACTGTGGCCCACCCCACCACCCTCTTCGCCGCGCCGACCGGCAGGAGCTCAGCCAGCAGGACGGGGCGTCACCGCCCGGGCAGGCGCCGCCGAGGGAGCGCTCACCACGCTCGTGCACTCGCGCCCGCGGTGGTGGCGGGCCGGCGTATGGGCAACGCCACCGCGCCGACGGCGATGGAGGGGGCGCCGGCCATACGGCGCTCGCGAAGCGCCCCCAGCCAGCTCAGCCGGGGCTCGCGGGTGAGCGCGCTCACCGACCACCCGCGGTCGCGCAGGGCTTCCAGCCTCAGGCGCATTCCTCCAGGCCGCAAGGCGAGGCCTCCTGCTGAGGCGTTGGTCGGACGCTCCCAGCCGGGCAGGAGGCCGCTCGGCTGCTCACGACCCCAAACGAACGCCCGATCCTGCCCCGGGCCTGTTCGGAGTTTCCAATCAGTTCTGTCCGCTTCTCGCGATCACCCACAAGAATGCGTGGCCCAGGAGTGGGGGGCATGGCACGAGGGCAGAGGTACAGGCGGTCATATCCTGATCCAGCACAGCGACGTCGCTTGCCCAACCGGCAGCACGTGACCAGCCATGGCCTCCACCGGGTGGTGAGGACAGGAGCAGGGATGAGCCGGAAGTGGCGACCGGGTAGCCATGGAAGGTCGTCAGGGCCCATGACCAGGCGGAGGGAGCCCTCGAGGAGGGCCTCAGCAGGAGCCGGGCTACGACGCCCCGAGCGATCCTCCCGTGGCGGGCGGAGGCGGGTGCCCCCCGGCCTCGGCCAGGATGTGGTGGCGGTGACGAGGTCGATGCCAGGATGGGCAGCAGCTGGCGCCCCTCTCACCTTGTTGAGCCGGCGCCCGATCTTGTGGTCAGCAAGGTCACCTCGTGGCCGGCCCCGCGAGGACCCGAAGACAGGCATGCCACCGACTCTGAAGGGTCGGTCAGGCCCGAGCGAGTGCCAGGCGCGGCCAGCCGGTGGGCCACGGGAGCCAACATGTCGGCATCCGTGAGAGGATCGGTGAACCAGCTCCAGCCAAGGTCAAAACGAGAGCAACCTCGATCGGGCTGGCTTGAGCTCACCGAGGATCCGTGGCGACCCCATCGGCCGGGTCGGACGCGACGCCTCAGGAGGAGCCCGCCGCTCGTCCAGAGCGCCGCTGGGTCACCTTGCAGTGAAGGTCAGCTCCGACGCACACCAGGCCTAGACCCCCTTTCTAGGAGCGGTCATTGAGGATGGCACGTACCGTCGGCCCTCACCCGGGGAGCGAGGCCCCGCTCCCTCATGGCATCACGGAGGGGTTGTGAGCTGCCGCCGTATCTCTGCGCCATCGTCGGCTCCCCTGAGCTTGGAGCAGTGGGCGCGCGAGCAGGTCCTCCACCCCGTGACCGCCTCCCGCGGGGTCCGGTCGGGCAAGCCTCTCGTCCCGGCCCGGCAGGTTGGGGCCTGATCCTGGGGGAAGCGCCGGCGCGCTCCCCGTCCGGCGCGACCGCCGGGTCCGCCCGCTGCCGATCAGCGTGCCGACGTGGATCGGCGGGGAGCGTGGGTCACCGCCTGGGCGGCCGAGCAACCGCTTGCGGTGGGGTGGGTGGGGAGCGAGACTGGCTCTGAGCTGAATGGGAGCCGTCGGAGGTTCCTGGCCCGGCGGCGTGACCCGACCGTGACCACGATCGTGGTCGAGCATCGGGACCGCTTCGCGCGGCTTGGAGCTGAGTCCGTGGAGGCGGCGCTGGCGGCCCGGGGCCGGCGGTTGCCGGTGCCCCTCCGAGGTCGATGACGAGCTCC
>DATGLL010000301.1:0-11796 GCA_035294145.1 Candidatus Dormiibacterota bacterium | reverse complement strand
GGCGTCCGGGCAGCGCTGGAAAGTAGGACGGCATCGCCTTCCGCGGTGAGGTCGATCACCGGGGTGGAGGGCTACACTGCGAACAAGAGGGTAGCGCCGAGCGTCGAGCTGGAGGCAGCCATCGAGCGGCTCCTGAGCGAGAGCTCGCCAGACGCTGAACGGCTGGGCGAGATCGGGCGGCTAGGAGCTCAGCTGGCGCTCCAGCAGGCGACCCAGTGTCACTACGCAGTTGCGACTCATGGCAATCGTGCCTGCCTTGGAGCGCACGACGACGGTGAGGACGGCACCGGGTGTGCTGGCGCTTGGCTCGTCTCCACCACGACCACTCCAGACGGAGCTGTGGTGGGCGCACAGGCAGCGACAGCGCCACCATCCCCAGCCGGCGCATCTCGGGCACCGTCAACCCAGCCGGGCCGGGGGGCACCACCATCGGGGCTCCGATGGGATCCCCACCGGCGGGCGCTCGGTCCCGACCGGCGTGGTCACAAGACCGCAAAGACGTGCCCACGACCGTGACGCTCCACCACCTCCCGCATGCGAGGTGCGTCGCTATCGATCTCGTCCCCGCTCCCCCTGCGCCCAGGCGGGCTCCAGCCTGGCGATCGCCAGCTCCGGCTTGGTCGGGAAGCTCACCTCCTCGGGGACCTTGGCCCTGGCCCGACGCACCGGGTCGTTGCACCAGGCCTCGGGCAGGTACCGGCGCCGGTCCAGGAGCGCTTGCTCGCGCGACGTGGCGTCGGCCAGGGGACCCCATCGAGGGATCCCTATCGGAACGAGCTCCGATGGGGTGCCCCGATACGGGTTCTGATGAGGTCCCCCAGGAAGACCCCGACCTGACTGGCCGTGCCGGAGTGCTGCCGCTCTACCCCCACCGAGACCACTCCCTTCCTTCAGGGGCTCCCCATCGAGACGCCTCTCGATGGGATCCTCTAGGAACCCGGTCTCGTCCAGGATGCCGATCCCCTCGGGGTCACCGAAGCTCTCGCCCACGAAGGCCTGGAGGCAGTCCCAGGCGGCCTCGACCTCCCCGTCGACCCGTTCCAGTCGCCGCTACCTGCGGTCCGGGGTGGCACCCCCACCGCCTCGGCCACCTGCCGGCGGCGCTTGCGCGCAACTGGGGCGAGCAAGTCCCGCCGGTGCTCGGCCACCTGCTCGCGGGATCCCCGCCGAGCGAGCAGGTCGGCGAAGTGTGGGGGGAGGCGACGAAGGCCTCGCCCCAGCGCTCGAGGTCGTTGAACGTGGTCACCGCATCCGTCGAAGGGGCACCCATCCTGTCGGGATGGGAGGCCCTTGGCAAGTACGGTGGCAGTATTAGCAGCCCAAGGCCGTCGGGTCGAGACGGAGCGGGAAGGGCGCGTCCAGCTGCAGCGGGCCACCCCTCCGGGCCACCCCCCAGACCACGTACTCCCCGCCCTCACCCAGCCGCAGGACGACGATCGACCCCTCCCCCAGCTCCACCCGCCAGAGGTGGGGGATCCCCGCCCGAGCGTAGAGCGCTGGCTTGGCCAGCCGGTCCATGGTCGCCGAGCCGGGGGAGACGACCTCAGCCACCAGCCGGACCGCACCCGGGTCGAGGATGCCGGAGCGGTCCTGTAGCACCGCCTCCCGCTCGGCCACCAGGACGTCCGGGACCAGGACGCTGCCCCCCGGCACCCGCACCCCCAGCCCCTCCACCGTCTGCAGCTCGGGCGGGGCGGCGTCGTCCAGCAACCGGGCCAGCCGCAGCGCCAGCACCTGGTGCGGCCCCGACGGCGGCGGGCTCACCAGCAACCGCCCCTCCACCAGCTCATGGCGTTGCCCATCATCGGGCAGGGCGACCAGATCCCGCTCAGTCCAGGGGCCGACGTGGGCCGTGGCCGGGCTCGCCATGGCTCACATCCTAACCGCGCCACGAGCAGCGACAACTCGCCGACCATCCGTCGCTACCGGCGACAACACGTCCCCGGGCCACCCGGATCGCCTCGGCGGATCGGCCAGCCCCCAGCTGGCGGCAGCGGGCCTCGGTCGCCGATCCCATCCCCCTGAGGCGACCCGGTCCCGACCCTCCGTCATCGGCCTGGCGAGCATCTCGACGTGGCCCCGACCGCGGGCAGGCCACAGGAGCGGTGCAGGACCGGCCGGGCTGGCTCGGCGAGCGTCGTGGCGCTTGCATGCTCGCGCCAAGGCCGCTGCGCGCCGTGGCCCGGCTCCCCTGTCGGGGCAGCCTGGCCGCCCCCATCGTCGAACACTTCGGCGACGGCCACTCCACCGCCGGCGCTGGGCTGGGCGCCGTAACGCCAAGGGCATTGCGGGACTCGGAGGTCGACCTCGGCCGGGAAGGCCCGGCTGGGAGGCCCAGGTTCGGGGAACGCACCCGCCGCTGGCTAGCCGAGCCCCAGGCCTGGACCCGGCATCGCTGGGTCAGCGGCTGGACCGTGTGGATCCTGCGGCCAGCCGCCCCCGGTGCTCGAAGGACGATGGACGGACCCGTCTGCCGGCCCGGGTCCTGGCCCTGGTGGCCGAGGCGCTGCTCCCCCCGGACACGATCGACCCACCGCATGAGGTCAGGACCCCGCCCCAACCCTGACGGAATCTGCCTCGTGCCCAACTGCGCCCCTCGTCATCGGCGTCCCGTCTGCTACCGGTGCACCGAGGCCTGGCCACCCAGCGGTCGGTATGTGACCTCTTCCGCCGGGCCGGGCTGCTGGTCGAGGACGACATCACCGTGAGGATCCCCCGATCGGGGATCGTGGAGCAGATCGACGGCGTCGTCGAGCTGGACGGGCGCCGCTACCTCCTGGAGGTCCGAGACCACTCCGTGCCGCTGAGCGCCGAGGAGCTCGCCTGGCCCATCCTCAAGGCCCGCTCCCGTGCCGGCGTGGGGCTCATCCTCGTCTCGGCCAGCGGGTACACGCGGCCTGCCGTCGAGTACTGCCAGGGAGCGCTGCGAGAGCTGGCGGTGGTCCTCGTCCATCTCGATGAGCTCGTTGCCCTCCGGGACCCCGAGGGCGAGCTGCCCGACCTGCTCCGGGCCAAGGTCCACGCCGCGGAGCTCTATCGCGACCCCTACTTGAGGGCCGATGGCTGGACCGGCTCCGGAAGCTGATCGCTTGGTGGCCATCCGCATGCGCCTGTACCAGCCGTGCCCGCCCCGTCGTGCTCGTCGCTGGGACGTGGACCCCCGAGGCAGCGCCAAGGCCTGGGGACCCGCGATCACGCGCGGCATCGAGAGCGTTCTCCAGATCAGGGGCCGATGTCATCGTGTCGAGGTCGCGTCACGCGGGGGCCCCTCGCCGTCCATATCTGTCCAGAGGGGGCCGGGGCTCGCGGTCAGCGGCGCCGGGCTCGACCCGCGGAGTGGGCAGGAGCGATTTCGAGGAGGAGGATCACCATGCGTAGAGCGAGTGGGGGGCCCCCCTTCGGCGGTCGGGTTCCGGTCGCCGGGACCACCGCCGACCAGAGGTCGTCAGCCGACGACCGAGGAGAGGGATGGCCATGATCGTGCCCTCGACCGGCCGGGAGCCCGTCCTCGATCTGAGCTTTCCGCTCACCGGGCTGCACCTACCCGCCGACCACGGCTACCTGCTCTACGCCGCCTTGACCACGGCCGAGCCGGAGCTGCATCACCGGGTCGACTACGGCGTGCACCCGATCGCGGGGCTTCCCCTGCTCGGCCGTCGGCTCCAGCTCACCCCCCGCAGCCGGCTGGTGGTGCGCACGCCGGCCGGGCTGCTCGGGCTCCTGGTCCGGCTGGGCGGGCGCACGCTGCTGGTGGGCGAGGACCGGGTCACGCTGGGCGCGCCCCAGATCCGGACGCTGCGGCCGGCGCCGACGCTGCGCAGCCGCCTGGTCGTGATCCGGGGCTTCACCGAGCCCGAGCCATTCCTGGAGGCCGCCCGGCGCCAGCTGGAGGCCCTGGGCTGCCGGGGCCAGGTGGAGCTGGCCCAACCGCAGCGGTCGGTCCGGCTCGAGGGTCGGACCCCGGGCCGCCCTGGCCCGGTGCGGCGGACGCTGCGGATCCGGGACCGAGAGGTGGTGGGCTACGCGGTCGTGGTCCGCGGGCTCGACCCGGAGGGCTCGCTCCGCCTCCAGGAGCAGGGGTTGGGCGGCCGCCGCCGCTTCGGCTGCGGCCTCATGGTGCCGGTGCGATGACCCGCTTCGAGCGCCTGTGGGCGAAGTCGCCGCGAGGTGCGGAAGAACCGCAATCGCTGGTCGAGCACAGCCGGTTGGCCTGGGAGGCGGGCCGGGGGTTGGTGGAGCGCTCAGGCGAGCGGCTGCTCTCGTTCGCTGGTCTCCCCTCGGCCTGGCTCCCGGCCCTAGGGACGGGGGTGGCCCGGGCCACCTTCGCCCACGACCTGGGCAAGGCCAACGACCACTTCCAGCTCCTGGTCCGGGGCAAGCTGGAGGGCTGCCAGGCCCACCGCCACGAGCACCTGGGGCTGTGGCTGCTCTCCCCGGCCGGGCCGTTGGGGGCCTGGCTCTTCTCCGGCTGCGAGGAGCCGGTCCGGGTGGCGACCCTGTGCGCGGTCGCCGGGCACCACCTGAAGCTCGGTGGGGTCCAGGACCTGGGCTGGGCCGACTGCTGCGGCTCGGTCCGGATGACGCTGCTGCTCGACCACGAGGACATGAGCGTCCTGACCCGGGAGATGGCCGCCCGCCTGGGCCTGGCCCAACCCCCGGCCCTGGCTTCGCAGGAGCTGGAGCTCGACGATCGCTCCTTCCTCCTCGCCTGTCGGGACGTCCTGGAGGAGATGGATGATGCCCTGGGAGGGCCGGGATCGGAGGCGCGGCGCTTCGCCGCCCTGGTGCGGGCGGTGTTGATGGCGGCCGATCTCCTGGCCTCGACCCGGAGGGCCGAGGGCGCCGCCCTGGAGGAGGCGCTCGAGGCGGTGGCGCGGGGTTGCCCCGCCGGGCCGCTGGCCGCGATCGCCGCCGCCCGGCTCGACGGCCGACCTCTCCGCCCCTTCCAGGAGGCGGTGGCGGCCAGCCCGGCCGAGGTGACCGTGGTCCACGCCGGCTGCGGCAGCGGCAAGACCGTGGCCGCCTACCGCTGGGCGGCGGAGCGGGCGGCGGGCCGCAAGCTCCTCTTCTGCTACCCGACCATGGGCACCGCCACCCAGGGCTTCCTCGACTACCTGCACGGCTCGCCGCCGGAGTCACAGCTGCTGCACAGCCACGCCGAGGTCGACCTCTCCCTGCTCGCCAACGGCGACGAGACGCCGGAGGAGCGGATCGGGCAGGCGACGCAGGCCGCCCAGACGCTGGGGCTCTGGTGGCCGCAGGCGGCCGCCTGCACCGTCGACACCGTCTTGGGGCTGCTGCACAACTACCGAGGGGCATCGGCGGCGGTGGGCGCCCTGGCCAACGCCGCCTTCGTCTTCGACGAGGTCCACCAGTACGACGAGCGGCTGTTCGCCACCCTCTGCCGCTTCATCTCCAGCTTCCGGGCGCCGGTCCTGGTCATGACCGCCTCGCTCCAGCCCCAGCGCCGCGAGGCGTTGCGGGCGGCCGTGGAGGCCGCCGGTCGGTCGCTGAGGGAGATCGAGGGGCCACCCGAGCTGGAGGAGGGCCGCCGCTATCGGCTGCGGCACGCCGACGAGGAGACGGCACGGGCCGAGGCCCGACGGGTGCTGGGGCAAGGGGGCAAGGTGCTCTGGGTGCAGAACACGGTGGAGAGGGCGGTGGGGACCGCCAAGCGCCTGGCCGCGGACGGCCTCCGGCCGATCGTCTACCACAGCCGCTTCCGCTACCTCGACCGTCTGCACCGCCACCGCCGAGTGGTCGAGGCCTTCGCCGCACCAGGGCCGCTGCTGGCGGTGACGACCCAGGTCTGCGAGGTCTCCCTGGACATCTCCGCCGACCTGCTGATCAGCGAGCTGGCCCCGGTGCCGGCCTTGATCCAGCGCCTGGGGCGGCTCAACCGACGCTTCGACCCGAGCCACCCCGAGATCCGGGAGGCGCTCCTGATCGAGCCCGAGAACGTCCATCCCTACGACCTGGAGAGCTACGGCGACTGGCTCCAGCACGCTCGAAGCTGGCTGGAGGCCCTGGGTGATGAGCCCTGCTCGCAGCGCGACCTCTCCGAGGCCTTCCTCTCCCTCCCCGCCGTTGAGGCGGCTCAGCGGATCGTCGAGTGCCCGCTCCTGGACGGGCTGCCCTACGCCCAGCCTGGCCCCCTCCGCGAGGCCACGGAGACGATCCGGGTGCTCCGGCACGAGGACGCCGAGGAGATCCGGAGGTTGGAGCCGAAGGACCAGGCGCGAGAGGCGCTGCGCTGGGAGATACCGATGCCCATCTCCGGGGCCGGGGGCGAGCGCTGGCGCTGGCCCCTGCTCGGGGCGGCGCTGGCGGCACCGCCGGGTCGGATCGAGTACTCGGCCGAGCTGGGCGCCAGCTGGGCGCCGAGGAGGAGGTGAGGTCGATGGGCGGTGCCCTGGAGATCGGCCTGCACGACCCGGGCATGACCACGCTGCACCGGGCCGGCCTGGCCGGCCTCTGGATGACCCTGGAGCGGGCGGAGGCGGACCCCGAGGCGCAGGTTCTGCGTGGGCTGGGGAGCTGGCGACTGGAGCGCGACGCGGTCCGGCTGGAGTGGGAGGACGAGGCCTTCTTTCCCCGCCTCTTCCGCTACGCCTACCCGATCACGCCCAGGGGCCTGATGAGCCTGGCCCTGCTCGGCGACCCCGACGCCCGGCGGGCGGAGGTCTGCGCCTTCCACAACGGGCTCCTCGACACCTTCCTCCAGCACCCGAAGTCGCGGAAGCTGGGAGGGCCCACCCGGCATGAGGCGTTCGTGGTCGAGGACCAGCAGCAGCTGGTCTCGTACCGCCCCATCGCGGACCACCGCTTCCGCTGGGAGGGGTTCTCCCCCGACCGTCCCCAGCCGGTGGCCGGTTGGCTGCTGCCCGGGGGCGTGGTCCGCCACTACGTCCATGCCGGCCCGACCTCGCTGGAGGAGCCGCCCGGCCGGGCCTTGGCCCTGCGCTTCGGCCCCGCCGGCTGCGGCTACTTCCTGGTCCACCAGCGGCGCCGGGAGGGGACCCGCACCTATCGCACGGCGGTGGTGGTGCCCGAGGTCCGCGACCTCAAGCGGTACGCCCGGCACGCCCGCGGCTGGTCCCCGGCGCGGCTGCAGGAGCTGAGCACGGCCGGCCCGGCCGAGGCGGCGCTGCGCTTCCTCACCCTGCGCGCCGCCGACAAGCAGGGCAACCTCATGGGGGTCGCCGGCTGCCAGGTGCTGGGCTTCACCACGCTCCCCTGGTCGCCCCAGCAGCGGGTTCGCGCCTACGTCCTGAGCACCCAGGAGGCGGATCAGGGGCAGCTGCGGCGCTACGAGCGCATCTGCCGGTATCTGGCCCCGCAGGTCCGGCGGCGTGCCGACGGCGATGCCTGGCTGGACGTGCCCCAGGTACCCGAGCTGGCGGCGGAGAACCTGCTCCACCGCCGGCCCTGGTGGCACGGCTTCGCCACCTGGACGGCCGACCCGCGCCTGCGCCAGCACGTGATCGGATTCGAGAGCAAGGGACTGAAGCAAATGGTGAACGACGAGACCGTGACCCCGGAGGTGGAGGCCCGGATCTTCGTCCAGGCCTGCCACGAGGCCTGGCGCAACCGCCTGGGGCAGCTGAGCGAGCGCGCTCGGCACCAGGGCTTGAGCTTCGAGTCGCTGGCCCAGGGCGAACGCGAACGCCTGCGGGCGGCGCTGACCCGCTGCAAGACCCAGGCCGACTTCAGGGCCTGCATCACCGACCTCTGGGCCCGGGCCGGTTACCTCTCCACACTGCAGCAATCCTGGGTCCAGGTCCTGCCCTTCCTGGGCGAGCGCTGGCGGGCCGGCCGCGACCTGGCCCTGCTCGCCCTGGCCAGCTACCGGGGCGAGCCGTCGGATGAGGCCGAGGCCACCGAGGCGCCGGCGGCCGAGATCTCTCGAGGAGTGTGATCGACGTGAGCAAGCACCTGTTCGGACTGGTCCTCACCCCCCTGGGCGTGGCCGCCAACAACCGCGGCGAGACCGAGGGCAACACCACCACCCTGCAGAAGCTGGTCTGGCGGGGAGCGGTGCACACCACCGTCTCGGCCGAGGCGATCCGGGCCGCCATCCGCCGGCGCTGGCAGGAGGAGGGGCTGCCGGTCAACCGCACCTGGGTGGACGAGGCCCGCAGCCACGAGTGGCGTGACGACCACTTCAGCGACGGCGGCCGGAGCTTCATCGACGACGACGTGCTCGGCTTCATGTCGGCCCGGGCCGCGGCCCAGGAGGCGAACCCGGCGGAGGAGGAGACGGAGCCGGCCGGCGGCCGCCAGCGGCGGCAGCGGGCCCGGGGGACCACTGATGCCCGCCGCGCCCGCCTGGAGGTGACCCGGGCGGTGTCCATCGATCCCTGGCCGGGCGACGTCACCTTCAACGCCGCCAGCCCCGGGGCCACCCCCACCGCCAGCCGCACCGGCCGGGACCCGGTGCCCTACGCGGCCGAGATCCACTCCACCCGCTACCAGTACGGCTTCGCCCTCACCCCTGACGACCTCCACCAGCGCGAGCGGGCGGTGGCGGTGCTGGACGCCATCGCCAACCTGAGCCGGGTGGCAGGCAACCACGCCCGCTTCCTCTTCGACTTCTCGCCCGAGTCGCTGGTGCTGCGCTGGACCGACGACCCCGCCCCTCGCTTCCTCTACGCCTTCGAGCAGGACGGCGGCGGAACCATCCGCCTGCGCCGGCTGGTGGACCTGGTCGAGGCGGGCGACGTCCCCGCGGAGGAGCTGTGGGTCGCGGGCGCGGTGGCCGAGAGCGCCGATGCCGCCCGGCTCCGGGAGCGCGGCGCCCACGTCACCGCCAGCGTCCGAACGGCGATCGAGGACGTCAAGCGGTTGGTGTCGGGCTGACAGCCATGGTCGAGCTGTTCGTCTCAGCCCCCCTCGCGGCCTTCCGGGTCCCGCAGTCGCGGGAGTACCTGGAGACCCTGCCCGTGCCCCCGCCCTCGACCGTGTACGGGATGCTGCTCTCGCTGGTGGGCGAGCCCGACCGGCGGGCCCACGCCGGCGCCGAGCTGGCGCTCGCCCCGCTGGGCGAGCCGGCCCGTTCCCTGGTCTTGCGCACCGCCTGGCGGATGAAGAGCGTCAAGCATCCGCCCGGGCTGGGGGACAACAAGCGCCCCGATCTCCAGGAGCTGCTGAGCGACATCCGGTTGGCGGTCTTCGTGCGCGCCGGGGCCCGGGAGGCGGCCAGCCCGCCCCTGGCCGACCGGCTGGCCGCCGCCCTCGCCGACTGGAGCTCGGTCACCCGCTTCGGGGGGCTCTCCCTGGGTGAGAGCAGCCACCTGGTGGACGAGGTGCGGCCGCTGCGCAAGGGGGACCTGGGACGGGCCTGGCTGCTCCGGCCCGATCCCGACGGTGACCTGGTGCTGCCGATCTGGGCCGACCACGTGGGCTCGGCCCGGACCCGGTGGGGACGGTTCCAGCGGGCGCCCTTCCGGCGACCGCCGGACGAAGGCGCCTGGGTGGCGATCACGCCGCCCGGCTGAGCACGGAGGTGACGAGATGGCGGAACCGAGGGCGGAGGGCGGCGAGCCCCTGACCCGGGTCATGGCCCTGCACGCGCTGGCCTACTGCGAACGGCTCTTCTACTTGGAGGAGGTGGAGGAGATCCGGGTCGCCGATGAGCGGGTGCTGGCTGGCCGCGAGGCCCACGAGTTGCGGCTTGGTGACCCCGACGCCACCGAGATCCGCAACTTTGAGCTCGAGAGCAGCGCCCTCGGGCTGTACGGGCGCGTCGACGCGGCCCGGCGACGGGAAGGCGGTTGGGTGGCCTACGAGCACAAGCGAGGGCAGTGTGCTCGAGGCCGGGACGGCCAGGCCCAGGCCTGGCCCGCCGACCGGATCCAGGTGGGGGCCTACGCCCTGCTCCTGGAGGAGGCGTTGGGCGAGCCCGTGGCCGAGGGCCGGGTCCGCTACCACGGCTCCGGGGTCACGGTCCGGGTGCCGGTGGACGAGGGGCTGCGGACGGAGGTCCGGGCCGCCCTCCGCCGTGCCGCCGAGCTGCGCTCGAGCACCCAGCGGCCACCGGTCACCGACAACCCTCGGCGGTGCCTCCACTGCTCGCTGGCCCCGGTCTGCTTGCCCGAGGAGGCGCGGCTGGCCGAGCAGCCCGACCGGCCCATCCTGCGGCTGTTCCCACCCGCACCCGAGGGGGCGATCGTGCACGTCACCGAGCCGGAGGCCCAGGTCCAGCGCCGGGGCGACAGCCTGGTGATCCGGCTCCCCGAGCAGGAGCCGCGACGGCTCCCCATTCATGAGGTCGCGGGCCTGGTCATCCACGGTCACGCCCAGCTCACCACCCAGGCCTTGCACCTCTGCTGCGCCGAGGGGGTGCCGATCCACTGGATCACCGGTGGCGGGCGTCACCTCGGCTGCCTGGCCAACGGTGGCCTGGGCGTCCAGCGCAAGCTGCGCCAGTACGGCGCTCTGAGCGACCCCGGCTTCTGCTTGCACCTGGCCCGACGGCTGGCGGCTCACAAGATCGAGAACCAGCTCCGCTTCCTGCTCCGGGCCACCCGGGGCTCGGCCGCCGACCGGGCCCAGGTCCAGGGACCGGTGGAGCGCATCCGCGAGGCGCTTCGCCAGGTGGAGCGGATCGACGATCCGGAGCGCTTGCGGGGGCTGGAAGGGGCAGCTGGCCGAGCTTACTTCGAGGCCTTACCCCACCTTTTGCATGACTCGGTCGACCCGCGCCTGCGCCCCGACGGGCGCTCCCGGCGACCGCCCCGGGATCGCTTCAACGCTGCTCTCAGCTTCCTCTATGCCCTCCTGTATCGGTCGGTGCTGCAGGCGGTCCTGGTGGTGGGGCTGGAGCCGGCGTTTGGCTTCTTCCACCGCCCGCGCAGCGCCAGCCCGCCCTTGGTCCTCGACCTCATGGAGCTGTTCCGGGTGCCCCTCTGCGACCTGCCCCTGGTCGCCTCGCTCAACCGTGGCCAATGGCGCCCCGACCTCCACTTCACCGTCACCCGCGACCAGGCCTGGCTTTCCCCGGAGGGGCGACGGCTGGCCATCGACCTCTACGAGCGGCGGCTGGCGGAGAGCTGGAAGCATCCCGTGCTCGGCTACTCGCTGAGCTACGTGCGTGCCATCGAGCTGGAGGTCAGGCTGCTGGAGAAGGAGTGGAGCGGTGAGGCTGGCCTCTTCGCCCGCTCACGGCTGAGGTGAGGCATGCGCAGCTGGCATCTGATCGCCTACGACGTGCGCGATGAGGAACGACTGCGCCGGGTGGCCCGGATCCTAGAGGGGTATGGGGAGCGGATCCAGTACAGCGTCTTCCGTTGCCGCCTCTCCGAGCGAGGACGGTCGGAACTGCTCTGGCGGCTGTCCCGGATCATGGAGCCGGAGGACGCCTTGCTCGTCATCCCGCTCTGCACGCGCTGCCGGGAAGGGATCCTCGACCGCGGGTCCCGGCGGGATTGGTGGCGTGACCCAGACCCCCACCTGGTGCTCTGATTCCGGCCGTTCAAGCACCTCTGCGTGGCGACGGCGCTCGAACTCGGACGACCGGCGCCGGTGGGCTCCTCCAGGGAGGTGCGTGAATTCGACCCCTCAATCCGTATTGGCTGGGGCGAGTGGAGTGCTACAACCTCGGATGTCGGAAGGCGTTGAGCACTCCAGCGTCAACGATGGGTCTGACCTTCCTCTCTCGTGCTACAACCTCGGATGTCGGAAGGCGTTGAGCACATCGCTTCGATCCTTCCGCCGGCGAAAGCATGGAGCGGTGCTACAACCTCGGATGTCGGAAGGCGTTGAGCACAGCTCGACCGGGACGCGCTCGGATTCAGC
>DATGLL010000300.1:0-15682 GCA_035294145.1 Candidatus Dormiibacterota bacterium | reverse complement strand
CCCACCTCCTTCGACCGGGGGCCACCTTCTGGAAGACCATCCTTCTCGTCCTCGCCGACGGCTTCACCTGCCCCTCCTTCGCCAGCGGCGAGAGGCTGACCGTCGCCTGGGTCGTCTGCCCGGCCGCCACCCCATCACCCGGCTCTCCCCGCTGGTCGAGCCGGATGGCCGCCGGGCTCACAAGGTGGGGCCGGAAGCAGGACCTGGTCCTCGTCAACGGCCCCACCCTCGTCAGCGTGGCCCTGCCACACCCTGGGGTGGGATGCCGCTCCCGCCACCGCCCTTCCCCCACGGTGACCCGATCAGCGAGGTCGCCTCCAGCTTCTCTCGCCCAGCTGGCCCGGGACCCCGACCGGGCCTGGCGCACCTGCCGGGTCGAGGCCCGGGGACGGCTGGGGGAGCGATCGGCCTTCACCCGGCTGGTGGGTCACGTGCCGGGAGGCGCCGGTGCACGATACCCCTCGGCTCAGGCCCTGCCTCTCCCCCGGCCAGAGATCCACAGAATGGCCTTGCAGGCGTAGCGTAAGCGGGCGGGAGTGTTGCCCCCACTCGGGCTCGATCGGGAGAGGAGAAGCCATGTTTGAGTTGGTTGGTCATCCCTTGCGAGCGGTTCAGTCCAGCTGGCGCGCGGTCGACGTCGCTGCGCTGGTCCTGCGGGGGGTGCTCGGCGTCGTCTTCGTGGCCCATGGGAGCCAGAAGCTCTTCGGCTGGTTCGGCGGGGGCGGCATCTCGGGCACGACCGCCTACCTCCATACGATCGGCATCCCCGCCCCCCACGTGTTTGTCTACGTGGTCGGCATCACCGAGTTCTTCGGCGGCGTCGTTCTCCTCGCTGGCTTCCTCACCGTGGTCGCGACCATCGGCCTGATCACGGACATGGCCGTCGCAATCGCCACGGTCAGCCATGCCTTCAGCTTCTTCAGCCAGCCGAAGGTGGGTTATGGCTGGGAGCTGAACTTCGCCTTGATCGGCTTGGCGGTCGCCCTGCTGGTCATGGGGCCGGGGGCCTGGAGCCTCGACGCCGTGCTCGGCCTGACCCGTCGACCTCAGTAGCCCGCAGGCCCCGACCGCAGCGCCACGGCTGGGCGACCGGGCTCGTGCCGAGCCCCCCATCACAGCGCGCGTTATGGGCCACCTGGATGCCGACCAAGCCATCGCTTGCGATGGCAGCGTTGCGCCACCGCCTTCCGCCTCCGCTGCCATCCCCCAGGCGACCACCGCCGCCGGCCGCCGGAGGTGGGAGGGCCATCGCCAACCACCGACGGACCTCGGGACGCTGGCCGGGAGGCCCCGGCTCCCCCCACCCCCGCGGCCCCATCTTCACCAACGCCAAGGCCATGAGCACCAGGGTGAGGTGGTGGTCCCAGGCCCGAGCGCGCGTCACCTTCTCATGATCGAGGCCCAGCCCCCCTGCTCGGCTCAAGATCCTCCCCGATCGTCCAGCAGGCAGAGGCCACTCAGGCCGGCTCCGCCAGCTCCACCTCCCCCGAACCCGCGCCCGCCGCCGGCGCCGTGCCGCCATCTCCCTAACCCGGCTCTCCGGGAGCGAGAGCTGGCAATCGACCAGGGGTGCCCTCGCCGGCTCGCAAAGCCCAAGAAGACCCCGACCTGGCCGTTGTCCCCCCAGCCTCCCCAAGTCTTGCCGCGCCGCCCCTCCTCGGCCCCCAACGCCTCCCCCACCAACCGCTGGAGCTCCGCGATGCCCCCTCGTCGTCCCAGGGGGAGCCGGCCTGAGGCCGTCCCCAGCTCCTCGGCCAGGTTCTCGGCGCTCTTGTGCTCGATGGGCAGGTTGAGCCCGATCAGGTACGGCTGGGCTCGGGCCCAGCGCTCCAAGCGGGGGAAGAAGAAACGATGGAAACGACGGTGAACCTCTTCCAACGTGGACAGCAGCGCGTGCTGGTCGGGTCAGGTGCGGCCCCCCTCCGGGAGTCGTCGTGGTCAGGCGGCGGTGACGACGTCCAGAGCACCTCCGCTAACCCGCGCTGTAGCAGCAATACTGCTACCGTACTTGCTAAGGGCCTCCCATCCCGGCAGGATGGGTGCCCCTTCGACGAAGGTGATGACCACGCTCGACGACCTCGAGCGCTTCGCCGACCTGTTCGCTCGGCGGGAATCCCGCGAGCAGGTGGCCAAGTCTCTGCGAGGCCTGCTCGCCCCCGCTCGCCCGCAAGAACCGCTGGCAGGTGACCGAGGCGGTGGGGGATGCTACCCAAGACCGCAGGCAGCGGCGGCTCGATCGGGTCAGCTGGGACGTCGATGCCGCCCCAGATCGTCTCCAGGCCTTCGTGCACGAGCCCTTCGGTGACCCGGAGGGGATCGGTGTCCTGGACGAGACCGGCTTCCTGGGGGACCCCATCGAGACGCGTCTCAGGGCACCCCATCGGAGCTCGCTCCGATGGGGCCCCCTCGACGGGCCGCCCTCCTCGCCCGCCGCTCGCTCGGCGACCCCGACGACCCCGCCTCCTCCCCGGCCCTGGCCCCGACCGAGGTCTCGCTCCAAGAGCTGGCGACGGTGGCGCGACCCGGTGGGTCGCGGAGCCGTGCCTCAAAGAGGCGAAGGGGGGAGACCGGGCTGGACCAGGACCAGGTCCGGCGCTGGCCGAGCCGGCACCGGCACCTCACCTCATCGATGCTGGCCGATGCCTGGCTGGCCGCGATCCGCCGCCAGGCCGAGGGGCAACAAGGGGCGGTCCCCCGGCCTGACCAGCGGTGCCCGAGGGGCACCGGCTGCTGGTGTGGGCGCTGCCGCTGCCCGCGCGCTCGCCGGAGCTTGGTCTGGTGTGATCGTGGTGGAGACGCGCCAAGCGCCAGCAGGCCCGATGTGGCCACGACCGTCGTCGCACGTTCCACGGCGGGCACGATCGCTTATGGGTCACAACTACGGTTGTAGTACTAGCCAGGGTTACCGGTCTCCACTTCCGAACCACGGCTCGGTGATGGAGAGCCGACGGTCCACCGACCAGGATGTGGCTTGAGCACTCAAGCCCTGACCTCCGATCCAGGCCGTCAGCGACATCCGGTCGCGTTGGTGAGGGCCAGGGCACACGGAGAGGGACCTCCCTGACGCATCCCGACAGCCCGGGCACGCTCGGAGCTCCAAGCCCATGCCGGGCCGGCCAACCGGGCCAGGTTCCACCTCGGGGACGACGAATATGAGAGGAGCCGCAGCCACCAAGCAACCAGCCGCTGAGAGACGAACGCGTTCCTTCCATCGAGAAGGCTCAGGGATCCCGATATTGCATCGACAACCTGTCAATCATTATTGACAAACAGCCTGTCAATGATCATTGACAAAAGAATCGGCCGACCGCACGACGAGCCCGAGCAGCTCTTCACCCTCCGTACAGGCTGACGATGCCAGCCGCGGTCGTCCATCCATCACTACCCCGGCCGGCGCACTCAAGCGATGCTGATGCTATAGTCACCTTCAGTTGGGATGATCGAGCCCGAGAGCCTGGAAAAGCTGGGCAGGGAGATCCAGGGTCGGGTTTCCGCGGACCGATCGCTGCTAGAGGAGCTACGCTCCCAGATGCGGGCCCTGCGCGGAGCGACAAGGAGGATCCAACCACGGGCGACAACGGCCATCTCTCTGGTGGCCACCGACGGCGGGGACAACCAGATCCAGTTTGACCCTTTTCTGATCCAGCTCGTCCGCGTCGTCGACTCCAGCAACAACGAATATTGCCTCGAGGCGATCACCCCAACCACTGACGTCGAGGTTCTGAGCCGAAGCCAGTTCGACGAATCGGGCGTGCCCCTGACCCCGCTTGGCGAGCTGATGGCCTACCTCGGCGTGCGCGACCTCCCCGCTCTCAGCCACATGATCCGCCCGCCCCGTGACGGACGTCCCATCAGCCCGAGCTGGGTCGCTACCTACCGATCGCTGGTGGAATGGTCGATCCTCTTCAAGATCATCCGGAGTAAAGACTTCGCAACCGACACCCTGATCGTCTTCGACGGGCTGTTACGCAGCAAGCTCTTCGCGGAGTCCCACTTTACGAAGATGATGGCCGGGATACGCGAGGCGATAGAACAGAAACGCAAGGATCAGCGTCGTCGCATCTATCTCGTCGGCATCGCCAAGCACAGCGCGGTCCTCATCCGGTACCGGCTGGCCATGGCGCTGGAGGGCGTGCTGAACTGTGACTACCCTGCCTATGTCGAGATCCCCCCTTGGATCGAGAGGGCAACGTACAGCTGGCGGGAATGGGCCCCCGGGGAAGAGGAGGCCGGGGACAGGGAGAGCGCGTCGATCCGCTTCGTCGCGGGAAAGCTATTCTTCGTCAAGTTCGGGAGTGGTCGACACGATCCGATCTGGCCCGTGGACGTCTTCGAGCCACAGGCCAACGAGGCCCAGACCATCCTCGGCTTCCTGCTCGCCGACGCTGTCGAGGGCTTCCCCATCGCCCACTATCCTCGCTGCTTGCAGAAGGCACACGAGAACGCGGCACTGGTCGACTTCGATTTCGAGGTCATGCAGGACCAGGTGTTCGCTGGTCTCCGCTCCATCCTCGGCGACATGTCACCCATCCTCGACTCGTTCCGGCTCCAGGACGCAGACCCCAGCCGGCGCCGCTACGGCTAAGGGAGAGCGTGCAGGTGCCCCACTACGAGTTGTTCCCGCGCGCGGAGGTCGTCGGCGTCTTTCACGGCTTCCGCGAAGGGGGCATGGAGTTCCATGCCGACCTTGTGCTCCCCTATCAGAGCGATTTCCAGAACCGGCCCATGCACGGCCAGTTCCTCCTCGTCCAGCTGGAGACGCCCGACGAAGCGGTGGTCGGCCGCATCACTGCCTTCAGTTCCGAGGGGAAGCTGGCGAGCGGTCCCGGGGAGGAGTTCAACATCCGGGCCATGCAGGAGGGACGCGCGGTGCCCGAGGACCTGCGCGCGGAGTACCTACGCTACCGTGTGAACATCCGGGTGCTCGGGGTTCTCAGGAGGAGCGGCGACGACCTCGCCTTCGTGCCCTCCCACCGTCGCCTCCCGCACGTCGGCAGCCCGGTTGCCTTCCCCTCCGCGGAGGTGCTCCGCAAGCTCGTGGGGCACCACGGCCACGGTGCCGCAATCGGGCATTATGCCCTCGGCGAGTACGTCTACGCCGAAGGCTCGGATCGCCTGGACCGCCAGGATTGGATGCAAATCCGGTCTCCGGAGATCCTGGCCCGCTTCCCGATCGAGAGCCTCGTCTCTCGTCGCTCCTTCATCTTCGCTCGTGCTGGCTTCGGCAAGTCGAACCTGACCAAACTGCTCTTCAGCACGCTCTACCGAGAGACCCCCACCGTGCCGAAACGCGGAGGAGAGCAGGTGCCGGTGGGAACGGTGATCTTCGATCCGGAGGGCGAGTACTTCTGGCCCGACGACAAGGGAAGGCCGGGGCTGTGCGACGTGCCCCACCTCGAGGACAAGCTGGTCGTCTTCACGTCCCGGCAGGGTCCCAGTCCCTTCTATGCGTCGTTCGTGGCGGGCGGCGTGAAGCTCGACATCCGTCGGCTGAAGGCCTCGGACGTGGTCGCGATCGCCCTGCCTCCGGAAAAGCAGGACCAACAGAACGTGGCCAAGCTTCGCGGCCTCCCCGAAGATCGTTGGCGGGAGCTGGTCGACCTCGTCCAGGAGCACCGGCACGCCGCCGACCTCGAAGAGATCTCCAGGCTCCTGCAGCTGGACAAGAACCGACAGGAGGCGGAAGCGATCGCTGCACGATCGAACATGGCGACGATCGTCCAGCTGCTGCACGACCCGAGCAGCCTCCTGATGGACCGATTGATCGCCGCCCTCGCCGCCGGCAAGCTCTGCGTGGTCGACGTGTCCCAGCTTCGAGGCAGCCAGGCCATGATCCTGTGCGGCCTCATCCTCCGGCGCATCTTCGAGCGCAATCAAGAGGAGTTCACGAAGGCCCAGCCGCGGACGATCCCGACCATCGCCGTTATCGAAGAGGCACAGACCGTACTCAACGAGCGAGCGAGCGCGGCCGAGCCCTACATCGCCTGGGTCAAAGAGGGCAGGAAGTACGACCTCGGCGCTGTGCTCATCACCCAGCAGCCCGGCAGCATCCCGCACGAGATCCTGAGCCAGGGGGATAACTGGTTCATCTTTCATCTCCTCTCGGCCGGCGACCTGGTCAACCTCCGCAAGGCCAACGCCCACTTCAGCGACGACGTCCTCAGCGGCATCCTCAACGAGCCAATCCCCGGCCAAGGGGTCTTCTGGAGCTCGGCCGCCCGGACGCCCTACCCGATCGCCATGAGGGTCTTCTCTTACGAGCGGATGTACGAGGTACGCGATCCCCACTTCGAGTTCGGAGCGGCCCGGACGTATGCCGCCGAGCTGAGACGGCGATTCGATCGGCTTGCGGTCTTGGCTCATCACGGTGGCGACGTCACCGGCACGAACGGGCGGGAGCAGAGCCAGGCAGCGATCGCCGGAGAGGAGGCAGAAGACCTCCACCTACTGCCCGACCAGGAGGGAGACGGCAAGCCGCTCGATGTCGTGGTGGCGCTCGAGGACCAAGCCATCGCTGCGCTCGGAAGAGATGCGGATCTGATGGCCCAGTTGCAGACAGATGGCGTCCCGTGGGGGAGGCTCAAGGCCTTCTTCCTGGACCGCCTTCCCGTGGAACTCGAGGATCGCGACGAGATCGCGTATCGCCTCGTGCCCAAGGCCATGGATCGCATCTTCGGCAAAGGTTCCTGGTCTCGTTTCAAGAACCCCTCGACCAACAAGGTCTGGGTCAAGGGTGTCCTCGAGCGAGCGTGAGCGCAATCGATCGCGGCCCGCACACGGCGCTCAACCGCGTCTGTCCCTATTTCACCATGTTTCCCCTGCGCTTCCCCTACGAGCTCCTGCGGCGGTACGCAGGGGCCGGGGACCGCATCCTGGATCCTTTCTGCGGGCGCGGGACGACCTGCTACGCAGCCCGGCTGCTCGGCATGGACAGCGCCGGCATTGACAGCAGCCCGGTGGCTGCCTCGATCGCGGAAGCAAAGGTCATCCAGGTCACACCCTCCGAGGTTATGGCTACCTTCGACGCGCTCCTGGAAGCCCTCTCGGTGCCACGGGCGATCCCCGAAGGGGAGTTCTGGCAATGGGCCTTCCACGCCGACGTCCTCTCGATCCTGTGCCGCTTACGTGAGGGCCTCTTGCATGACTGCACGACGCCGGCACGGAAGGCGCTACGAGCGATTCTGCTCGGAGCCCTACACGGCCCACTCCACAAGCGAACTCGTTCCTACCTGAGCAACCAGGCACCCCGGACGTTCGCCCCCAAACCTGACTATGCTGTCCGGTGGTGGAAGTGGAGAGGGCTCCTCCCGCAATGGGTCAACGTCCGGGAGATCGTACGGGTACGAGCGGAACGTTACTATGGCCGTGAGCGATCGCAGCCGAGAGGGATGATCGTCCATGCTGACAGCCGGGACCCCGCGTCGTTCACCGAGCTGGGAGGCGGACGATTCTCCTGGGTCATCACCTCTCCCCCCTACTACGGGTTACGCACCTACTTGCCCGACCAGTGGCTGCGGAACTGGCTGGTCGGTGGCCCCGAGGGAACCGACTACTCGAACCGAGGCCAGATCGCTCATCGAAGCCCACAACGTTTTGCAGATGAGCTTCGTCAGGTCTGGCGTCTCGTCGCCCACCAGTGTCATCCCGGTGCGCGGTTGGTGATCCGTTTTGGGAGCATCAACAACAGGAGAGTCGACCCCATTGCGGTGATTACCGACTCGCTTGACTGCGCTGAGTGGAAGATCATCGCGATCCACGGAGCCGGGTACGCCACGGCGGGCAAGCGACAGGCCCTCCACTTCGGGTTCAACCCTGCGTCGCCCTGCAGTGAGTACGACGTGTGGGCGATCCGCCTCTAGCACTACGGCGCCGGTTGTCTTAGATCGAGCTGGGGTACCCTCGTTGTCAGCGCCGGCGCAGCAGCACCACCAGCAGCTCCCGCCCCTCACGCACGCTGATCACCATCTTCTCCCCAGCTCTCCCCGCACCACCTTCACGAACCCCAGTGCCATGGGCACCAGGGCCACCGGTGGTACCAGCCCCGGTACTCGATGCTCTGATCGGTGGGTCGATCTTCAGCGGCTCGTCGGAGTGGCTGAGACCGAAACCGGAAGGAAGAGGTCGATCACCAAGCCCGAGCGCCCAGGCCAGCGCTCCGCGTGCGGTCGTCGGCCTGCTCCCCACCGGCCTCGAGCCGGCCCACCACAGGCTGCGTGGTCTCCATCCGCTCGGCCAGCTCGCGCTGGCTCCAGCCCCGCGCCTCCTGCAGCTCGCGCACCATGCGGCCAATTTCGTACACAGCGCGGGCCTGCTCGTACGCGGCCCTGGCCGCAGGGGCCCCATGCGGCGGTCCCGGAGATCGTTCCAGCCCCCGCGCTCGGCCATCTCGTCATCGATTCCCCGCCGTGTGGCCCTCCACGATGCAGCGGCGCATCGCGGCCCCGGCTCGAGCGACCTCCCCCGACCCCGGCATCTTGCTCTTACGAAACCTCTCAGGAGGGATGGTTCTCCGCTCGCCCGTGACGTTGTTAGGTGATGCGGGACCGCCCTCGCTGGATATTTGATGGCCACCCGGAGGGCAGGGCTGGCTCGTCCAGGCAGCGCTGAGGGCCAAGGTCAGGAGCTCTTGATCGGCTCCCCAGCGGCCAGGTACCCAAGCCAGTCCGAGGCCCTCGGCCCGCCAGAGCCGGCGTGTTCATGCTGCCCTGACGAGCCTGGGTTGCTGGCCGTCCCCTGGTAGTTACCAAGGGGTTGCGAATGTCCCTCGATCGGATCGCGATGGCCGCGGTGGGAACCGACCAAAGGCCATCGCCGAGGCCCGGGACCGCAGTTACACTCGTCCGTTCGGAGACACCGCGCGTCACCCAGGCTTAGCCTCGATACGGCGGCTCGCCCCCTCGCTACTCTGGCACCTTGTCCTACCCCTCCTCCCAAGAGAGGCGCACCCGATTGCTCTCTTCGTCATCGTCCCGGCCCTCAGTTCCACCCCCCGTCTCTGAGGCGAGTGACCTTCCGCCCTTGCTCACGGCAAGCTCAGGTCTGCTATGTTCTTGCGAACTGCACCAGTTGCGCGTTCAGCCGACGGCGTCGATTGAACGGGTTCGGCGATCCACGAGCCATCGATGCATCCTCGGCCAGGATGTCGGCATCCAGCTATCGCCTTCTCTGGCAAACCGGTGACCTCGGAGCGAGTCACACCGGTTGCGGAGGGCAGATCGACGTGCTCGTTCAGGGCCGCCAGCGGTGTCGAAGATTGCGCCGGTGGCGAGAGGCACCACACTGGCACCGATCAGGGCAACCACGAGGGCGGCGTCCGTGTCGAAGGCCCGGACCCTGGTCGGGTACCGCCCTGACATGTAGAACCAGGTGATGATGTTGAGCAGGATGAACATCAGCCGGAGCAGCACGCCGAAGAGCACAATCAGGCCCAGGGAGCGCGAGAAGCCGAAGGCGAGGGCGATCAGCACTGTCAGCAGCGAGCCCAGCCGAGCACGATACGGCGGTTGATGCAGTAGACGAAGACCGCCAAGAGGATCGAACCCAGCAGGCGCCGACGTTGATGATCTTCGAGTAGAAGAGGCTGCGCACCACGGTGTAGCCCTCGCTGACGAGCATGAGGGAAGGTCTGCGGGATCCGTGCCACAACCTCAGCCCCCAACCAGGCGCCGGAAGGTGACGCCACCGTCCTGAGACCCGCGCCGTCACCGACGGTGACCATGGCCTGCACCCACCCCGCACTTGATCTGACCAGGCTCTTCCTAGCGACCCGTCATCATTCCACCTGCTCGCCCTCCACCGTCACCGCAGATCCCAAGCGTCAGCAACCCTCCTGCATCGACGATATACTATGGGGAAAATGGAGATCCCTGACTACCAGACACTTATGCTTCCGCTCCTGAAGGCGCTCAGCGACCGCAAGGAGCACCTCTTCCGCGATCTGGTTTCGCAACTTGAGGAGGAGCTGGCAATACCCGAGGCCATGCGCTTGAAGCTAACACCAAGCGGTACGAGCACGATTGTATACAATCGAATTGCGTGGGCGCGAACGCATCTTGGTCATGCCGGCCTTCTCAAAGCGTCTACGCGCGGCGTTATTGTGATCACTGATGAAGGTTGTCGGCTTCTTGCCGAGAACCCTGCTGAGATAAGCCGCTCACTGCTCATGCGTTACCCATCCTACGTTGAGTTTATTAACGGGAGCAAGCCTTCACGCTCTGATCGTAGGCGAGCCTCGAAAGTATCTCGCAGCCGAAAGAGAACACCGACCTTTGATGATCGGATCGCGACCGCTCCCCAAGCGCTGCCGGGCCAGCCCTCGCTAGAGGATCAGATCACAGCCTGGTTGATGGAGGGAGAAGGGTCGCGACTAGAATATCAGAAGAGCCTGCACGACGATGGCGCTCGCAGATTTGCAGATACGGTCGCCTCCTTCGCGAACGGTCTTGGCGGCGTGATTTTGCTTGGAGTTGACAATGATGCGACCGTCGTCGGTTACGATGCGATCAACACGCAGAATGCAATCATCAATCTGATCCGCTCTGATGTTCGGGAGTACGTTGAACCAGAGATCCATCAAGTGAGATATCGTCATAAGTCCATCTGGGTGATTCGCATTCCCGAGGGCAACCAACCACCCTATCAGTCAAGCGGTCGTGTGATGGTTCGTGCCAATGCAACCAATCGGCCAGCCATTCCAGATGAGATTCGCAGGATGGTGACAAAGACAATGAGGCAGACAATCATAGTGCCGAATATTACCATTCGATCTCGCCAGGAGTGAGAGGCAAGGGCTGGTCCTGATTGAAAATGTTGAACCTGCACGATTCGTGCCGCATGCCAGCGTGATTGGTGGTACCAGCCCCGGTACTTGGTCACCTCGTCGTGGCCCGGATCCAGCTCTCTCTGGCCAGCCCGAAGTCCCCTGCAATCACTCCACAGCGGGCACAGCCCACCCAGACCATCCGCTCCAGATCAACCGCTCCGGCGCAGAGGCAGTACTTGTACTCCTCTGGCCGTAGGCGGCCTATGGGCTGCTGTACCATCAGCACCCCTTGAGGCCCGACTCGGGCTTCTCATCAAAAGGCGTCTCGACAGGGTCCTCCTCCGGCATCGCCTCTCAACCACCCGCAGCCGCGCGAACCCGTCTCCCGGGGCCTCTTGGTCACCGCCGCCACACCCAGGCCTCGGCCGACCCCGTTCCGCCGCCCGCTCCGGCCCTCCCAGCCCAAGTCCTCGGTCCACGCTCGACCGGTACCACTTGCCCATGGCCTCCACCGCCTGCCGGAGATCGTGGTGGTCACCGTGGGCGGCGTCCGTCGTCACCCATTTCCAGGGCACCTGCCCCCAAGCCCCGCAGCATCCCCAGCCCCACCTCCAGCTTGGTCCTGAAGACCAGGTCCTCCGGCAGCCGCACTGCCAGCACTTTATCGCCTCGGCCCCAACCCAGCTCTCCGGCACGTAGGGCCGTCGGTCGATCAGGGAATGGCCTCGCCTGCTGGCGTAACTCCCAAGACCCCGATCGACAGTTACCACCTCTTCGAGAACCAGCCCTTGTCCAGAACCACCCCCGCCTCGGTCCCCAGCTCCCCCTCACCAACCGCTGCACCCCCATGGTTCAGACCCCACCATCCCAGGGCAAGGTGCTCACGAGCTTCTGTCGCTTGCGCGGGAGCGCCCCCACCTGCCCGGCCGGATTCTCCATGTGCTTGCGCCTACTGGGCAGGCTCAGGTCGATCAGGTTCCGCTGGGCTCGGGCTCGACACTCCGAGTGGGGAAGAAGCGATGGAAACGGCCGGTGGAACTCCTCCAGCTTGGGCAGCGCGCGCCAGCCGAGTCACGTGCTGACCTCCCCCGTGCAGAAGTCGTCATGGTCAGGCGGTGACGACGGCGTTCAGAGGACCCTCAGGTAATCGGTGCAGTGGAACCAGCCGCAGCGCCTCAAAATCCCAATCCAAATCTTTGAATCAAGACTGATATGGTTTCAGTACTACGCTACGGCGTTTCCTGACCATGTAGTTGGTCGAACGCGTATATCAGCGCGTCCAGAAGGGTCATCTCGGCACCCTCTTGCACGGCTAGCGTCACCGTAACGGGATCCAGGGCTGCCACCGCTTTCCTCCATCCCTCTGTCCGCCTGGCCACCGATTCGTTCGCTATCGCATCGGCAGCGGCCAGCACGCGGATACCCGCACTGTACTTCCCTTTTGCCACCAACCCTAAGCCCGCCTCACGTACAACCCAGCCACATCCCACTCTCTCTTTCTTCAAAACATACTCCCAAACATTTGGAGGCATGCGTAGGCACAAACGTACCGCTAGAGGGAACAACACTCTATCGAACCAGGATCGATCCTTCTCTTTTACCTCTGAACCTGCGACCCGGAGCAAATCATGCAGTGCTTCATCCCATTCACATAGCAGTCGCTCGACCTCACCCAGGCGTATCGCCACATCCCTGGCCATCTCTCCATGACCACCCTCCAAGGCCGCATCGAGTGCAGTCTTGAACGAGGCTTTCGCCACACACAGTTCATCCGACACGGGGTCACTCATGGCGTAGAAGCTTGGTTCCTCATCCACCTCCTGACGATGCTGCCAGTCTCTGGCTCTCAACAACACACAGGCATAGAGTCTATTATCTTCTGGATCATCTAGATCATCGCTTGCATCCGCCAGAGCATCCCGATAGACCTTCAGATCATCGATGGCCTCCTCCAGTTCCTCATCATCCTTAAAATGGAACGAGCGTTCACCAAGTCTCTTGTTCCACCATGCAATCTGCTCAGGGTTCCCTGTTTCCTTCACCCACTCGCAGGCGAATTCGACAATCCACTGTTTACGATCTTCATCGTTGTCACCAAAGATTAACTCAAAGTAACAGATCCAGAGCAGCTCGGAGATCCTGTCAGGGCGCTCGGCGTCATGCGCCAGCTGATCCAGGTACCGCTCTGCAGTATAGGGATCATCTTCTTCCAGCACGGCCATCTCAGCCCGTGCTATCGCCACATCCGCCAGCATGCCTTCCGAGACGCCATTGGATAGACCCTGCAGCGCATTCCATGCAGCCACGACTTCCGTCGACTGGTGCCCTATCCACTCCGACGCACCCCTCACCATCCGGAATATCGGCAACCGCCTCAACAGCCGAACGAGCCTCACCGGATCGTCCGCTGCCTGCTCGGTCGCCCATCGCACGGCCTTGTGCAAATTCTGAGCATTGATGTCTACGATGCTGAGGATGCCGGCGTTGATCTTATTCGTGTAATGATCGGCGTGTGCGTCGGAAGCCGCTCGGTACCCGCTCCAGCCATGGATTCGGTCTCGCACGTACCTCTCGACGAGCCCAGACCACCACAGCCGGTCGTCTCGCGACCGTCGTACCAGGTTCCAATCGATGAGGCTTGCGATGCTATCCCTGACCACCACCGGATCCATGCCCATCGCCATGGCAACGCTGCGTACATCGTCGATCTCCGCGCCAGGCGCGAACACGCCCAGTACGCGCAGAAGGTCTCGATCTTGTTCGCTCAGGTGGGTGTATGTGTAGTGAATACTGGCGAAGATCGTTCGATGACGATCAGCGACCCCCGCCTGGGCACGATTCAACAGCTGGTCCAGGTCCGCCAGCACCTCTTCCGGCCTCCGGCCTCGAAGATGCGGAACGATCTGCTCGATCGCCAAGGGCACCCCCTCCAGCTTTCTGCAGAGTCCGAGAACGGCTTCGCCATCCGCGGCACTGATCGCAACGCCTGCGGCTCGCGCCCGTCTCATGAGCAGCTGGACGGCCGGCGACCGATCCTCCAGGTGTTCGAGAGACCCGGTCTCATCGAAGCGCGGCACGCCCAGGGGACGCAGCCGAATCTCCTGCTCCCGGATGTTGAGCCGACGTCTGCTCGTCACCAGGATCTTGAGGAGGTGGCAGGAACGGATCAACGGCGGCAGGAACTCCCGTGCCACCAGGACATGCTCGAAATTGTCCAGTACCAACAGGGTCGGCGGCCCGTCGAGTTCCCTTGCGATCTCAGCAATTGGATCGCCACGATGGGCGAGATCCCTGCCGAGACAGGCCAGGATGGCATTTGTGACCATGGTGGCATCGTGGATATGTTCCAGTGTCACGAAGAGATGGCGATCACAGATGGCGGCAGCGCTTCGTCGCACGAACTCCTCGGCCAGTCGAGTTTTCCCCACCCCACCATCACCGGTGATGAGAACAAGGCGGCGTCCGTTACGATACGCCTCCAGGAGTCTCGAGAGTTCACCCTCACGCCCGACGAACTCGTCGTCGCGAGCCGGCACCTTGTTCCACCGTGCCTCCCCATGCCCCGGTGACCTCAGAGGGTATCGTCCTCGCCGAGTGGGGTGGGCGGTGGCATGAGACGAGGATGGTTTCTCGTGAGTGGAGCCGGGGGTGGAGACCAGTGATTCAATCATTCGTAGAAGCAGATCGGATTCAGCTGAACGCAGGTACAACAGCACCTGATAGGCCTCTGCGAGACCAATGAGGCCCTGCCAACGGCCGATGTTGGTGTCCCCCGGATGCGCGATCCCATTCCTGAAATCGACAACCACCCTCATGAGCTCGACGAGTCGGTCCAGCAGTCGTTGACTTGTCCGGCTTCCATCCCATCCGGGAACGAGCACATCGGGAGCATTGGTGAAGAGGGTGGAGAACTCGCTCAGGTCGAGCTGATCGTAAACGTCCACTGGCGGTGGCAGCTCAGGGGGCTTGAACCTCGGGGTCTTTCGACGGGAAATTCGTCGATATAGGCGATTGAACCTCTGCTCGTGCTGATGCCCATATCGATCCCTGAAGCGTGCCCTAACGTAGTCGACGACCGCCCTACGGTAGAGCCCGAAGATCGCCTGATACAGAGCCGTATTGGTGTCCAACCGTCCTCCTTTGGCATCGATAATTGTACAGTGCAGTTTTGCGATTCATTATATGAATGACCAGATGAGGGCCGTTCCCTCCACAGGCCTGCCAGGCCCTCCACGAGTGACAGTACAGCGAGAAGACCTCCTGATGCCCTCGGTACCGATGAAGAGTGGCTAGCCAGTACAGGGTGGCCGCAAACGGTCCGCGAGCGCCACGATCGATGAACCGCGCCACGGGCAAACGTACCGTCTCACTCAGCCGGCCTTGGCCGATGGGTCGCTCCAGCACGATATTTCTGACCATCCCGATTCCCGGGGCCACGTCTGGCTCCGTCCTCGGCACGGCGTCCCGCCGCTCATATCGCCGCCTCACCTGATCGACAACGGCCGATGAGGGGACGCCATAGCTTTAGGTCCTCGTGACGGGGACCAGCCGTCGGGGTCCCCGGATCAGGTTTCTTTCAGCAGCCGCCGGGGCGGTGGGAAGGTGGGCGACCCCGTGGGGCCGTCCAAGGCCCGTGGTCAGCCCCACCCCGACGACCAGCACCTCACCGAGAGCGACCCGGGCCTGTCCACAGGCCGGCATCTCCACCTCCCTCGTCCGGGCGCCAGGGTCGCGGTCGTCGAGGAGCCCCTCCAGGATTCGCAGATCCCCAACGAACCCGAGGGGCTCGCCATGAGGGTCACCCGAGGGATGCGCCGCAGGTCCACGGAGCGGGGGCGCCGGGCTCAGCTCGTCACCTCGGACCCCCTCATCGCCGGCGTCGACCCGGCCAACAAGAAGAAGTCGGTGGTCGTCTTCGTC
>DATGLL010000299.1:0-3983 GCA_035294145.1 Candidatus Dormiibacterota bacterium | reverse complement strand
GGTCAGGAGCCTCGACCTCATCTCCTCGGAGGCGGAGTTCGAGACCGTGCTCGCACAGCACGCCGACGAGCTGCGGATCACGGCGGAGCTCACGGCGCGATGAACTCCAACCCATCGCACGTGGTGAGGGTGGAGGAGCTCGCCCCGGCCACCATCGAGATCGTCATCGCCCAGATCGAGGCCTCCACCACCGGTGACCACCTCGTCTATCGGGAGTCGGAGCTCGACGCGCTCTGGAGCCTGGCCGACATGGCGGTCAGGAGGTCGGAGCCCGGGGCCGTCGCTCTCCGCGACCTCCTCTGGTCGGCGCACGACCTGGTCGGGGAGGGGAGGCGCGAGGCCGCGGTCGCGGAACTACGTCGGCTGATCGCCGAGCTCAAGCGACAGGAGGTGACGTGACCGGTATGGTCGCCTCCCGGTGTGTCTTCCCCGGCCCCCCGGGGTCGGGAACCGGCCACAAGCGGGAAGGACGGAGATGGCATGACGCGGCCTCCGTGGCCCCGGCGGCGACGGCCCGTGCATGCGGGCAAGAAGGGAGCCGGAGGTCGGGCGACGCCCCCAAGGGTGGAACGCCTCTGTTCCCCCCTGGGGTGAGGGAGGGGACGAGGTGGCCTCCGGGGGGCCGGGCGTGGGATCGACCATCACGACGGCTGGCTCCCGGCGCTCGACCGGGCCACCGGGCATCGGCCCTCGGTGGGGCGGGGGATGGCCGAGGTGGCCATGGCTGCCATCCACGCTCGAGCAGCGGAGGTGCCGGGACGACGCGGGGAGCCGGCGCCCGGGGCAGCGTGCGGAGGGGCGTGGAGCCGTGGCGGTGATCCAAGGTCGGCTCGGGACGGCCCGCCGCCTCTGGCGCGGCGTAACGACCACCGTCGACGTGGAGCTGGTGCTCTTGCTGGCCGTCGCCGCCTTCCTCTTCCTCCTCCCCATGCTCGCAGTGATCGTCGGCGCCTTTCGAAGCGGTTCCCCGGTGGCGCCGGGTTCGTTCACGTTCGACGGCTTCCTCCAAGCGGTGCGGGATCGCTCGAACGGGGCGACCCTGATCGGGTCGCTCGGCTTCGCGCTCTCACAGGCCACGATCAGCACCGTGCTGGGGGTCTTCTTCGCCTTCGTTGTGGCCCGTACCAACGCTCCCCTCCGCGGGCTCGTGACCCCGATGATGGTGTTGATCCTCGCCACCCCTCCCCTGTTCTTCGGGCTGGGATGGGCCATGCTCGGGGATCCGAGAGGGGGCGGGCTGAACCGGCTGGCCCAGCTGCTCACGCATGGCCTGTGGCGGCCGATCAACGTCATGTCGTGGCCAGGGTTGATCGGGGTCGCGGGGATGAAGGCGACCAGCTTCGCCTACCTCCTCCTCATCGGGCCGTTCTTCGCCATGGATCGATCTCTGGAGGAAGCGGCACAGGTGGCCGGCGCCGGCCGCCTCCGGACCCTGTTGACGATGGAGGTGAAGCTGCTGGCGCCGAGCATCCTGGCGGTGGCCCTGCTCGGCTTCCTCATTGGCCTCCAAGAGTTCGAGATCCCGCTCATCCTCGGTCTTCCGGCGGGGATTCGCGTCTTCGCCACCCAGATCTACTTCCTCGCCCAGGAGGTCCAACCGCCGCGATTCGGCGAGGCGTCGGCGCTCTCCATCCTGGTCATCACGATCGTCCTGCTGCTGGTGCAGGCTCGCTCACGACTGATCGGAGGGACCTCGTTCGTCACCGTGGGAGGCCGGTCGTACCGGCGCGACCCATGGGACCTCGGTGGCTGGCGGTGGGCGTGCACTGCGGCTGTGCTCGCCTTTGGCCTGGGGGCGCTCCTGCTCCCACTGGCGCAGCTGGTGGTGGGATCGTTGCAACCCTTCCTGGGGCTGTACGCACACTACACGCTCGCCAACTACGAATCGCTCCTGAGCGACGAGTCCGTCCTTCGGGCGTTGGCGGCGACGGTGCTGATCATGATCGTGGGCGGCGGCTTGGCCACCGCCGGGGCGGTTCTCATCGGCCGTCGGGCCCGGCGCAACCGTTCCCAGCTGGAGGCGCTGGTGGGGTGGATGACCTGGCTGCCCTTCGCCGTCCCCGGCGTGGTGCTGGGACTGGGCATCAGTTGGGCATGGCTGAGCATCCCTCCCCTGCGTCCTGGGTTCGGGACCGTCTGGATCAACCTCTTGGGCCTCATGGTGCTGGGGATCCCAGTCGTGAGCCGGAGCGTGGAGGGGGCGCTGCTGCAGGTCTCGAGGGAGCTCGAGGAGGCAGCGCGCGTCGCCGGGGCGACGGCCAGGCGGGCCTTCGCCCGCGTGGTGCTCCCGCTGATCCGGCCCTCGGCGCTGGCCGGCTGGGCGATCGCCGCGATCGTCATGTCCGGCAACCTGGCGGTCCCTATCCTCCTCTCCTCGCTCTCCAACCAGCCGGTGGCGGTGCTCATCTACGACATGTACCTCGGTGGGGAGGGAGGACGGGCGGCGGCGCTGCTGTGCCTCTTGCTGGCCCTGCTCGCGGTGGGCATGGCGCTGACCACCTCGGGCTGGGTGCTGGCGAGGTGGGGAGGGGCGATGCTCAGGCGGGGGGAGGTGGAGGGCCCGAGGATGCCGAAGGAGGGAGCACTGGTGCGGTCGACACGAGTCGCGAGGCGGGCCACCGCGGTCGAGCTGGAGGGGCTGAGCAAGCGCTATGGGAACGTGGACGCGATCATCGACCTCGACCTGAGGATCGAGCCCGGCGAGCTGGTCACCCTCCTCGGCCCAAGCGGCTGTGGGAAGACGACCACGTTGCGCTGCGTGGTCGGGCTGGAGGTCCCTGACCGCGGTCGGGTGAGGATCGGGGAGGACGTGGTGTTCGACGCCCAGCGTGGGGTCTTCGTGCCTCCGGAACGACGCGAGACAGGCATGGTCTTCCAATCCTTCGCGCTGTGGCCACACATGCGCGTCGGTGACAACATCTGCTACCCCATGAGGGTCCGGGGGTGGCCACGTCAACGACGTGAGTCTCGCGCGCGCGAGCTCTTGGCCTTGGTCGGCCTGCCAGGGACCGAGCGGTTGCGCGTGAATCACCTCTCCGGTGGGCAGCAACAACGGATCGCCGTGGCCCGAGCACTGGCCTCCGAACCCCGGCTGTTGGTGTTCGACGAGCCGCTCTCCAACCTCGACGCCAAGCTGCGGGCGGCCATGCGCCGCGAGCTCCGCCGCATCCACGAAGAGGTGGGGGCCACCTCCCTCTACGTGACCCACGATCAGGTTGAGGCCATGGCGATGGCGGACCGGGTGGTGGTGATGAAGGATGGTCGCGTCCGCCAGGTGGGGAGCCCCCGTGACGTCTTCTCCCGTCCCGTCGACGCCTACGTGGCCGACTTCGTCGGCTACGAGAACGTGATCGTCGGGCAAGTCGCGGCCCGCCGAGATGGGGAGGTGGCGGTCGACCTGGAGCATGGCCTTCGCCTCTTGGGAAGGTGCTCAGAGGGCACCGATCTCCATCCGGGAACCGCGGTCGATGTCGCCTTCCGGGGGAGCTCGCTGCAGTTGCTGTCGGAGCTCAGCGAAGGTCCCAACCTCTTCCGGGGGCGACTCGAGGAGGTGGTCTACCTGGGCGATCGGGTTGACCTGGGGATGAAGGTGGCTGGGATGACGTTCAGAGCGGTGGTCAGCGACCGTGAGTACGACCGTGTCCGCGGTCTCGAGGGTATGGACTTTGGCTTTCGCATCCCTCCCGAGGACGTGCTGGTGATGAGCCGTAGGACGTAGGCCAGGATCCGATGCAAGACGGCCACCCCGGGCACAGATCTCGGTCAGGGCTATGCCGTCTCCCTTCGCCAGTGTCGATGACACGGCGGCGAGAAGAAACGAGAGAGAGATAGGAGCAGAACGATGCTGAGCGAGCGGGACAACGAGCTGTTGACCCGGGTGGGGCCGGGCACCCCGATGGGGGAGCTGTTCCGACGGTACTGGCTACCTTGCCTGCTGAGCTCGGAGCTTCCCGCCCCCGACTGCCCGCCGCTGCGGCTCCGGC
>DATGLL010000298.1:0-2523 GCA_035294145.1 Candidatus Dormiibacterota bacterium | reverse complement strand
GGATCGTTGGCCATTCAAAGACCCGTGACGGGGATCGTCGGCATCTTCAACAGGTTCCCGCTCGCTGATCGCCATCACCCAGGGAGGTCCGGCCGGGACCGGCCCCGAGATCCCTGGTGAAGGTGGTCGGCGAGGGCTCCGCGTTCCAGCGGCCGTGGCCGCTCACCATTGGCGATGCCGTGGTGCTTGAGCATACGGTGCGGGGCTGCGGCGCCGGGCTGGGGATTCGCCGGATCGCCAGGCCCGAGGAGGTCACGGGGGAGCCCGGCCGGGTTGAGGTCCTGGGCCTGGCCAAGATCCAGGGTGGCAGCTTCGTTCGCCGCTGGCGGTCTGAGCAGGCCAGCGGTCTGGCCAGATTCGAGAGTGGGTGGAGGCGCGTGCTCGATCACCTGTGCTCGAGCACGAGGAGCGGCTCCCCCGGCAGCTGGGGCGGGTGCCGGGCCGGGCGGCGGCGTGGCCACGGGGCTTGGTGGCCTTCCGTCTCAGGGTCGCCTTGCCGAGGGATGGTGCTGGTTAGGGATGCGGTCGGGCCGGGTATGTTGTTCATGCACCAACCTCTTCTCCGAAGCTTCGGTCCTGTGATGGCGGTTGAGCTGGGGCTGCAGCCGGACGGATGGGCGGCCGCCGCGTTCCGCGGCCGCCCTTGGGTCCCGCGGTTGCCCCGATGGCCGAGCGGTGCCGGGGGCCACGTCTCGCTGGCCGGGGCGACCCGATCCCGGACATGCGGCCCGATCCCCAAACGCCCGGGGCGTGGAGCGGGGGAGGAGGGAGGCGGGATCCAACCATCCAGCAACAACTGGCCATGGAGGAGGTGATACTCGGTGCCAAAGGCAGTTTCCTTCGATGTCGAGGCTCGGCAGGGGCTCAAGCGCGGCATCGACACCGTCGCTCGATCAGTGCGGATCACCCTGGGCCCAAAGGGCCGGAATGCGGTGCTGGAGAAGAAGTTCGGAGCGCCGACGGTCACCAACGATGGGGTCACCATCGTCCGCGAGATCGAGCTCGAGGACCACTGGGAGAACACCGGCGCCCAGATGCTGCGTGAGGTGGCCACCAAGACCAACGACGTCGCTGGTGACGGCACCACCACCGCAACCATCCTGGCCCAGACGATGATCAACGAGGGGTTTAAGAACGTCGAGGCCGGGGCCAACCCGATCCAGCTGAAGGAGGGCATCGACAAGGCTGTCGCCGCCGTTGTGGAGGAGATCAAGCGGGTCGCGCTTCCCGTCAAGGGGCATGAGAACGTGGCCCAAGTGGCAGCGATCTCCTCTCAATCCGAGGAGATTGGTCGGCTGATCGCCGATGCCATGGACAAGGTCGGCAAGGATGGCGTGATCACGGTCGAGGACTCCAACAGCCTGCAGACCGACCTGGAGCTGGTCGAGGGCATGCAGTTCGACCGCGGCTACATCAGCCCGTACTTTGTCACCAACCCTGACCGCATGGAGGCCGAACTCCAGGACCCGTACGTGCTGGTGACCGACAAGAAGATCTCGGCGGTTCAGGATCTCTTGCCGATCCTGGAGAAGATCGTCCAGACCGGCAAGCCGCTTCTGATCGTGGCCGAGGACGTGGAGGGCGAGGCGCTGGCCACCTTGGTGGTGAACAAGCTGCGTGGGACCTTCACTGCTGTGGCGGTCAAGGCCCCCGGGTTCGGCGATCGGCGCAAGGAGATGCTCCGCGACATGGCCATCCTGACCGGGGGGCAGGTGATCTCCGAGGAGCTGGGGATGAAGCTCGACCAGGCCCAGCTGAGCCAGCTTGGGCGGGCTCGACGGGTCAAGGTCGACAAGGACAACACCACCATCGTGGAGGGGGCCGGCAAGCCCGAGGAGATCCAGGGGCGCATCAAGTCGATCAAGGCCCAGATCGAGGAGACGACCTCGGACTACGACCGAGAGAAGCTGCAGGAGCGCCTGGCCAAGCTGGCTGGCGGCGTGGCCGTCATCCGGGTCGGGGCGCCCACCGAGGTCGAGCAGAAAGAGAAGAAGCACCGCATCGAGGACGCGGTGCAGGCGACCCGGGCGGCCGTCGAGGAAGGCATCGTGGCCGGTGGTGGCGCGGTACTGATCCACGCTCAGAAGGTCCTCGATGACGGGCTTGGCCTGAGCGGCGACCGGCTGACCGGCGTCCGTATCGTCCGCCGGGCGCTGGAGGAGCCAGCCCGCCAGATCGCGCTCAACGCGGGCAAGGAAGGCTCGGTCGTCGTCGAGGAAATCCGGCGGGGGGGTCGGCCGAGCTGGGGCTACGACGCCCTCGGCGAGCGGTACGGCGACATGTTCGAGTTCGGGATCGTGGATCCTGCCAAGGTGACGCGCTCCGCGCTCCAGAATGCTGCCTCGATCGCCGGCATGGTGCTGACCACGCAGGCGGTCGTGGTGGAGCTGCCAGAGGAGAAGAAGAAGGAGACGCCTGCCCCCACTCCTGAGTGAGGGGGAAGCCGAGAGGGGGGCTCAAGCCCCCCTCTCGCACCGTCCTGGAGGGGTGGATCGCCGCCCTCCCGGTCGTCGGCGGGGGCTC
>DATGLL010000297.1:0-51169 GCA_035294145.1 Candidatus Dormiibacterota bacterium | reverse complement strand
CATCTGGCGCCAGGTCAGGTTCTGCCAGTAGAGGAAAGGGGTCTGCAGGCCGACCTTCTGGGCATCGCTGGTGAAGTGGCCGTGCCAGAAGAGCGTCATCCGCTCCGCGAAGGGGGTCGGCGTGTTGAGCATGTGCTGGACCCACCAGAGCTGGAGGCGCCCCAGCTGCAGGCGGCTGCCGCGGTCGGGGTCGTCAGCCGCCCAGAGGTCGGGCGGTGGCGCAGGCGGCTCCTCCAGCAGTCGGTCCACCGTCCTCTGAAAGCCATCCGAGGCGGCGCGCTCAAGCTCCTCCTCGCTGGCCCCGAACGTGGCCCGGCGGAGCAGGTGCGCGACCCGCGCGCGCTCGTCGCCCAGCGGCGAGGCCCATCCCTGGGCCGTCCGCCCCCCCAAACGGTCGAGGAGGCCGGCCGCCAGCGCCCCGTGCAACGCCGCCAGCCCCGCGCCCCCGATCACCGCCCCCGCCAGCACCCGGCGGCGGTCGACGCGCACCCGAGGAGGCGACGGCGACGGGCTGAGCTGGACCGCATCCGTGCTGCCCATGGCCGCCATTCAAGCCCCGAGCCGCCGGGGCCACCATCACCGGCAGGTCAAGCCTTTGTAAGCGTCACGGGCCCGTCACCCCCGACCGCGAGGCGGCAGCGGACCCCACGCCCGCTGCCGCCAAAGGGACTGGGAGGTTCCGGCCGTGCTGGTGCTCGTCGCTCTCCCCCTGACGCCGTCGTTCACGGCTCCCGACGGCCGCTCTGCCTCTCTCTTCCTCCTTGCCTGCCGGGCTGCACCGCGCGCCGCCACCAGCCCAGCGCGGCGGCACGGCGGGCCGGAACCTCGTGGTTATTGAAGCACGCGTGCGCCGGCACCAGCGTCGGCAATCGCCGCCCGGCCCCAGCCGCCCCGGGTCGGAGCCCGCTCACGGGCGAGCCGGCCCCTCGGAGGGGTTCGGGGGCGCCCCCCAAAGGGGCTCGCCCGGCCCCTCAAGCAGCCTGGCGACGGCGGACACGTCCAAGCGGCCGTAGCCACGCCGGCTCGCCAGCCCGTAGAGCTGGTGGGCGACCGCGGTCAAGGTCATGGGGAGCCCGAGCTCCTCCCCTGCCTGGAGGGCCATACCGAGGTCCTTGCGCATGAGGTCGACCATGAACCCAGGGGCGAAGCCACGGTTGACGGCAGCCTCCTCGCTGAGGCCGGGGATCGGGACCTGCCGCAGCATCCAGCAGCTGCCGGTGCTCTTGCTGATCACCTCCAGCAGGACCTGGGGATCGGCCCCCATGCGCATCCCCATGGCGAAGGCCTCGGCGACCGCCACCATGGCCGTGCCGCCCAGGATCTGGTTGGCAAGCTTGACCGTCTCCCCCAGCCCGATGGCCCCGCAATGGACGATGTTGCTCCCCATCGCCGCGAGCACGTCCCGGTGCCGCGCCAGCACCTCGGCATCGCCGCCGACCATGATGGTCAAGGTGCCCCGCTCCGCCCCGGTCGCGCCCCCGCTCACGGGCGCGTCCAGCATCCTCGCCCCCCGCGCCCGCACCGCCGCCTCGACCCGCCGCGTGGTGGCCGGGTCGATGGTGCTCATGTCGATCAGCGTCGCCCCCGGCTCCAGCCCCTCCAGGATGCCCTCCGGCCCGAGGACAGCGGCCTCGACATGGCGGGACGCAGGCAGCATCGTGACCACCACCTCGGCGCCTTGAGCCGCCTCGCAGGCCGAGGAGACGGGGACGCCCCCCAGGTCCGCCAGCATCCTCGTCCGGGCCGGGTCCAGGTCGAAGCCTCGAAGCCGATGACCGGCCCGGAGAAGGTTCCTCGCCATCGGCAACCCCATGGTGCCCAGACCGACGAAGCCGACCCTCTTTGCCATCAGCGCCTCCCTCACGAGCTGCCCCACGTCCGCACCCACGGGCTGCCACGGGGGCAGCCGGGACCATCGCCGGCGGCCACCCCGGCGGCCTCAACGCCAGCGTAACAGCCGTCCGGCGGCGGCGCACGCCCGCGGCCCACCGGGCCCCAGGAGAGGCGGTCCCCCACGACCGGCGAGAGGGGACACGGGCGGGGGGCCATCCCCGGCCGGCGACGGCCGCGGGGAGGGCCCGAGGAAGACGATCCCTTGACATCTGGGAGCGTCTCCCTACCATAGGGCCACGATCCGCCCACCCGGGTAGGCTAGGGGTCGCAATTGGTATGGACGATCTCGGCATGGACCGCGATCGGATCACCGCAATGTGGCAGTCGTGGGGCGCCTCGATCGCATCGAGGCCCGAGCGGGCGCGGGTACGGTTGACGCCGCCCGTTGCGTGCCCCGTCGTCCCCAGGGCCGGGGACGAGGCGACGGCCGCGCCCTGGTCCCAGCCCCGAGCCGGGTGACCATGGCCCGGCTCAAGTCGCGCTCCGCCGCCGAGGCCCTGGGCCACCTGGTGACCCGCGTCGAGGCCACGCTCTCCAGCGACGAGCATGGGTTCCCTCACTACGCCGACCAGAACACCGGCCTCTGGGCCCGCTCCCCGGCCGGGGACTGGTGCGGCGGATTCTGGGTGGGGATGCTCTGGTTGACCGCCCTGGTCACCGGCGAGGACCGCTACCGCCGAGCGGCCCGCGCCTGGGTGGAGCGACTCCGGCCGCGGCGGGGCTCGGACACCGTCTACCGGGGGCTGCTCTTCTGGCACGGGGCGGCGATCGGGGCCTTGCTCCACGGCGATCGCACCGCCCGCGAGGTGGCCCTGGAGGGAGCCCTGGGGTTGGCCCGCCTCTACAACCCTCGGGCCCGCCTCATCCCCCTCGGCGACGAGACGGGGGCGATGCCCCATGCGGGTCGGGACGAGGCCAGCATCGGCGGCGTGCCCGGCACCACCCCCCTCCTCATCTGGGCCGGCCGGGAGATCGGGGACGCGGGGCTGGAGCAGATGGCCATCGCCCATGCCGACCGCCACGCCGAGATCTGCGTCCGCGCCGACGGCTCGGTGAACCAATCGGCGTCCTTCGACGTGGAGACCGGGGAGCTGCGGCGCCGCTACACCCACAACGGAGCCCATGACGACAGCACCTGGGCCAGGGCCCAGGCCTGGGCCATGGCCGGGTTCGCCCAGGCAGCCCGATGGCAACCACGCTTCCGGGAGGTGACGATGCGGGTGAGCGACTGGTGGGTCGACCACCTCCCCGCCGACGGCGTCGCCTTCTGGGACTTCGACGACCCCAGCATCCCGAACACCAATCGGGACACGTCGGCCACCGCCATCGCCGCCGCGGCGCTGCTTAAGGCGGCCAGGCTACTGCCGGACCGAGGCTCCCGGTACCGGGAGACAGCGGAACGCATGATCCAGGCCCTGCTCCACCGCCACCTCACCCCGGTCGGCGGGGAGGACCCGAGGCCGCCGGGCATCCTGACCGACGGCTGCTACGACCGACGGACGGGCCTGGCCACCCGGAACGAGCTGATCTGGGGCGACTATTACCTCTTCGAGACCCTCTGCGCGCTCGAGGAGCACCTGGATCCGGTCCTGGTCTAGCCAGGGTGCAGTCGGGACGCCAGCCCTCTCCCCTGCCCAGCGAGGTCGAGGTCCGCCTCCAACGGTTGACCTGGCCAGAGGTCGAGCAACGGCTCGCAGCGGGATGGGACACGGTGCTGGTGCCGCTGGGCGCCACCGAGCAGCACGGCCCCCACCTGCCCCTCGACACCGACTCCCTGATCGGGGCCGAGCTCGCGGTCAGAGCCGCCCGACGCCTGGGGCGGGCCTTCGCAGCTCCGGTCCTGCCCGTGGGCGCCTCGGCGGAGCACCGCGGGTTCCCGGGAACCCTGAGCCTGAGCCACGAGATCGTGGCCGCGGTGGTCATCGACCTGTGCGCCTGGCTCCGGGATCGGGGCTTCCAGCGAGTGGCGGTGTTCTCGGCCCACGGCGGGAACCGGAGGGCGCTCGAGCTGGCCCGCGCTGCCGTCCAGCCAGGCACGACCATTCTCCTCGACCTCCCCACCCTCCCCGTCGGCGCCGGCGACGCGCACGCCGGGCGCGACGAGACCTCGATGCTGCTGGCCATCCTCCCCGAGGCGGTGCGGCCGGTCACCTCCGCCGGCTACCTGGGCCAGCTCGACGCCCGCGCCTGGGATGTGCTCACCACGGCCGGCGTGCGCGCGCTCGCCCCCAACGGCGTCCTCGGCGATCCCGCCGGCGCCTCGGCGGAGCTGGGCCAGGTGCTCCTGGACGGGCTGGCCGCGGCCATTGCCGAGGTCGTCCGTGAGCGTTTCCAGCCCTAGCCCCCCGGCCGTCGCCGGCAGGCCCGGGATGGCATCGCCGGTCAGCGGGCCAGACGCTCGCCGGCACGAGCCGGCTCGGACCGGCTCCAGGCGTAGACCATCCCTCGAAGCGCGACCTCCCCGACCACCTTCCAACGCTGACGCAGGGGCCGCGCCCCGGTGGCCTGGAAGAAGCGCTCGATCGGGGAGTTGTAGGGCGCCCAGGCCCGCAGCACCGGCCGGACCGGGGGACGAAAGCTGTGGAGGAGGGCACGTACCAGAGCCCCGCCCAGGCCTTGACGGCGATGCTCGGGGGCCACGTAGATGCGCAGCAGGTCGACCACATGCCCCCCCTCGGCCACCATCAGCTCGCTGGCCTGGGCGAAGCCGACCACACGACCCTGGCGCTCGCCGACGTAGAGCTGGTCGCCGGTCTCGAGGTCCTCAAGCAACCGCACCGCGATCTCCGGCGCCGACAGGGCGGGCTCTCCCTGGAGGCGCTCGCCGAGCCCCCGGGCGGCCAGGCGGGCCACCTCGGCCACATCGGCGAGGGTCGCCACCCGGACCGTGGCCCACGACGCCGGGCTCATGCGAGCCTCCCTCCCCAAGGGGGGGCCGCCGGGCCGGCGTCGAAGCCGGCCACGGCGGCGGCATGCGAGAGGGGGAGTGTTGAGGTTTCCATGGTTGGCAGCCGGAGGCCGCGGCCCCGCCGTCCGGGCCGGGCGGGAGGGACCGCCAGCGGCGAACGCCCGAACCCCTGCCCCCACCGGGCGGCGAAGCCGCGGCCGGCGGACCCGGATCGGCCCATCACCTGCTGCACCTCCTGCGACATGCATCCTCCGTCTGGATGTTCGGCTCCGCGTGGCCGCGGCTCCCCCATTGCACCGCAACCGCCTTGGAGGAGCCTTACGGAAGGCTTAGAGAAGCCTAAGTTTGGCCCCGCAGGTGGCCAGGCCCCGAGAGCCTCCCAGGCGCCCGCTCAGGAGGCTCGGCGCTGCGGCGTGGCCGCCCGCGCCACCGAGGGCACGAAGCGCAGGCGCATGAGGGTGCCGCCGTCCGGCGGCAGCTCAGCGGTGACGGTGGCGCCATGCGCCTCCGCCACCTGGCGCACGATGGCGAGGCCGAGGCCCGAGCCAGGCAAGCTGCGAGCTGCCGGGGCCCGCCAGAAGCGGTCGAAGACATGGGGGAGGTCCTCGGGCGCGATGCCCGGGCCATGGTCGCGAACCGTGAGCTCGTGATCCCCCACCCGGACCTCGACCACCCCATCGGTCGGGCTCCACTTCCCGGCGTTGTCCAGCAGGTTCGAGATCGCCCGTTCCAGGCGGTGGGCGTCGCCGAACACCACCGTCTCGCGCAGGTCCGGCTCGAAGCGCACCTTCGGCCAGTTCCTCGCCGCGCGCTCGATCGCCGCGGCCGCCACCCAGTCCAGCCGCACCTCCTCGAACACCATCGGCACCTGATCGCCGCGGGCAAGGTCGATCAGGTCCTGCACCAGCTGGCTCAGCTGCTGGACCTGGGCCAGCACGTCGTCCAGCAGCCGCTCGCGATCCTGCGGAGGCAGGTCGGGGGAACGCTTGAGGACCTCGACGTTGGTGCGCACGCTCGCCAGCGGGGTGCGAAGCTCGTGGGAGGCATCGGCCACCAGCTGGCGCTGGCTGGAGAGCGAGCGGTCGAGGGCGGCCAGCATGTGGTTGAAGTGCGAGGCCAGCCGGCTTAGCTCGTCCTTCCCGCTGACCGGCACCCGCTGGCTCATGTCCCCGGTCTGGGTGACATGGTCCACAGCCCCTCGCAGGCGCTGGATGGGCCCCAACGCCGCCTGCGCCAGCAGGCGGCCCAGGATGAGGGCGAGCACGACCCCACAGGCGGCGATGAACGTCAGCACCACGCGCAGGTAGCCGAGGGTGCTGTCGATGTCGGCACGCGGCTCAGCCACCTGGATGGCCAGCCCATCCCCAGCTGAGCTGGTGAAGACCCGGACGTGCGTGCGCGTGTGGTCGCGGGCGTCGGAGACGTAGGCGTCCCGGAAGTAGCCGGGGGCTTGGCCGTTGGCCACCCGGACGTCGAGGGGGGTGGTCGAGAGCATCAGGAAGTCGTCACGCTGGCGGATGTCGGAGAGGTGCAGCACCTGCCCCTGGGCGTCGACGAACTGCACGTAGCCGGAGGGGCTGAGCGGGGAGACCGGCCCGAGGTCCACCTGGACGTAGGTCGCGTTCGGGGAGACCCCTACCACGTGGTAGCGGGAGGCGAGCGCCTGGAGGTTGCTGTCCAGCCCGCTGACCAGAAAGGACTCGATCAGGTAGTAGATCACGAGCCCGGGGCCGATGATGGCCATGGCCACCGCGGCCGCGGCCAGCAAGGTGAGACGAGCCTGGAAGCTCAGGTTAACGAAGTGTGTAACCGACACCCCGCATGGTGTGGATGAGTCTGGGCTCGCCATCCGCCTCCAGCTTGCGGCGCAGGTAGGAGATGTAGACCTCCAGGGCGTTCGAGCTCGCGCCGAAGTCATAGCCCCAGACCTGCTCGAAGATCTGCGAGCGGGTGAGGACCACTCGCGGATGGCGGAGGAAGAGCTCAAGCAACCGGAACTCGGTACGGGTGAGCTCCATCTGACGCTCACCCCGGCGCACCTCCATCGTGCGCAGGTCCATGACGACGTCGGCGTACCGGAGCAGGCTCTCTTGGGGCTGGGCGGTGGTACGCCGCAGGAGCGCCCGGATACGGGCGAGGAGCTCGTCGAGGGCGAAGGGCTTGACCAGGTAGTCGTCGGCCCCGGCGTCGAGCCCCTCCACCCGGTCGCTGACCGCGTCCCGGGCGGTGAGGATCAGGACCGGGGTACGGTTCCCCATCTCCCGCACCCGGCGGCAGACCTCAACCCCGTCCATCAGCGGCAGCCCAAGGTCGAGGACCACGGCATCGTGACGGCCACCCAGCATCATCTGCAACGCCTGCCGACCGTCGTGGGCAAAGGTGACGTCGTACCCCTCCAAGCGAAGCGCTCGGTCGAGGGCCGCGCGCAACGAAGGATCGTCGTCGACGACCAGGATCTCCAACGCTCGACAGGATACGGCCCCTACCTTAGAGAGGTCTTAGGCGAGGGGGAGGGACCCGGGAGGCAGGGAGGGAGCGCCGACGGGGTCTCCTCGGGCCGGGCCCCACCGCCCTTTCTCAGGAGCCCCGAAGGTTCCCTTAAGGCCACTTTAAGCCTGATCGGTTCAACTTGGCGGTAGATGCTGCCCCTTGGACCGGCTCAGCACCGATCCGAAGCCAGGTGGTCCGGCGTGACAGGAGGCGATCGACATGCGCAGCACGACATGGCGTGAGGGGAGGGATGGACGGGGAGGAGGGTTGGTGGCGACCCACCAGGCAGAGGCAGCGACCGCCGAGCGGCTGGTGGCGCTGCTGGTGGCCGGGGACGCCGTGCAAGGCGTCCGGTTCTACCGCAAGCTGCAGCTCGACGGCTACGCGGTGGCCACGGCCCTCGGCCTCGAGCACGCCTTGGAGATGGCCGCCATCATCGACCCGGACATCATCTTCGTGTGCCTGGGCGACTGGGCGGTTCCCGCCCTGGTGCTGCTCACCCTCCGCACCGACCCGGCCACGGCCGGCGTTCCTACGGTTCTGGTCACGGACCGGTCGACCGAGGACCTGGCGCGCGAGGTTGGTGGCCTCCGCCCAGGCGAGCAGGTGCTCCGTCGGCGCCCAGCCCAGATCCACGGCGCCCCCCCGCCCATCTCCTGGCTCCGGCATCGGATCCCGGCCCGAGGCGGCTATCGCTGCGGGCGAGGGCGTTGAGCGGGGTCAACGGTCGCGGAACCGCGGGGCCCGCTTCTCCTTGAAGGCGGCGATCCCCTCAGCTGAGTCCTCCAGCGCGTAGGCGATAGCGCCGAGCTCGGCCTCCGCCGCCAGCCCGTCGGCGAAGGGCACTCGGTCCGCCCGCCGGATGGCCTCCCGGGCCAGGGTGAGGACGGGCAGGCTGTGGCAGGTGAACTCGGCCGCGAATGAGAGCGCCGCCTCCACCACGTCCCCCTCCACGACCCGGTCCACGAGCCCGATCGCCTCCGCCCGGTCGGCATCGATCATCTGGCCGGTCAAGATCAGCTGCCGTGCCCGGGCGGGCCCGATCAGGCGGGGTAGGCGCTGGGTGGCCCCGTAGCCGGGGATCAGCCCCAGCTTGATCTCGGGGCAGCCCAGCCTGGCTCCCCGCGCCGCCACCCGGAAGGTGCAGGCGAGAGCCAGCTCAAGCCCGCCCCCGAGCGCATAGCCGTTGATGGCGGCCACGCTCAACAGGGGCAGGTCCTCCAGGCGTTGGAAGAGGGCCTGTCCCCGCTGCATCCGGCGCTTGTTCTCGATCGGCGAGCGGCTGCGGTACTCGTCGATGTCAGCCCCGGCGCAGAACGCACGGTCGCCCGCCCCGGTCACGATCACCGCCCGAACCCCCATGTGCACCACCTCCTCGAGGTGGCCCTCAAGCTCGTCGAGCATGGCGAAGGTGAGGGCGTTCATCACCTGGGGGCGGTTGAGCGTCAGCAGCGCGCAGCCGTCGCGGCGGGAGAGCTCGATCACGGCCGTCCCCAAGGCCGACCACGCCAGAGGGGGGCTGACTCCGGGAAGGACTTCTTCGGCTCCATGAGCGACATCTCCAGCCTGCCGGCTCGACGACGCCGGCCTCGATCCATCGTATCCACGCCGGCCAGCGACCGACCAGCGCCGGCGTCGCCGGTCACCCGGTCAGGTCACGCCAGGGTCTCACACGTCGAGCACGACATGGGCCAGCCATCCCTCCCCACCCGGCCCCAGCCGGAGCTCGTGACGGGTCACCGCCTTCACCGCAGGGCCGACGAGCTCGTCCTCGGGCCGAAGCCGTCGGCCTCCCACCCTGCCGACCAAGGCCAGGGTCGGGCCGGCCCCGGGGCCGACCTCGACCTCGAAACGTGAGAAGACCATGCCCCCAACCTCGCTGCGGTACAGCAGCTCCTCCAGCCAGGCGACCAACAGCTCCTCCACGGACGGGGCCTCGACCCGGATCTCCTGGGTGGAGAGAGGCTCGCCGGTCGGCGGGGGGGCGAATACGGCGAAGAGACCCGCGCCCGCACGGGCCAGGCAGCTCTCCAAGGTCGGGCCGGTCGCCTCGAGGATCACGTCCGCGGTGTGCTCCCGGAAGGTCACCCCCGGCGGCGGCCCCCCCGCGATCAGCTCGACATGCGCCATCGTCATCCCCAATCATGGAGCCGGGGGTTGGAGCGGGACAGGCCAGCCCCACCGACCGGGCCGCCACGCCCGTGCCGAGGGCAGGTCACGAAAGATGGATCGGTCGAAGAGGTGACGCGCTGTCACAATCGCCTTGGCAGCGACGCCCCGGAGGGGGGCCGTCGGCAGCGCATCGCGAGCATCCCATGAGGAGCGAAGGGGCACCATCGATGGAACGTTGCGAGGATGAGGTCACCGTTCTCTTGGTGGAGGACGACGCCGCCTTGGCGGACATGTATCGGCTCAAGCTAGAGCAGGACGGCTACACGGTGAGGGTGGCCGGTGACGCCGAGGCGGCGCTGGTCATGCTGGAGCGAGAGCTCCCCGACCTGATCTTCCTTGACATCCGTCTCCCGCGTATGGACGGTCTTGCCTTCCTGGAGCGCCTGCGAGCCGCGCCACGGACGCGGGGTATCCCCGTCGTGATCGTCAGCAACTACAGCGAGGAGGAGCTGGTCCAACGCGGGCTGCAGTTGGGGGCGTTGGAGTACCTGATCAAAAGCCAGACCACCCCGGGCAGGCTCTCCCAAGGCGTGCGCGGCTGGACGCGTCCGCGGGCCTTCACCATCCACGACCACGGGCCGCGGCGACGGAACCTGCCCTGAGGTCGAGAGGCTCGCGCCTGACGACGGCGCAGGGTCCACCCAGGCCCCTGCCCGACCATCGGCCACGGCGGCAGGCCCGTGCCCAAGGGTATGCCTCACGTGGTGGTCTTGGTGCGTCGTTTGAAGCGGGGAGAGCGGCTGCCAGGGGGAGGAAGCCACGGTCGAGGTGGGCATGGCGCTCGTCGCGGACGCTCAGGCAGCGCCAGGGCTGGCCGAGGAGCCTGGCACCGCCCAAGGGCCGGGAGTCGAGGAGCTGGAACTCGGGCGCCTGCAGGGCGAAGGCCTCGCCGGTCCCAGGGCGCGGGGGAGCGAACCGATAGGGCGGCGAACGGCGTCCCGATCGAGCTGATCTCCACGGCCGAGGTGAGGGGGGATCTGGACGGTGGAGCGGCCAGCCATGGCGTCCCACTGGTGGTGGGCGAGCTGGGGACAGCGGACCGAGGAACCATCACGGTTGCCACCCTGCGCCCAGGCGTGCTCCAGCCTGACGATGGCCTGCTCCGGCTCCGGGGCGCCCGGCGCGCCGGGTCACCAGGCCCCGGGCAGCTCCCGGCACCGGTCCAGGAACCCGTGCCCACGCGGCGTGGCGTCGGTCAGGGGGCCCCATCGGAACACGTTCCGATGGGGCCCCTAGGAAGCCGGTCCCGTCCAGGACACCGATCCCCTCCGGGTCACCAAAGGGCTCGTGCACGAAGGCCTGGAGACGATCTGGGGCGGCATCGACGTCCCAGCTGACCCGATCGAGCCGCCGCTGCCTGCGGCCTTGGGCGGCATCCCCCACCGCCTCGGCCACCCGCCAGCGGCTCTTGCGGGCGAGCGGGGAAGGCGGGGACGCCTCGCCCCAGCGCTCGAGGTCGTCGAGCGTGGTCGCCATGTCCCGTCGAGGGGACGCCCATCCTGCCAGAGCGGCAGTCCCTTGGCAAGTACGGTAGCAGTATTAGACTCAGCTTGCGATGTCAAGCATCCTCGAAGCCGCAAGAGCCCTGGCCGGCACCGTCATTGCCGACCGACGCGCCATCCACCGCCGCCCGGAGCTGGCCTATCACGAGCGAGAGACGGCCGCCTTGGTCGCCTCACGTCTAGAGCAGCTCGGCATCCCCGCCCGCACCGGGATCGCCGGCACCGGGGTCATCGGCCTCATCGAGGGAGGACGGCCGGGACGAACCGTCCTCCTCCGCGCCGACATGGACGCCCTCCCCATCCAGGAGGGGTCAGATCGGGAGTACGCCTCCCAGACCCCGGGGGTGATGCACGCCTGCGGGCACGACGCCCACACCGCCATCCTGCTGGGGGTGAGCCGGCTCCTGGTCGAGCGCCGGGGCGAGATCGCCGGCAACGTCAAGCTCATGTTCCAGCCGGCCGAGGAGGGCGGGGCGGGAGCGTTGCGGATGATCGAGGAGGGCGTGCTGGACGCCCCCCCGGTCGACGCGGCCTTCATGCTGCATGTCTCCCACCAGCACCCGGTCGGCACCGTGGCCACCGCGCCCGGGCCCGTGCTGGCCGGGGCCAACGCCTTCACCGTCACCATCGACGGCCGAGGGGGTCACGCCTCGCGCCCCCACCAGGCGGTCGACCCGGTGGTGGTGGCGGCTCAGGTGGTGTGCGCCCTGCAGACGCTCGTGGGCCGGGAGGTGCCGCCCACCGAGGCCGCAGTGCTCACGCTCGGCCGGATCAGCGCGGGCACCGCCCCCAACGTGATCCCTGACCGCGCCGAGCTGCAGGGCACGATCCGAGCCTACCGCGACGACCTCATGCAGGAGATGGAACGGCGGCTCGAGGAGGTCGCGAGCGGGGTGGCGGAGGCGCTGCGGGCGTCAGCCCGAGTCGACATCCACATGCGCTACCCACCGACCGTCAACGACCCGGCCATGGCCGAGCTACTGGCCGGGGCGGCATGCGCCGTGCTCGGCCCGGAGGCGGTTCTGGAGGCGGAGCCAGAGATGGCGGCCGAGGACTTCTCCTTCGTGCTCCAGCGGGTCCCCGGCGCCATGCTACGGCTGGGCGTGCGCTCACCCGAGTGGCCGGAGCCGCGGCCCGTGCACACGGCCCGGTTCGAGCTGGACGAGTCCGCCCTCCCCATCGGGGTCGCGGTCCTGGCCGAGGTCGCGCTCGAGTTCCTGAGCGGCGCGAGATAGCGGGCTGGACCGTCCCTCACCCCGTCGGCACCAGGTCCCCTTGCCGGCGCGCGGGCAAGCGGAAGACCTCGCGCCCACGACGCCAGGTTCGGGAGACCTGCACCTCCGGCAGCCGCTCCACCGGCAGCTGGAAGGGATCTGGATCCAGGGCCACCAGGTCGGCCAGGAAGCCGGGACGCAGCATCCCCCGCCGGCCCTCCTCGAAGGCCGCCCACGCGGCTCCGGTGGTGTAGAGGGCGAAGGCGGCCTCCCGGTCCAGGCGATGCCCCTCGAAGGGGTGGAGCACCGCCCCCACCACCCCCAAGAGCGGGCTCAACGGCGCCAGCGGGCTCGCGGTCCCCCCCGCCAGGCGAACGCCGGCAGCGGCGAGCTCCCGCAACGGGTTGGTGCGCCTGACCCGGAGCTCGCCGAGGAGGTCGGCGTAGTGCCCTCGCCGACCGCCGAAGCGCAGCTCGGTCGCCGGCTGCACCGAGAACACGATCCCGAGGCGGGCGGCTCGCTCCACGTCGGACTCGGCGGGGAGGACCCCGTGCTCGATCCGCAGGCGGGCGTTCGTCACCTCGGGGCGCTCGCGCTTGACGTCCTCGATCGCATCGAGGACGAGGGTGATGGCGCGGTCGCCGACCGCGTGCAGAGCGAGCTGCAGCCCCTGATCGACGGCGACGATCACCAGCTCCCGCAGTCGCTCACGGGTAGCCAGGAGCTGGCCACGGCCGCCGATCCCATCCGTATAGGGGAGGCTCAAGGCCGCCCGGGCCACCCCCTCGATCGCCCCCGGGCCGAGGGTCCCGTCCACCAACAGATCGCCACCGGCGTGACGGAGGCCAGCTCGAGCGATGCGCCCGAGGTCCCCCAGCCCGTGGATCTGGGTGTCGAACGGGATCACGTCGAGCGGGAGATGGGCCGCCAGCACACGCTCGAGGGGGTGGTTGGGCTCGGTCCGTCCCCCCATGAGCTGCCCAAACCGGCTGCCCTCGATGGCGTGGACGCAGGTGACGCCCGACGCCAGGGCCTGTGCAGCCACGGCGTCCAGGGCCTTCCGCCGCTCCTCCTCCCCCAGCCATCGGTGGAGCTCCCGCAACGCGTAGAGATGCGCCTGCCCCGTCAGCCAACCGCTGAGCTCGCCCTTGGCGTCGCGTAGCACCCCGGCCATGCCCTCGGGCACGCCCAGCAGCTCCATCGCCGCCGCGTTCACAAGGCTGGCGAGGTTGCCAACACGCCCGAGGAAGACTGGACGATCCGTCACCCGGCCCAGGTCGTGGGCGGTCAGCGGGCGTCCGGAGCGGGTATCGTCGTAGTTCCATCCTCGGATCATCGCCCCGTCGCCGGCCCGGGCCGCCGCGGCCAGGAGGTCGAGCCCCTCCTCCACGCTGCCAACCCCGCTCAGGTCGAGGTCCAAGAGCTGGAGCCCGGTCTGGGTCAAGTGCAGATGGCAGTCGCTGAACGCGGGCAGGACCGTGGCGCCCTCGAGATCGACGACCTGCCACGAGGACTCGGTTGGGAGCTCCGTCCCGGGACCGAGCACATCGACGATGAGCCCGTCCTCGACCAGAAGGTCGCTCGCCACCGGCCGGGCGGCGTCCATGGTCCGAAGCCGGCCGTTCGTGAGCCGCAGCCGATCGCTCACCTCGGTCGCCAGACGCCCGTGCCCGCTCCCCGACCTCGGGCGTGGGGGGCCACAGCCGTGCCCTGGGGCACGATCCCAGCCCCGCCCCTTGAGGCATCGTCGCTCAGGGCTGACCTCAGGTCCGTCAACTTCGCACTCCTCGTGAAGCAGCCGGGCGGAACGCCGGCCATGTCGACCCAATCGTCGATGCCACCGACGGCCGTCATCAGGAGCGGAGCGTCCCCGTCGCATCGCGCGCGACCCCGCCCGAGGGCACCTCGCCGAGCCGCGCCCATCCTGTCCCGTGGATCGCTTCCCCCTGCAGCCGGCCGGGCATCGCCGTCCGGAATGGCCGTGGGGCGGCCCCCCAGGATGCTCGATGTCCGCCCCTGGCCGGCAGAACCTTATCGAACGCCGGAAAGGTTGTCAACGATCGCCACCTGGCCCGGGCCTGCCCAGGTCGGTAGGTGGACGGGGTGAGCCCGCGCGTCGGGGGTGGGTGGCATCGACCGCGCCCCCAGGGGCCGCTCGGGGACCGGTGGGCCGCCACCAGGCGCCACGAGGCCAGCGGCGGCGTGAGCACGGTCGCGCGGCCCCGTCGGCGTTCGAGATGGGCCAGGCCTGGACCGGACGGCACCATCCCTCGGCCGAGGAGCGAGGCCCCCACGGTGGGACGCCCATCCCGAGGGACGACGCGAGCCTCGGCGCCCCAGCCGGGAGCTGCGGCCAAGCCCGGACAGGCGCCCCGGCGAGGTGTACCCTTCGAGGTGTGGGGCGAGCGGTGTTCGCAGCCCTCGAGGGGCGGGCACCCCGACGGCACCGGGTGCCGCGATGACGGGATGGGCAGGCGGCGACGACGGATCGACGCATGGTCGGGCCGGTCTCCGTGAGGCAGCCCTAAGGGAGAGGCAGGCACGGGCTCGATGGACGTGAGGGATGTGACGCTGCTGGACCGACTCGCGATCCGGGAGGTGATCGAGAGCTGGGTCGTCTGGCGTGACGCTGGCGACTGGGAACGGTTCCGGACCGTGTGGCATGAGGACGGGCGCATGATGGCCACCTGGTTCCAGGGCTCGGCGGAGGAGTTCATCCGGGTGAGCCGCGAAGGCTGGGAGCGTGGGGTCAGCATCCTCCACTTCCTGGGTGGCACCTCGATCGAGGTCTCGGGCTGCCGGGCGATCGCCCAGACGAAGATGACTATCTCTCAGCGCGGAGAGGTCCACGGGGTGCTCTGCGACGTCGTCTGCACCGGGCGCTTCTACGACTTCTTCGAGCAACGCGATGGGCGTTGGGCCATCGTGCTCCGCCAGCCCATCTACGAGAAGGACCGGCTCGACCCGATCGACCCCTCGGCGACGATCCGGCTCGACAACGCGCTCCTGGAGCGCTTCCCACCTGGGTACCGTCACCTGGCCTACCTGCAGACGATGCTGGGCTACAAGGTCAAGCCGGACATGCCAGGGCTCACGGGGCCCGAGGTCGAGGCCCTGTACGCACAGGGCGCCGCTTGGCTCGCTGGCCGGCCGGCGTCGGAGATCTGGAGGAAGGTGTCATGAGCGAGGTCGACGAGCCCTCCATCACCCAAGCGGTCCTGGACAGCTTCCGGAACTGTCCCAACCCCCGCCTACGTGAGGTGAGCGAGTCTTTAGTGCGTCACCTTCACGCCTTCGTGCGCGAGGTGGAGCCAACCATGGAGGAGTGGAGGACCGCCATCGACTTCCTCACCCGGACCGGGCAGATCTGCTCGCCCAGCCGTCAAGAGTTCATCCTGCTCTCCGACGTGCTGGGTGTGTCAATGCTGGTGGACGCCATCAACCATCGCTTTGGCGAAGGGGTGACCGAGAGCACGGTGCTCGGCCCCTTCTACGTCGAGAACCCCCCCGAGCAACCGGCAGGAGCTGACATCTCCGGAGATGCCCCGGGCGAGCGCCTCTTGGTCGAGTGCACCGTGCGCTCGCGAAGCGGGGAGCCGGTGGCCGATGCCCTGGTCGACACCTGGCAATCGGACGCCGAAGGCTTCTACGACGTGCAGCGTGGCGACGAGACCCAGCTCCGGGCGCGCTTCCGCACCGACCGGGACGGCCGGGTCTGGTTCTGGTCGGTCATCCCCTCCAGCTATCCCATTCCCAACGACGGCCCCGTCGGGGAGCTGCTCCGTGCTCAAGGACGCCACCCCTACCGGCCCGCCCACGTCCACTTCATGATCCGCCATCCCGGCCACGAGACGCTGGTGACGCACGTGTTCATCGCCGGCGACCGCTACCTCGATTCCGATGCCGTATTCGGCGTCAAGCGGTCCCTGATCAGGGATGTGGAGCGGCGCTCCTCGGGACTCGATCCCGCCGGACGGCCCATCGAGGGGCCCCATGCGCGGCTCGCCTACGACTTCGTGCTGGCCGACGCGGCGGGATCGATGAGAAGGTAGCGCCGTCGTCATCCAGCACGCGGCAGGGTCCCGGAGGGGCCGAGGCCTCCCCGCCAGTCACGGCCGACGGAGGTACCAGCCGTTGACATCGGCCATGGCCAGCAGGCGCTCCTCCCCTCCCGGCCAGAGGACGACCGTGACCCGCATCATCGCCTGGCTGGACGTCGACTCGCCCTCTGCCCCCGCCTCGAATCGGAGGTAGGCCAGGGGAGCCTCGGCGGTGGCCCGGTCGCCGGCCCTTCGCACCACCCCCCGGATCCTGGCCATGGTCTCGGGGCCCGCTGAGGCCTCGAGCAGGGAATGGAAGACCACCGTGGCCCGCCCGGGGTGGGAGGTGGCCAGCTGCCGCTCCAGCCACTCCTCCCCGCTCGCTCGCTCCACCGTCGCCGGCACCTCTCGGCAGATCTCTAGCGCCTCCTCCAGCATGCGCAGGTGCCCTGGAAGGTCGGCCCAGACGTAGGAGCAGAGGCGGAGAGCCTGGTCGGGGTCGGTCGGGTCGATGGGGTGGAGGTCGCAACCCCGGCGCTCACCGACCTCACCTCGGATCTCAGACGCCGGTCGTGACCCATACAACGCCTGGAACCAGGGACGGTCCCGGTAGTGATCCCAACGCAGGAGGAGCCCGGCGCTGGCCCCCACCTCCAGGAGCCGCAGCGGCAGGCCGGTCTCGCCGGCGATGAAGTCGAAGCCGCAGGCCAACGGAACCGCCCTCGCCACCTCGTTGTGCTGAAGGGGAAGCGCGAGGAAGCGCGCGAGCTCCTCCGCGCGCTCGAGGCAGGCGGCACGGAAGAGCGGCCATGCCCCGTCCGGAGGCCGGCTGCCCCCGGCCGACGGGTAGTGCCCGGCCAGGTCAGGGAGGTCGCCTCGGAGCACCCAGCCGTGGACCGCCGCCAACAGCCGCAGCGGCAAGAACCGACGTGGTGGCTCCGCCGCGTACGGGCTGAGCAGGTCGTGGAGGGGGCCAACCCGCTCCAGCTCGTCGGCTGCCTCCCGGCAAAGGTGCTCGTAGAGGCGAGCCCCCCTGACCGCAAAGGCGGGCAGGTGCCAGCGGAATCGCTCGGCTAGGGTCGCGGTCGCGGGCAACATCGCCATCCACCTCCCTCTCACACGCTGGCCTCGGCCAACGGCAGCCCGGAGGGCTCGTCGTACTCGACGGCAAGGTCCTGGCCGGAACGGTCTCGCAGCAAGGCCGCAGCGATCAAGCTGACCAGGCAGGTGCCGGCCAGGTAGAGGGCGATGGGGGTCGAGCTGTGGAAGCGCTGGAGCAACGCCGTGGAGATGATGGCGGCCGGGCCGCCAGCCACCACCGCCCCCAGGCCCACGCCCAGGGAGGTGCCGCTGTAGCGCAGCCGGCCGGTGAAGTTCTCCGCCACGTAGGCGGCCTGGGGGCCGCTGGTCATGGCGCCGACGACCGTTGCCAACAAGGCCGCGACCAAGAACAGACTGACGACCCGAGTGTCAACGAGCCACCAGTACACGAAGCTGTAGCCAAGCATGGCCACGAGGCCGACGACGAACGTCCGGCGACGCCCGGCCAGGTCGGAGGCCAACCCCCAGCAAGGGGTGACGAGGGCGCCCAGGACCCCGGCCGCGAGCAAGAACAGGCTGACCGTTCCCATCGGGTAGCGGAGGACCGTCGTGGCGTAGACAACGGCGAAGGTCCCGAAGACGACCTGAGGCGCCTGCTGGCCCATCGCAGTCAGGCAGCTGAGCACGACCGGTCCCGGGCTACGGCGCAGGACGGTGAGCACCGGGCGCCGCTCCGTCCGGCGCGCCTCCAGGAGGCGGGTGAAGGTGGGGGTGTCGAGCACCCCGAGACGCAGGTAGAGGCCAACCGCCACCAGCACCAGGCCGAACAGGAAGGGCGCCCGCCAGGCCCAGGTGGAGGTGCGCCCGAAGGTCAGCGCGGCGAGCTGGAAGAGGGCGAAGGACAGGGCCGAGGCCGCGGGAGCGCCGATCTGGGGCCAGGACGACCAGAAGCCCCGTCGGGCTCGGTTGCCCCACTCCAGGGTCAGCAGCACCGACCCTCCCCACTCCCCGCCCAAAGAGAGGCCGAGCAGCGCCCGCAGCGTGACCAGCAGCATCGGCGCCACGATCCCCACCTGGTCGTAGGTGGGAAGCAGCCCCACCCCGGCCGAGCAAAGGCCGGCGACGAGCAAGGTCGCCACCAGGGTCGCCTTGCGACCCACGCGATCCCCGAAGTGGCCGAAGATGGCCCCGCCCAGAGGGCGAGCGAGGAAGCTCACGAACAGTGAGCCGTAGCCAGCCAGGGCGCTCGTGAGCGGATCCCGGCTGGGGAAGAACTGTCGCCCCAGGTAGAGGCTGACCAAGGTCCCGTAGAGGATGGTGTCGTACCACTCGATGGTGGTGCCGATGGTCGATGCCATCGCAGCACGCACCAGCTGACGGCGGGATAACGCGACATCGTAGTCGGCCATTGCTGCTCCTTTCCCCCTGAGCCCACGGGCTGGTCGTGGGAGTCCCCGTGCCGGTCGGGGCCTCCCACGAGGTTCAGATCGGGACGTTCAGTCCGTGGTCGATCTGGGACCAGTTTCGGAGCCAGGTGGTCGACACCGCAATGACACTCTATTCACCAAATTGTTTCGGCATTTGACAATCTCACATACAATTGAGCCTTCTTGAGAATGAACATGTGCACGGCTTGACATTGAGAGATGAGAGCAAGGTCGGAGCGCTCGGGGGGACGTCCGCGCCGTTCTCGCGAGGCGACGTGACTCGAGGCATCCCTGCCCGGCAATGTCGTGCATCCTCGACTCTCCGGGTCAGCGCCGCCCCCCGCCATCGGTCGTCTCGCCACGCGCTCGCCCACGATGGCACGCTCGGGCCAGGGCTGGGCTGCTGGCTCGCGCCGGGGCCGCACCTGAAGCGCGTCCTCGACGGCGAGCCCGGTGGGCGGGGGCACCCCGATCCAGCTCCTCCCGCTCCGGCTGGCGGACGGGGTCGACCCCAGGGGGCGCCATTTCGGGGAGCTGGGCCACGCCCAGGAGCGCGGGCATCCTGCAGGGTCTCGTGGAGGCGTGAGTCTTGAGGACGCTGCCCCCCACCACGACCTCGCCCGGCAATGGGACGCGGGCAGCGAGATGCTGCAGAGGGACGGCCGCTGGCCCAACGCGCCCCGCTTCTTGGCCATCGAGCAGCTCTTCGCCGACGCCTTCGGCCGGCGCTCAAAGGTCGTGCCCCGGAGGCGGAGCCCGGCTCCATCTCTGTCACGGCGACCTGGACGCCACGCACCTCGTGGAGCCGACCGAGCCCCACCCGGGCCTGGGGCACGTGAGGGACGGCGTCGCAGGGACGCGACGTCGCATGGCCGTGGCCAGATGCCTCGTGCCGAGGCTCGGGATCACGTCCGGGCGCGGCACCTCCCGGGGCCGTCGTCCCGAGGTGGCGATCGAGCTCCCGTGCGTCCACGCCGCCGCCGAGGCTGGCCCCGCTGAGTGAGGCGAGGCACAGCTCTCGCCAGGCCCCCCATCGGGGATGGGCTCACCGTCCGACCGCACCGTCTCTGCCATCGAGCGCCGGCGATACAATCGGCGCATGGACATGCTGGACATCGCCTACCGAGAGGCGTGTCAAGTGCTGCACGCCTGCATCGACCAAATGGGTATCAAAGCCTCCGCTCTGGCCAGTGGCTATCCCCAGATCTGGGCGAGGGACAGCATGATCACATTGCTCGGAGCCATTCTGCTCGATGATGTCGAGATCAGAGCCGCGCTTCGTCGCAGCCTTGAAACACTCAGCGACCATCAGGCCGAGTCCGGCTGCATCCCATCAAACGTGGTGATCAAGGACCGAAGGACGGACTTTCGCGCCTACATGGACGGAAACGCCTGGTACCTCATCGGCCATCATCTCTACTTCGAGGCGACCCAGGACGAGGCGTTCCTTGAACGCCACTGGCCGCACATCCGGAGGACCTGCGAGTGGCTGCTCGCCCAGGATGTCTATCACAGCGGCCTCCTGGCCATGCAAGAGGGGGCCGACTGGATGGACCACCTGGCCGTGCGCGGGCGGGGGCTGTACGCGAACGCGGTCTCCTGTCGGGGGCTGGCGGTCGCCGCCGGCTTGGCGGCCAGGTTCGACCCGGAGGCCGCCCAGCGCTACGCCCATACCTCTGAGGAGATCCGGGCAACGGTGCGGAAGCTGCTGTGGGTGGACGTGGACCGGGAGCTGCAGAAGAGCGACCTCCTCAACGAGGAGTACGACATCCTCGCCGGCTACAAGCACTCGCTGGTTCGCGAGCGGCCCTACTTCCTCCCCTACGTCGGCTTCCGGACGCTCGGCCACTGGTTCGACAGCCTCGGCAACCTGCTGACCATCCTGTTCGACATCGCCGACCAGCGGCAGGCATCGTTGATCCTCGACTACATCGACGAGGTAGGGGTCCACTCGCCGTATCCCGTCAAAGCCCTCTATCCGGTCATCCTCCCCGGGGACCGCGACTGGCGGGACTACTACCTCAACCGGAACCTGAACATCCCGAACCACTACCACAACGGCGGCATCTGGCCGTTCATCGGTGGCTTCTACGTGGCCGCCCTGATCAAGGCGGGCCGGCGCGAGGCCGCGGAGCGGGAGCTGGTGCGGTTGGCCGAGGCCAACCGCCAGGGCAAGACCCAGGAGTGGGAGTTCAACGAGTGGCTCCACGGGGAGACGGGGCGGCCGATGGGCCGGGAGCTGCAGGCGTGGTCGGCCGGGATGTACATCTACGCGCTGGAGAGCATGAGGTGCGGCCAGCCCCTCCACTTCTGATCGCGCGCCCTCGAGGACGGGGGGCGGAGGCAGGCGAAGGGGGCTGGCTCGAGGCCGAACCGGGCCGGCGCCTCCCCGAACCGCCAGGGGGCAGGGCGAGGCGGTGACCCGGCGCTGTCCCGAGCTGGGCCTGATCCCGGCCGCTCCCATCGGTAGCCATGCCCTCCCCGCCATCTACCTGATCGCTCTGGAGCGGATCAGGGCCGGCGAGCTGGGCGAGACCGACCTCAGGGAGGTGATCGAGGACGCTTCCCAGCTGGCCATCTTGGACCAGGAGCGGGCCGGCCTCGCCGTGGTCAGCGACGGCGAGGTCCGGCGCCACGACTTCATCCTCTCCTTCTACGCGCGCCTTCGCGGTCTTCGGGCCCAGCCGCCTCGGCGTCGCCTGGGCCCGTACCTCTACGACTCGACCCCCATCTACGAGGTCGAGGAGCGGTTGAGCGCGCCCGAGGGGCTGGGCACCGTGCCCGAGTTCGAGTTCGCCACGAGCCGGAGCCGACGATTGGTGAAGGTGGCCTGCCCGGGACCGCTCACCCTCAGCCAGCCGATGCGGCTGGTGGGGGGCTACCGGGGCCGCGAGGAGCTGCTCTGGGACCTGGCCGGGATCGTCAACGCGGAGCTGCGACGGTTGGTCGCGGCCGGCTGCCGGTTCGTCCAGGTGGACGAGTCCTCGCACGCCGCCTCCTGGGCCTCCCCCTCGTATCTCGTGGAGCTGTTCAACCGGACGGTGGAGGGGGTGGAGGCGCTGATCGGCCTCCACCTCTGCTTCGGCAACCTCCGCGGCCGACCGCATTCGCCCCGCAGCTATCGACAGCTCCTCCCCGGGCTCCGCGACGCCCGGGCGGACGTCCTCTTCTTGGAGTTCGCCAACCGGGAGATGGCCGAGGTGTCGGAGTTCGCACGGGCGGAGCTGCCCCAGGACCTGGGGGCGGGGGTGATCGACGTCAAGAGCTACCACCGCGAGCGGCCGGAGGAGGTCGCCGACCGCCTGCGCCAGGTCCTCGCCCACCTGCCAGCGGAGCGGGTCTGGGCCGTGCCCGACTGCGGGCTCTGGGAGACCCCTCGTTGGCTTGCCGTCCACAAGCTCCAAGCGCTGACGGCCGGTGCCGAGATCGTCAGGAGGGAGGTGACGTGATGAGCATGGAACTCAGGCAACGCTGGCGCTCGCTGCTGACCTCGCACGTCTGTCACCGTGAGGCGCCAGCCGACGACCGCTTCTGGTGCCCGGAGTACGATCGGATGCCCCGCGAGCGCCTCCGAGAGGTGCAAGGGCAGAAGCTGCAGCTGGCGGTCCGCTACCTCTACGAGCACTCCCCGTTCTATCGCCGCAAGCTCGACGCCGCCGGCATCGACCCCTCCGACATCCGCTCGCTCGACGACCTCTCCCGACTGCCGCTGACGACGAAGGAGGAGATGAGCCTGGACGTGGCCGGCAAGCCGCCGTTCGGGGAGTACACAGCCGTTGACGACGACTACTGGAACCGTCACGGCTGGATGATGTTCACCACCTCCGGCACGACCGCCCAGCCTCGCCCCTTCCGGTACACCAGCTTCGACCGGGAGATGTGGACCTGGACCAACGCCCGGGCGCTCTGGGCCATGGGCGTCAGGCCCGGGGATCGGGCCATTCTCTGCTTCGGCTACGGTCCTCACGTGGCCATGTGGGGGATGCTCTACGCGCTCAACCGGCTCGAGGTCCCAGTCATCCCGAGCGGGGGGATGGACTCCCGGGCCAGGGCTGCCGCCGTAGCGACCTATCGGCCAACGGTCGTGGCGGCGACCCCCTCTTTCGCCCTCTTCCTGGCCGGGGTGCTCCGCGAGATGCACCATGACCCGCGCCGGAGCGGCGTCCGGATGCTGATCTGCCTCGGTGAGCCCTGCCCCGAGGCGACCCAGGCTCGCATCCGCGAGGCCTGGGGTGAGGTCGAGATCCACCAGTTCTACGGCTGCACCGAGGCGGCGCCGTCCTGCGGCGGCTACACCTGCGGTCACGCCCTTCACTTCATGGAGGACACCCACCTGGTGGAGACGGTGGACCCGCTGACCCATGCGCCGGTCCCGCCCGGTACCCCCGGCCTGGTCGTCATCACCAACCTCTGCTCCGAGGCCTCGCCGCAGGTCCGCTTCCTGGTCGGGGACCTCACGACTCTCTCCACCGAGCCCTGCCCGTGCGGCAGGACGCATCTCCACTGCCCGGGTCTCAGCGGTCGGGTCGACGACATGCTGAACGTGCGCGGGGTCACCCTCTTCCCCAGCGCGGTTGAGGACCTGCTGCGGCGGATGCCCGAGTTGGGCGACGAGTTCCTCATCGTCCTCGACCGGACCGACCGTGGCGCCGAGCGGCTCCGCCTCCAGGTCGAGGTGCGAGAGGAGGTGACGGACCCAGCTCCGGTGGTGCGACGCATCGTGGACGAGATGCGGGCCCGGTTCGACGTCCGACCCGACGTCGAGGTGGTGCCGACGGGATCGCTGCCCAAGACCGAGTTCAAGGCGAAGCGGGTCCGGGACGAGCGCTGAGGAGGCGCCGTCGGCGAGCGCGTCGACCCCGCCGGGTCGATCGTGCCCCACGTCCGGGTGACGACGGGGCGCCAGCCACCTACGAGACGCTGCTCCCGGCCCGGTGGAGGACGTCCACGGAGCCCGCACCGTGGTCGAGCTGGAAGTCGAGGTTGATCGCGGCATTGATCAGCGCCAGGTGGCTGAACGCCTGGGGGAAGTTGCCCAGCTGCTCCCCACTGGGCCCGATCTCCTCCGAGTACAGGCCCAGGTGGTTGGCGTAGGTCAGCATCTTCTCGAAGACGAGGCGCGCGTCCTCGAGCCGGCCAGAGCGGGCCAGGGCGTCGATGTACCAGAAGGTGCAGATGGAGAAGGTCCCCTCTTCGCCAGGCAGACCGTCCGGCGATGCGTTGGGATCGTAGCGGTAGACGAGGCTGTCCGAGACCAGCTCCCGGTCGATCGCACGCAGGGTGGATTGCCACATCGGGTCGAGTGGTGAGGCGAAGCCCACCAGCGGCATGAGCAGCACCGCTGCATCCAGGACGTCGCTCTCGTAGTGCTGGACGAAGGCGCCCTTTTGCGGATTCCAGCCGCGCTCCACGATCTGCCGGTAGATCCGGTCACGCTCGGCGACGAGACGCGCGAGGTCGGCCGGGAACCCACGATCGCGGGCGATCCTGATCATCCGGTCCAGGGCCACCCAGCACATGAGGCGCCCGTAGGTGAAGTGCTTGCGGCCACCACGGGTCTCCCAGATCCCTTCGTCGGGCTGATCCCAGTTGGCGACCAGCCAGTCCATGAGCTGGTTGAGCTTCTCCCAACCGGGGTGTCCGACCCGGAGGCCCATCTGCTCCCCGTGGAACAGGGAGTCCATCGCCTCGCCGTAGATGTCGAGCTGCAGCTGGTCGGCGGCGCCATTGCCGATCCGCACCGGCCGCGAGCCCCGATAGCCCTCGAGGTGCTCGAGGGTCTCCTCCCTGAGGTCGGACGAGCCGTCGATCCGGTACATGATCTTGAGCGGCCCCGAGTCGGTGCCCGCCGCTTCCTCCACGCGGGCGCTCATCCACCGGAGGAACTTCACCGCCTCATGCGTGTAGCCGAGGCCGAGCAGGGCGTAGATGGAGAACGATGCATCGCGCACCCAGGTGAAGCGGTAGTCCCAGTTTCGCTGGCCGCCCAGCTGCTCGGGCAGGCCGGCCGTGGGGGCCGCCACCAGCGCTCCCGTCGGCGCGTAGGTCATCAGTCGCAGGGTCATGGCCGACCGAGAGACGATCTCGCGCCAGCGACCGGTGTAGGTCGAGCGGTTCAGCCAGGACCTCCAGTGGGCGACGGTGGCGTCGAACAGGTCCCGGACCTCCTCTGGAGTGACAGCTCGGAGCGGGCCATCAGGGTCTGACTCCAGCACCACGCCCGCTACCTGGCCCTCGCCGAGGGAGACCTCGCCGCGCACGTCCTCACCTCGGCGCTGGAGCGGGACGGTGGAACGGAGGCCGAGCTGCAGGTCGGAGGAGCGGAAGGCAGCGCCCCCGTTGCCGAGGTGGAGGCGATGCGACGCCCGCCCGTAGTCGAAGCGCGGTGCGCATTCGACGACAAACCGCATCGTGCCGCGCACGACCCGAATGACCCGGACCAGCCGGTGATGACGGGTGGGCGTCTCGGGTTCCTCGACGGGCATGAAGTCGAGGACCTCCCCAACGCCGTCCTCGCTCATGAATCGGGTGACGAGCACCGCCGAGTCCGGGAGGTACAGCTGCCTGGTCACGTAGTCGCCCTGATCCGGAGCGACCTGGAAGTAGCCGCCACGTTCGTGGTCGAGCAGGGACGCGAACACGCTGGGCGAGTCGAAGCGGGGACAGCAGAACCAATCGACGGTGCCATCGGCGGCGACGAGGGCTGAGGTCTGCAGGTCCCCGATCAGGCCGTGATCGGCGATCGGCGGGTACCGTAGCCTGCGCTCCCTGGCCACCGTCGGCCTGGTGACGGCTTGGGTCGTCGGCGTCATCTTTCGGACCTCCTACAACCGATCGCCTGCCGTGAATTCGCTCATCCTATGAACGGTCGGATCGCCGCCCGCCGTCGGGTGACCCCGGGGTTCGACCAATCCCTCGACGTTGCTCGAAGGACCCACCCGCCTGAGCACGGCCGGCCGCGCCTCTCGCCGAGGAGGTGGTGCCATAGGCGAAACCGTCGTCTCGGCCGGGGCGGCGCTGGATTCGCGGCGCTGACCTGGTGAGTCCGCGAACCTTCACGCCCCCGGCGCCGCGGTGGCCGCACGGCGTCGGGGCCTTCGAGGTCCGTAGTCCTCTCAACCGTCTCCGGGGAGACGGCCTCGGGCGAGGCCCCGGAGGTCGTCCATCTCCTCGACCTGCGCCGGCTGCCGGACCGGCAATCGCGCCCCACCGAGGCCGGGACCGCCCAGCCCGGGGGGAGCAGGTCGACGCCGGCTGTCGCCGGCCACAAACACGGGGCCAGCGCGTGGCCAGCGCCCAGGGACCGCCCGTGGCCCATCGGAGCGATGCCCGCCAAGGGCGACGCAGGCGGCCGGCCGCAGTGGGGGCACGATCGTGGCCAGACCGGAGGGCACGGCGGGGAGGATCTCGCGGTGACGTGACGACACCCCTGACCGCACGGGGGCGTGCCGGAAGCTGCTGGGGTGGCTAGAGGGATTCGAACCCTCGACACCCAGATCCACAGTCTGGTGCTCTAACCGGGCTGAGCTATAGCCACCGGGTCGCGCCCCGGGAAGTGAAGCGGCCCCGGGCAGGTGCATTCTACCAACGGGCCACCCGGCCCTCGGACGGCGACCGCGTACCGGCCGGCGTCGGGATAGATTTGCTGCTGATGGCCCCGGCGCCGCTCAACCCGCGCTCCTTGCTCTTCACCCTCTACGGCGACTACGTCCGGCCGCTGGGCCAAGAGGAGGTCAGGGTAGGGGCGTTGGTGCGAGTCGCCGAGGAGCTCGGTGTCTCCGGGAACGCCCTGCGCTCCGCCCTCTCGCGCATGACCAGGGAGGGCTGGCTGGTCGCCCGTCGCAAGGGCGGGCCGCCGCGTTACGCGCTCAGCCCGCGGGGGCTGGAGCTGATCGAGGAGGGGACCAACCGGATCTACGGCAGCCGGCAGCCCTGCTGGGACGGCCGTTGGCTGCTCGTCTCCTACTCTCTCCCCGAGCCACGTCGCGGCCAACGCGACCGGCTGCGACAGGGCCTGAGCTTCCTCGGCCTCGGTTCGCTCGGCAACGGGCTCTTCGTCACCCCTCACGACCTCCGCCACGAGGTGCGCGACCTCATCCGCCGCTACGGGGTGGAGCAGGAGGTCACCATGCACTACGGCACGCTCGAGTGGCCTCTCGACCCGGCCCAGATCGTGGCCCGGGCCTGGGACCTCACCGACCTGGAGCGCCGCTACGCCGACTTCTTGAAGCGGACCCGTCGAGACCTCAGGCGCGCTGGGGACCTCGACGAGCGTGAGGCCTTCCGCCGGCGCTTCCTCCTCACCCATGAGTTCCGGCGCTTCCCCTTCAGCGACCCAGACCTGCCGGAGGCGCTGCTCCCCCGCTCCTGGGTCGGGCATGCCGCCCGCGCCGCCTTCTTGGAGTACAACCGGCGGCTGCGGGAGCCAGCCGAGCGATTCTATCGATCTATTGCAGATTCTGCCACGGTCGTGGATACTAGTGACAGAAAAGAGGAGGGGTAGCGCGATGGCCACAGCCAACCCGACCTTCGAACGGCTCCTCGAGCGGGGGGAGCCGATCGAGTCGATCTCGGAGATGACGCCGGGGTATCTGCAGGAGCTGAAGCACACCCTGCTGGTGTCCGGTGACACCGAGCTCATCTCCGCGCCCGCCTACTACCTCGCCACCCAGCGCGCCCCCAGCGTCAACGCCTTCATGACCGGCATGGCGATCATCCAGGACGAGCTCGCCCATGCCCACATCGCCTACCACCTCCTGGAGGAGCTGGGTGAGGACCAGGAGCAGCTGATCTTCTCCCGCGACCCCCGCTCCTTTCGGTATCCCTACGCCTTCGACGTGCCGCTGACGAGCTGGACCGAGCTGATCGTCGCCAACCTCTTCTACGATCAGGCGGGCTTCTGCCTGCTGGGCGACATCCACGAGCGATGCTCGTACGGGCCCTGGAAGCGGGGGCTGAACAAGGTGATGCTGGAGGAGAACTTCCACCTCCGCAACGGCCGCACCTGGGCCCGACGCATGGCCCAGGCAGGCGGGGAGACGAAAGCGGAACTCCAGCGCGCGGTGGACTGGATGTTCCCGCTCACGGTCGAGTGGTTCGGGCTCCCGGATCACATCAAGACCCACTCGACCCAACTTGACTACCGGCTGAAGGGAAAGACCAACGACCAGCTGCGACAGTGGTGGCTCTCGCTGGTCGTACCCTACTGCGAGGAGATCGGGATCCGGGTCCCGGCCCACCGGGAGGTGCACGACGGGGCCGAGACCTGGGTGCTGGAGTACCCCTTCCCCTGCACCTTCGACCCCGAGGCCAAGCGCTGGGACTTCTCCGATCCCTGCTCGTGGGACGACGTGCTCCGGCGCTGGCGGGCCCGCGGCCCACGCAACGCCGAGATGGTGGCCGCCCTGCAGGAGGAGTTCCACCGCTTTCGTCGCGCCCACCCCGAGGCCGCGGCCGGAGCCTGAGCAGGTGGACGCCGAGGCGAGGCTCCTGGAGGCGCTGCGCGAGGTCCAGGACCCCGAGATGCCGGTCAGCATCGTGGACCTGGGCATGGTCTACGGCATCCGTCACCATGGTCGGCGCGTGGAGGTGGACCTGACCTTCACGGCCATGGGCTGCCCGGCCGCGGACCTCATCCTCGAGGACGTCCGCGAGCGGCTGCTGCGCGAGCCCGACGTGGACGAGGTGGCCGTCGAGGTGGTCTGGGACCCGCCGTGGACCGCGGCCCGCCTGAGCCCGGCCGGCCGTGAGGCGTTGCGCATGTGGGGGCTCGCGATATGAGCGGCGCGGGGTTCAACCGGGTCCATGGGCGAGCGCGGGAGTACGAGGTGTTCGCGCGCAAGGCCCGGATCGAGCCGCTGCGCCTGGTCGGCAGCGTGGTCGCGCCCGACGACGACCTGGCCGCGGCCTACGCGCGGGCGACCTACGACGAGGAGCGCTGGATCGAGATGGCGATCGTGCCCAGGGAGGCGATGGTGACGCTCTGGGCCCCAGGGGAGGAGGGGGAATGAGCCTGGGCACCCTGATCCTGAGCCTGGCCGATAACAAGCAGCTGCTCGGCTTGCGCTACGCAGAGTGGGCGATCCGCGCCCCCTCCTTGGAGGCGGATATCGCGGCCGCGGCCATGGGCCTCGACGACCTCGGCCACTCACGCGTCCTCTACGGCTGCCTGGAGCCGTTGGGTGAGCGCGGGCACCTGGGCCGGGAGTCAGACCCTGCCGACTATCTCAACCTGCCCTATCTCGACCAGCCCTGGACCTCATGGGACCAGTTTGTCGCCGCCAACGCGGTGCTGGACACGGCCTTCACGGTCATGATCCAGGCCTGCGTGGAGGGCAACGTGGGGGTGCTGCGCTCCCGGCTGCGCAAGATGCTCAGCGAGGAGCGCTACCACTTCCTGCACGGCCGCAGCTGGTTCCGGGCCGGCATCGGGGAGCAGCCCTTGGAGGAGGCGTGGCGTCAGGCCCTGGAGTGGTTCGGGCCATCGGACGGGGAGGTGGCCGAGCTGCACCGTCAGGGGGCGCTGGCGATGGGGCCGGCCGAGCTTCGCGCGGAGCTGGAGGGGCGGCTGGGGACGCAGGCCCCCGACCTGGAGATCGACTGGTCGGCCTGGGATCCGCGCCGTCGCCGCAGCCGTCCGGGCCAGATCGACGCACGCACCTTCGACATGCTGCGTGGGCTGGAGGAGCGTCGGTACCACCCCTCCGGGGCCGGGGGGACGAGCCCGGGGTGACCTCGGACGCTGAAGGCCCCTTCCCCGGTCCACCTCCTCGGGGCGCCCGCTGCCCCCACTGCGGCACCGCCGACACCGAGGTGATCTCCTTGTTCGGGACCCAGGCCATCACCCTCCAGCGTCGCTGCCGACGCTGCGGCACCCTCTACGAGGCCCTCAAGTACGAGGAGGAGGGAGAGGAGGTGCCCTCCTCGGGCTGAGCCTCGCCTCAGCCGGGGATGAGGTTCAGCGTCTGGCCGAGGAGGAAAACGTTCAGCCCCACGATCAGAGCCACGACCACGCTCGCGAGCGCGGTGGTGGGCCTCCGATTGACCAGGTCCCCCATCAGGCGACGGTCGCGGCTGAAGAGGAGGAGGGGGATCAGGGCGAAGGGGATGCCGAATGAGAGCACGACCTGGCTCAGGACCAGGACCCTCGAGGTGTCGACGCCCATCGCGAGCACGACCAGGGCCGGGGCCATGGTGAGCGAGCGGCGTAGGAAGAGGGGGACGCGACGATGGATAAACCCCTGCATGACCACCTGCCCCGCCATCGTCCCCACCGAGGAGGAGGAGAGCCCCGAGGCCAGCAGCCCCAGGCCGAAGAAGAGGTCGGCGTGGTGGCCGAGCTGCGCGCCAAGGGCGCGCGAGGCGACCCCCAGGTCCGCCACCCCCTGGCCGTGGAGGACGGCCGCGGCCGTGATCAGCATGGCCATGTTGATCGCCCCGGCCACGCTCATGGCGATCACCACGTCCCAGAGCTCGAAGCGGTAGATCCGTCGTCGCTCCTCGGGCCCGGAGCCCACGATGCGATGCTGGGTCAGCGCCGAGTGCAGGTAGATGACGTGGGGCATCACGGTCGCCCCCAGGATGCCGGCGGCGAGGAGCACGCTCCCGGGGCCATCGAGGCGGGGGACGAGGACGCCACCGGCCACCCCCGCCGCCGAGGGCCGGGCCAGGAACACCTCGAAGGCGAAGGCCACCACGATCGCCCCCACGAGGCCGGTGATGACCGCCTCCACGCTCCGGAAGCCCCGCGCCTGCAGGCCCAGGATGGCGAAGGCGGCGGCGCCGGTGATCAGGCCAGCCGGCAGCAACGGCACGTGGAAGAGAAGGTTCAGCCCCAGCGCCGCCCCCACGAACTCGGCCAGGTCGGTCGCCATGGCCACCACCTCGGCTTGGACCCAGAGCAGCAGGTTCAGAGGGCGCGGGAAGCGAGCCCGGCAGACCTCGGGCAGGTTCATGCCGGTCGCGATGCCGAGCTTGGCGCTGAGGGCCTGGACGAGCATCGCCATCAGGTTGGCGATCAGCACCACCCAGAGCAGCATGTAGCCGAACTGGGAACCCCCGGCGACGTTGGTGGCGAAGTTGCCCGGGTCGACGTAGGCCACGGCGGCGACGAAGGCCGGGCCGAGGAAGGGCAGCAGGGCGCGGAGCCCGCGCACCTCGCCCGTCAGCGAGCGCTGCGCCGCCTCCAGGACACGACGCTCCCCCGGCAGCGCGGCCCCGGCAGGCCCGGTCCTCGGGGCCACCACCTCGGCGGTGGCCCCGCCGGCCACCGAGCGAGGCCGCGGCGTCCCCGAGGGAGGGCGCCGGCTGTGATCGCCTGAGGGCGACCTCATCCCACGAACACCCCCTTCGCCACCCCGATGGGGATCCGACGCCGCCGGCCGCTGACCCGAGCCTCGATCGGGCCCTCGTACTCGCTCTCCGCCAGCACCTCGATCTCCACCCCGAGGCGCAGGCCCAGGCGATCGAGCGCCCGCAGCCTTCCGGAGTCGTCGTCCGACACCCGGCGCACCTTGAGCCGCTCACCGCTCCGGGCCTCGAGCAAGCTGCGATATCGCACGGTGGGGACCTCGCCGCTCAGCGAGGGGATGGGGTCGCCGTGGCAATCGACCTCGGGCTGGCCCAGCAGGTCGAACATCCGCTGCTCCAGACGCTCGGAGATCACGTGCTCGAGCAGCTCGGCCTCATCGTGGACCTCGTCCCACCGGTAGCCGAGCTTTCGCGCCAGGTAGACCTCGAGGAGACGGTGGTGACGGAGCATCTCGAGCGCCACCGCCCGCCCCTCCCTGGTCAGCGTGGCCCCTCGGTAGCGATCGTGGGCGACCAGGCCTTGGGCCGCGAGCTTGGTCAGCATCTCCGTGGCCGCTGCCGGCGAGACGCCCATGCGCTCGGCCACCTGCGAGGTGCCCACGGCCTCCAGCGCCCCTCCCAGCTTGTAGAGGGACTTCAGGTAGTCCTCCTGCGAGGGCGTCAGCCGCCGTCTCGTCATTGTTTCGGATTTCACCATATCTAGATTTAGGTTAACCGAAATCCTAGTCGCACCTCCAGACCGCAGGGAAGCCTCAGGTCAGGTCAGGGCCGGGGTCGCCCGCCGAGCCGCTCGGGCGCGGCATACACGTTCATCCGGCGGTCGCGCACGAAGCCGGCCAGGGTCAGCCCGAAGCGCCTGGCGGTGGCCACCGCCAGGCTGCTCGGTGCCCCGACCGCGGCCACGATCGGGATGCCCGCCGCCACCGCCTTCTGCACGATCTCGAAGCCGCCCCGGCCGCTGACCACGAGCACGTGCTGGCTGGCAGGCAGGAGATCGTCGAGGAGGGCCCGTCCCACCACCTTGTCGACCGCGTTGTGCCGCCCCACGTCCTCACGCACCACCACCAGCTCGCCGTTCGCCCGGAAGAGGCCGGCGGCATGGAGGCCACCGGTCTGCTCGAACAGCGGCTGGGTCGAGCGGAGCCGATCGACCAGCTCGACCAGAAGCTCCGGCTCCACCCAGGGCCCGGGTGGGAGCCCCGGGAACGAGCGAGCCAGCGACTCGACGGCCGTGACCCCGCAGATGCCGCAGGCCGAGGTGCTGAGGAAGGAGCGCCGGAGCGGGCTGCGGGCCGTGGACAGGCGCACATCCACCTGGTTGGACTCGACCAGGTCGGCCCGGACGGCGACCGCCGTCTCCCGCTCCCCGGCATCGGCGCTGATCATCAGCTCCCGCACCTGGCGGCGGTCGTGGACGACCCCCTCGGCCCACAGCAGCCCGAGCGCCAGCTCCAGATCGTGCCCGGGCGTGCGCATCAGCACCGTGAGCGGACGGCCGTTCAGCAGCACCTGCAGCGGCTCCTCGCCCGCCAGCAGGTCCTCGGCCTCGGTCCAGCCCCCGCCCGTCCAGCGCGCGGTGAGGACGGTGGGAGCCCGGGGCCGCCCCGCTACCGGTGCGCGACCCCCTCCGGCCATGCCTCCATGCTACGCATCCCCCTCGCCCGAGCCCGCCGTAGCCGCGCCCGGCCCACCTCGAACCCTCGCCACCAGGTCACCCGCCGTGCCGCCAGCCGGAGCACCGTCCCTCCCTCCGGGAGCCCCTTCTCGTAGCGAGCCGCGAGCGTCCCTCGCGCCGACGCATCCGGGGCCAGCCGACCCTGCAGCGCCACCCCCCGCGCCTGGGTCGACCGCAGCCGGTGGCGCTCCACCACCAGCGTCCCCGGCGCCCCCGCCCGGGGCGGCCGCGGCACCGGCGGGAGCCAGACCAGCACCTCGTGGCCATCCAGCGCCCAGGCCACGTTGGCCAGGACCGGCCGACCGGCCAGCAGCCAGCACAGCTGGCCCACCCGGCTCCGGGCCACGGACAGGGCGAGCTCTGAGGGCACCCCGGGAAGGCGGGCCGGGGCCGCCGGGGGCGGCACCAGCGCTGGGACCAACCGCACGTGGTCCGGGCGCATGCGGAGGAGGACGCGGTTCTGCGGCCACCAGGCCAGCGGCACCCGGAGGAGGTCGAGGAGGTAGCCGCCGACGAAGGCGGCGTTCTTCAGCGCGTAGCCGGCCAGGTTGAGGGCGAAACCCGGCCCCTGGGCCATGGCCCGGAGGTGGCTCGGCAACGAGAACGGGTCGTAGACCTCCAGCAACCCTTGGAGCAGCAGGCTGTGGCCGTCCTCCTCCGGCGGGGAGACGAGGAAGGCGGCTCGAGGGTCTCGTCGGACCAGGGCCACCTTGGCCGCGTGCCGCGAGGTCGTCATCCACAGAGCGCCGCCGCCGAAGTGGAAGGCGGCCGGGTTGACCAGAGGAGAGCCGCTTCCTCTGAGGGCCAGCATCCCAATCTGCGCCCGCCCCAGCAGGCGCCGCTGCTCAGGCTCAAGGTGCACCGTCCCTCCAGGGTACGGGGCGAGAGGCCAGCGCCACGGGAGCGCCGCCGCCCCGACCGCCCACCCGAAGGCCGGTCGGACCGGACCGATGGTTCAGCGCCCGGCCTCGAAGCGCCACACCGCCCGGCTGATGTCGGCCAACAGCTCCCAGCCGTCGTCGCTCCCGTCGGTGCAGATGCTGAGCACGTAGGTCCCATGGGGAGCTCCGATCACCAGCCCGGCGTCGTTGAGCTCCGCCCCCAGGCTCCCGATCTTGTGGACCACGGTCACCTGGGCAGGGACGCCCGCCGGGATTCCCTCCTCGTAGTCGGTGTGGGTGAGCAGGGGATAGAGATAGCGTTGGGCGGCAGCCCCACCCGCCCGTCCCTCGGCCTCGTTCACCACCAGCCGGGCCAGGTCGTTGGTGGTGGTGGTGTTGGGGTCCCAGAAGGCCGATTCGATCGCGCCGTGCGCCCGAGCGTAGCTCTGGAGGGCCGAGGGACCGCCGTCCTCGCGCACCAGGATCCGGGCGGCGGTGTTGTCGGAGGCGATGCCGGCCCGCTCCTCGAGCTCCCGACGGGTGAAGCACTCCCCCTCCTCGTAGTCGTCGTAGTAGCCCTCCTCGTAGTCGCCCTCCTCGTAGCAGAGCCGGTCGTCCGGGCTCCACCTTCCCGCGGTCACCTCCTGCGCCTCCCACATCAGGAGGGGCAGCTTGTAGGTGCTGGCCGCGACGAACGACTCGTCACCGTTCAACGACAGGGTCTGCGGCGACGGGCCACCCAGCTCGACCAAGGTCACCGCCCCGGTGGCGGTCTCCTGGTCGAGCAGGTCGACGATCTGTCCTCGCAGGGCCGCGAGCCGGGTCGCCTCCGCCGGCGTGGTGCTCGGGGAGGCGGCGATGGCCGGGCTCGGGAGCTCGACCGGCAGGTCGGCGGACGCCGACCGGGCGCTGGTGAGCCCGACGACGAAGCCAGCCAGGAGCGCGGCCAGGCCAGCCAGGGCGGCAACGAGCCTCTTCTCCACTCCCGTAGAGGCAAACGGGGGGAACGGGCCGAAGGTTGTTAGCGGTTTCCCAAAGCTTTGTAAGCGCCGGCCGAGCCCCCGCCCGGACGGGACCGGGCCCTCGGCCCACGGCAGGGCAGCCCATCCCAGGCGGCCGTCCCAAGGCCGAGGGGCCGATCACCTCGGCGCCGGTCCTGGGGCCGCCCCGGGCCGAGGACCGGGCCCGGCGCTGGGGACCTGAAGGCTTCCCCGGAGCAGGAGCACCGGCCGTGGGCTGTGATCGAGCACGAAACGGGCGGTACGGCCGACCGACCGGGGACCGGGAGGCTCCGGTCCCCTCCCACCACGAGCGGCGACCACCGCCAGGTGACACCCCTCCTCCGCGACCAGCCGGGAGAGGACCCGGCCCGGCTCACCCTCCGCCAGCACCAGGTGTGAGATCGCCCCGAGCGCCTCCGCCGCCCGCGCTGCCTCGTCCAACGCCGCCCGTGCCGCCTCCCGTTCGGCCTCGGTGATGGCCCGGAGGTGATGGGGAGGCAGGGGTCGGGGCAGCAGGCGACCGCGGGCCAGCCGGAGCTCTCCCCGCATCCCGTTGTCGATGACATGGGCCAGCACGACCTCCTGCCCCGAGAGCGGCAGGAGGTGATTGAGCGCGTTCAGCAGGATGGGGCCTCCCCTGAGGTCGATGCCCACCAGCACCTTCATGGCCTCGATGTTGCGCGCGAGGCGACGACGACGGCCAGCCGCCAGGCCGCGACGCGTTCTCCAGCGCGGCTGGGCCGGGGGCGCGCTCGGCCACCGTTGGCCGGGCGGCGCTACGCTCTGCCCGGTGGCCGCCCGACGAGGAGGGCCGACGCTCAGGCAGGGGTCGGGACGATGGAGATGAGCGAGATCGGGGTGGGGATCGCGCTGGCCAGCGCGACCCTCCACGCGGCCTGGAACCTGCGGCTCAAGCTCGCTGCCGACCCGCTCCGCTTCGCCGCCCGGGCGCTGCCCGTGGCCACCGCCGCCCTCACCCCGGTGGTCGCCGTCGCCTGGGTGGCCACCGGTCGGCCCCTCCTGCCCTGGCAGGGCTGGTTGGTGGCCGGCGCCTCGGGGCTGTGCGAGCTCGCCTACTTCCATCTCCTCGCCGCCGGGTATCGCCGAGGGGAGGTGTCCTCCGTCTATCCCGTGGCCAGGGGCACGGCTCCGGTGCTCGGGGTGGCGATCGGGCTCACCGCCTTCGGCGAGCGGCTCTCGCTCCCCGAGGCGGTGGGGGCGGCCCTGCTGATGGCGGGGGTCTGGCTCGCCCGGCCCCCGGCCACCTCGCGCCGGGCCCTCGCCCCCGCCCTCGCCACCGGGGGCGCGATCGCGGCCTACACCGCGCTGGACTCGATCGGGGTGCGGACGGGACCGTTCTGGCTTTACGACTGGACGATCTTCGCCATCACCTCCCTCCTCCTGCTCCCCTGGAGCCGGGGCGGGGGCCCGGCCCTTCCCGCCGGGCTGATGGGCGGCCTGACCATCGGCTCCTACACCCTGGTCCTGCTGGCGCTCTCGCTGGCCCCGTTGGCGCTGGTGGCGCCGGCCCGCGAGGTGGGGGTGGTGCTGGTGGCGGCCTGGGCCATCCTGCGCCTGGGGGAGCGGGAGCGTGCCCTCCTCAAGCTGAGCGGGGCCGGCCTGGTGGTGGTGGGCACGGGGCTGCTGGTGGCCTGACCGCCCCGACACGGCCGCCGGGGCGGGCGCCCCGGCAACCGCCGCCTCAGGAGCGGAACGTCGCCCCCAAGGCCAGGCCTGCGACCAGCAGCAGGCCCGGGGTGATCGAGGCCCCGAGGCGCAGGTAGTCCAGGGCCGAGACCTGCTGGCCGCGGCGGCGGACGATCACCAGCCAGAGCATGGTCGAGAGCGAGCCCACCGGTGTCAGGTTGGGCCCCAGGTCGGCGCCGACCAGCACGCCCAGCGCGAAGGGGAGCCGGAGATGGGCCGCCAGCCCCTGCGCCCCCGAGAGGAGCACCAGGGTGGCGGGCACGTTGTTGAGCAGGTTGGCCAGCACCGCGCCGCCGGCCACCCCGGCGCCCACGGCGCCCGTCGGCCCTCCCACCAGCCCGGTGAGCCGCCCCACCAGCATCCCGGTCAGGCCCGCCCGCTCCACCCCTTGCACCAAGACCAGAAGGCCAGCCACGTAGGCCAGCAAGGAGAGGCTGAAGTGCTCACGCACGGTCCTGAGGTCCAGGCGGCGGGCGGCGACGGCCAGGACGGCGAGGAGGGCGGCACCGCCGACCGCCACCGGCCCGAGCGGGGCCCTCGCCGCCGAGGCCAGCAGGTAGGCGATGGCCAGCGTCGCCAGCCCGGCGCAGGTCAAGCGGAGGAGGCGGCGGTCGCGCACGGCCGTCGTCAGCGCCGTCCGCCACTCCAGCTGGAAGCGCACCGCGGTCGCACGCCGGAAGACCAGGGCGAAGCAGAGCCCGTTGAGGAGGATGGCGGCCAGGGACGCCCCGAGCAGGTGTCCCGCGTACTCGCCCAGGGAGAGGCGCAGCCGATCGTCGACCAGCACGTTGATCGGGTTGCTGACGGGCAGGGTGATCGAGGCGGTGTCGGCGATGAACGTGGTCGCGAAGAGGTAGGGAAGCGGCGGCAGCCTCAGCCGGGTCACGACCGCGTAGACGACCGGGGTCAGGATCAGGGCGGTGGCGTCGTTGGAGAGGAAGGTCGTGATCAGGGCACCGGCCGCGAGCACCGTGAGCAGCAGGCCGCGGCCGCTTCCCCGGGCCGCGCCCGCGGCCAGGGCGCCGGCGGCATCGAAGAAGCCGGCCGCGTCGGCGAGGCCTGAGACCAGCATCAAGCCGGCGAAGAACAAGAACAGGTTCCACTGGCCCAGCAACGCCTCCAGCGCCTGGGCTGGGCTCACCGCCCGCACCACCAGCATCAGGCCGGCGCCAGCGGCGGCGGCGGCGGCCTCAGGGAGCCGGCGAGGCCGGATCAGGATCGCGGCCAGCGCGAGCAGGAAGACGAGCCCGGCCAGGGCTTGCTGCGGTCCCAGCCCTATCCCGTCCTGCCTCCGGCCTCGATCGCCGCCCTCATCCGTTCCAGGGCACGCCGCAGGCGGTCATGCATCACGCCGTCGGCCCCCGCCAGCACCAGGCTCCCGAGGGCGCCACCGGGGGGACGGTAGGCAACGGTCAGGGTGACCACGGTCCCTCCCTCGCTGCGCTCGAACTGCCAGCGGCCACGCTGGGCGACCGCGCCCGACTCCGCGTGCCAGCCGATGGCGCGGGGCCGGTCCCAGAGGTCGAGCACCAGCACGTTCTCCAGCTGGATACCGAGGACGTCCATGGAGACCCAGAAGCGCGCCCCGGCGCCCTGGGTGTGGGCGGTCAGGGGCTGCCATCGGCGCACCCCCTCCAGGGCCAGGGGCGCGTTGCGGTAGTCCGCCACCCAGTCGAACACCTCGCCCGGGCCCCGCGCGACCTCCACCCGGGCTGAGAACCTGCGCTCGGCCACGATCACTGCTCATGATGAGGACCATCCGACCGCCGCTGCCCGTTCACCTCGAGACCCGGGTCTCGGCCCCGGCCCGGCCGGACCCGGCGCGACTCCGGGAGCTGTTCCGGCTCCTCCTCCGACGCACCCCGGGCGCGATCCGCTGGGAGCCCTGGCGGCTCCGGCTCGGTCCGCTCATCCTGCTCCGCTTCGGCGAGCCGGTCCCGACCGGCGAGGGCTGGCGCTGGCCGATCGAGGGCGGCCTGCTGGCCCGACGCCCCGGCGGCCGGGTCGAGGTCGGCTGGCGGGACGGGTCCCTGGTCTGCGTGGTGGACGGCTATCGCCCACGCCTGCCCCAGCCCCTCTACGCCCTCGGCCAGCGCCCCGTCCACGACCTCCTGACCCGGCTCGCCCTGCTCGACCTGCGCGGGAGGACACCGCCGCCCGCGCCTCCGGCGGAGCCGGCCCTGCGCCTGCTCGCCGCCAGCCTCGACCTCGGCCTCTGCGCCGGTCTGACCCGCCTGCTGCGGCCGCGACGGCGGCTGCCCGCCTTCGCCGTCGTGGCCCTGCTCTACCACCTCGGCTTCTGGAGCCGGATCGGGCAGACCCCGGGCGGGTGGCTGACCCGCCAGCGGCTGGTGGCCGTGGACGGGGGCCGCGTGGGCGTGGCCCAGGCCCTGATCCGCCTGGCCGCCCTCCCCCTGGCGGCCCGGAGGCTGCGCGCCCTCCACGACGAGGCGGCCGCGACCGAGGTGGTCAGGGTCCCGGCGAGCCAGCGTGGGCGACATCCGTGATCGGACGGCGAACCGCGGACACCCGGGGCGCTGCCCCACCGCACCCAAGCCCGGGGCGACCGCCCGAGGCAGCGCCGCTGGCGCGGCACGTCAGTCGAGGGGATCGACGAACCGCAGGCGCGAGAAACGGCGGAACCCACGGTCGTGGGAGGCGAGGACGAGCCCGTGCTCGATGGCGAGGGCTGCGATCTCGATGTCCGGCACGTCGTCGCTTCGGAGGCCGGGCGTCTCGGCGAGCTCGGCAGCGATCGCCGCGTGCCCGGCACCGGGGGCCACGATGCGGACGGCGGGCTGCTCGAGGTAGGCCGCCACCACCTCCCACCCTTCCCCGACCGTGAGCGCGTGCCGCCCGAAGACCCTCGGGCTCGTGACGAGCCGGAGGAAGGCGTAGACGACGGGCCAGCAGAGAGCGACGGTCCCCTCCCCTTCAGCGAGGCACCGCTCGAGCCAGAGGCGAGCGCGGCCGTGCTCCGGAGCGTCCTTGAACGTCGCGTAGAGGAGCAGGTTGGTGTCGACCAGCGTCACGGCAGGGCGCGCTCCGCACGCCGCCCTTCGTCGAGCGTCGCCAGCAGCGCCGAGACGTCCGACACGTCGAGGATCGGCCGGCCGGGCAGCTCGGGCAGCGGCGGTGGGGTCGGGAGCCGCCCGGCGCGCGCGCCCCGACGGAGCAGCCGGTTGACCACGGCGCGGAAGGACTCACCCGTGCGCGCCCGCTCGCTCTCGATCAGCGCCGCGACGTCGTCATCGAGCGTGACCGTGGTGCGCATGATGCAGGAATTCTAGCATCATGATCATCAACCTCTCGGGGTTCCGGCCGGCAGGTCGAGGAGCGGGTGCGGCCCCGCCTCCGCGAGATCGATCACGAGCGCTCGAGGGGCCGCGCGCGAGGCCACGCGTGCGGTTGTGGAAGATGCCCGAGACGGGAGACGCCTCGACCGCTCGCCCCGATGAGAGGGGCGATCACCCGACCCGGGCCTTGCGGGGGACCTCCCGAAGGTCCGGCTGGCCGCCCTCCGCCTCGCCCGGCGTCGGCTCCGCCCGGGCCTCGCGGCCGGCGAGGACCGGGAGGTAGAGGGCGAATCGGCTCCCCACCCCGGGACGGCTCCACTCCAGCAACAGGCGGCCGCCGTGCCGCACCGCCAGCCCCCGAGCGATGTAGAGACCGAGGCCCGTGCCCGGCACCATGGGATGGTCGGGATCCTCGACCCGCGCGAACCGCTCGAAGATATGCTGCTCCTGGCCCGGGGCCAGGCCGCGACCACGGTCCTCGACCGCCACCCGAGCCTCCCCTTGCTGCTCCAGCAGCTCGACCGTGACCCGGGCCCAGGGGGGGACGCCGTCCCGGCCATAGGCGAGGGCATTGGAGACCAGGTGCCCCAGCAGGCGGGTGAGCTGGTCTCGGTCGCCCTTGACCACCACCGGCACTGGCGGCAGGACCAACTCGGGCACCTCACCGGTGGCCTGCGCCACCTCCCGGGCCACATCTCGGAGGTCCACCGGCTCCTGCACCGAGTTGAGCCGCCCCGTCTCCAGACGAGCGGCCAGGAGAAGGTCGTCCACCAGCCGACGCAGCTCCGCCGACTTCGCGTCCAGGATACGGAGCGGCTCCTCCCATGCGGGTGGGATGGGCCCCAAGGCGCCCCCCAGCAGGATGGAGAGGTAGCCGTTGATGACCGTCAGCGGCGTGCGCAGCTCGTGGGCGGCCATGTCCAGGAAGTCGGTCTTGACCCGGCTCGCCTCCTCGGTGCGGGCGAAGAGGAAGGCGTTGCGCAGGGCGAGGATGGCCGGCCCGCTCAGCATCTCCAGCGCGTCCCGGTCCTCGGCCCCGAAGGGCGGCCCCTGGCGGCGGCCGAGGAGGAGGACCGCGGCCACCCGACCGGCGTGGAGCAACGGGACCGTGAGCGTGTGACGCACGCCCGCCATCAACCGTTGCAGGGCCTCGGGCAGGCCGTCCAGCTGGTAGGGGACGTCGATGACCGGCTCCCGAGCGCACACCGCCTCGCGCACGAGCGGCAGCGCCTCGACCCGCTCCCGGCAGCTCGGGACGCGCTCCTGGCCGGCCACGTCGTAGCTGTCGAGGAGGCTCGCCTCGCCCCCCTCCTCGCCCTCGACCCGGAACAGCAGGCAGCGGTCGGCGCGCCCGGTGACCGCCGCCCGCCGCACCAGCCGGCGCACGACCTCGGTCAGGTCCAGCGAGCGGGCCAGGTCAAGCGCGCCGTCGACGGCGAGCTGAAGGCGGGCCATGTCCCGCTCGGCCGCCATTCGGAACTCGGCCCCTTGCAGGGCCATGGCCGCGAGGGCCCCGAAGTCGTCCAGGAGGCGCCGCTCGGCCGAGGAGAAGGGGATGCGCTCGGCGCGGAAGTAGACGATCGCCCCCAGCGCCCGCCGGCCGTCCCGAAGCGGCCGATCGGGGCTCATGGGCACGGCCCGCATGGTGTGGATGCCGCACTCGACAAACCGCGAGGCAAGGGCACCGATCCGCTGCATGTCGCTGCTCTCCACCACCCGGTTCTCGACCAGCGCCCTTCCCAGCACCGAGCCCTCCAGGTGCAGGGAGACGCCCACCAACCGCTCGGCCAGCGGCCCGGCCCCGGCGATGCAGGTGAAGACCTCCCGATGGGCAGAGGGGACGACCGCGATCAGGCACGAGATGCCGGGGAGGAGCCGCCGGCCCTGCTCGGCCAGGCTCTGCGCCAGCGGGCCAAGCCGGCCACCGCGATCCAGGTCCATCCCCGCGGCCTCGACGATGCCGCGGAAGGCCGCCCCCAGCCGCTCCGCGAGGACGTCGAGCTCGCTCCCGGCCGGCTCGGCCAGGGCCGGGCCGATCCAGGGCCTGAGGTCCTTGATCAGGAGCACCGCCCCCTCGATGGAGCCGTCCTGGCCGGGCAGGGGGGTCATCGTCACCGTGGCCGGGAACGGCGTCCCATCCCGCCCCCGGAGCAGCAGCCGGCGCTGGCGCCCGACTGGCAGCGACTCGAGGCGAAGGCCCAGGTCGGCCCGCAGCTCTCGCCCCAGCACCTCCTCCGCCCGGACCTGGAAGAGCCGCTCCGCCGCCGGCGTCCAGACGACCACCCTGGCCTCACGGTCGACGGCGACGATCCCGTCCCCCAGGGAGGCCAGGACCTGGGAGGGCGAGATCATGACGTCACCAGAGGCAGCCGGAGCGAGAACCGGCTGCCCTCACCCGGTACGCTCCAGTCCAGCTCGAGACGCCCACCGTGGCGGCTGGCCAGCTGCCGGCAGATGTACAGCCCGAGCCCGGTCCCCGGCGCCCCCCCGGAGGCCTCGTCGCCGCGCACGAAGCGCTCGAAGATCCGCTCCCGCATCTCCGGCGGCACCCCACGGCCGCGGTCCTCCACGCTGACCACCGCCATGCCGTCCTCGACCCCGGCGCGAATCCGGACCCAAGCCCGCTGGTCCGGGCGCCGGTAGGTGAGCGCGTTGTTGATCAGGTTGTCGAGGACCCGAGCCACGTGCTCGGGGTCAGCCTTCACCGTCAGCGGGCGCCAGGTCACCTCCACCAGCAGCTCACCGCCCATGAGCTGAACGCGCGGCTCCGCGCGGCGTGCCGCCTCGCGGACGGCGACCAGCAGGTCGAGGCGCATGGCGTGGGCGGGGAGGCGCCCGGACTCAAGGCGCGAGGTGAAGAGGAGGTCGTCGATCAGGGTGCTCAGCTCGTCCGCCTTGTTGATGAGCAGCTCGATCCGCTGGTGCAGATCGGGCGGCGGCTCGCCCAGGCTCCCGTCCCCCAGCATCGAGAGGTAGCCCTTGATGACCGTGAGCGGGGTCCGGAGCTCGTGACCGGCCATGTTCAGGAAGTCGCTGCGGGCCCGGCTCGCCTCCTGGGCGTTGGCCACCAGGCGCGCGTTGCGGATCATCAGGGCGGCCACGTTGCCCACCAGCTGGAGGGTGGCGGCGTCGTCCCGCCGGAAGGGCCGGTCCCGCATCCGGGTCACGAGCAGGGCACCGGTGGCGGTCCCGTTCAGGGCCAGGGGCAGGACCAGGGTATGGCGGGGCCCGACCTGCCCCCAATCGGAGGGAAGGTGGCCGGGCACGCGGTAGGCGCCACAGATGCGGGGCCGACGGTCCTGTAGCGCTCGCTCCACCACCGGCTCCCCCCCAGAGACGAGCGCCCGGACCGGGAAGCGCTGGCCCTGGGGCGTGGGCCGCCCGGACTCGTCATAGGCACCCACCACCTCGGCCTCGTCGCCCTCGACCTCGAGCAACGTCACCCGCTCGGCGCTGGCCGCCTGGGCCGCCAGCTTCACCAGCCGGGCCATGACCTCGGCCGGGTCCAACGACCGGGCCAGCTCCTCGGCGACGTTGACGCCGGTCTTCAGTCGGTCGGCCGCCTCCTGGGCGCTGCGCAGCAGCTCGGAACGCTGGAGGGAGAGGCTGACCAGGTGGGCGAACTCGTCGATCAGACGGCGCTCGTAGGGGGTGAAGTAGGCACGGGTGGGACGCAGGAAGGCCAGCACCCCCAGGACACGCCGGCCGTCGGGCAGGGGACGGGTGCTGGAGAGCGGCACCATCCGTCCCGCCACCATCCCGCCGAGGGCCATCGGCTGCGACCTCCCGCTGAGCTCCTGGAGGCACGTGGTCTCGATCGCGCGCCCCTCGACCAGGACCTTGCCGAAGAGCAGGTTCGCCGCCAGCCACTGACGCCCCACCAGCTCGCCCAACCGCCCCGAGCCGGCCAGCACCCGCAGCGAGTCCTGGCGCTCGCGGGGGACGACGCAGAGCAGGCACTCGGTGCCGGGCACCAGCTCGTGGGCCTGGGCGACCAGGACCCGGGCCAGGTCCTCGGACACGTCCATGCTCCCCGGGTCCCGGCCGGCCTGCTCGACCACCTCCCGCACCAGCGTGCCCAGCTGTCGGTGCCACTCCCGTCGCGGGCGCCCGGCCCGCTCCACCGGGTCGAGCCAGTCCCCCATCGGCCGCGCCAGGGTCGCGACCCCGAGCAGGCGGCCACGCTCATCCCGCACCGGGGTCGTCGTAGCCGCGAGCAGCTGCCGCTGCTCACCGAGTCGGATGACGGTGTCCAGCCGCTCCGCGCCCCCGAGGGTGGTGAGCTCGCGGGCGTCCACCCGCAGCAGCTCCGGGAACTCGGCGGCGACGCGCTGACCGAGCACCTCGTCCGGCCGCCGCCCGTACAGCTCCGTTGCCGACCCGGCCCAGCCCACGATCTTCCCCTCGAGGTCCACCACCGTGACCGCGTCCGCGATGGCGTCCAGGACCCGTCGTGCCAGGTCGGACGGGATGTTCATGTCACCGGCTGGGCCACGGCTTCGAACTCCACGGGCAGGCTGGTGACGCGCCGACCGCAGGCAGCCGCGATCGCGTTCGCCACCGCCGCCGGCCCCGGCACCGCGGGCGGCTCGCCGACCCCCTTGGCGCCGAACGGCCCGTGCGGGGAGGGGACCTCCACCAGCTCGACCTCGATCGCGGGCACCTGGTCGATGCTGGGCAGGCCGTAGTCGAGGAAGCTGGCCGTCCGCAGGTGGCCGTCCCGATCCCAGACCAGCTCCTCGCCGAGCGCACGCCCGAGCCCCTGGACGCTCCCGCCGTGCACCTGGCCCTCCACCTCGGGCGGGTTGAGCGCCCGGCCCACGTCCTGGACGGCGGCGTACCCGACCAGGCGCCACTCGCCGGTTTCCCGGTCGACCCGGACCCGGGCCAGGTGCACGGTGAACATCGGGGACTGGGCCGTGATCACCGTCCGCCCCCGGCCCTGCACCGGGGCGTACCGGCCCATGAACTGCGCCCCCAGCTCGGCCAGCTCGCCGATCTCGCGGCCTCGCCCGGGCGCGCCTCGCACCTGCACCCGCCCATTCTCGACCTCCAGGTCCTCCACCGCCGCCTCCAGCTCCTCGGCCGCGATCTCGAGCAGCTGGCGACGTGCCTCCGCGGCCGCCTGCTGCACCGCCGGCCCCACGGTGTAGATGATCTTGCTCCCGCCGGCCATGCCGGCATAGGGCGCCATGGCGGTGTCACCGGTCTCCACCCTCACCCGCTCCAGAGGGACGCCGAAGGTCTCGGCGGCGATCATGGCCAGGGTGGTGTTGGTCCCGGTGATGTCGACCGAGCCGACCTGGACCAGGAGGGTGCCGTCGGGCTCGACCCGGCACCCGGCCGCGGCCGGCTCCCGGCCGCCTCCCCAGCCGCCCACCGCCACCCCGACCCCCTCGCCCTCGGCCCTCGGGGCCGTGTACAGGGGATGGCGACGGGCCGCCTCCAGGCACTCCACCAGGCCGATCCGGGGCCAGGGCTGCCCGTCCGGACGGGGGTCGCCCTCCGAGGCCGCGTTGCGGAGGCGGAACTCGATGGGGTCCATCCCCAGGCTGGCGGCCAGCTCGTCCATGGCCGACTCCAGCGGGAAAAACGCCTGAGGGGCACCCGGTGCCCGGTAGGCCGTGACCGGGGTCTTGTTGGTGGCCACGTCCAGAGAGGTGATCTCGTAATTAGGGATCTTATAGACCCCCCCGAGCATGACGCCAGCCAGCCCCCCGAGCCCGCTCCCCCCGGCGCCGCCGTCGAAGACCGCATGCGCCCGTAGGGCGACCAGGTTGCCGTGGCGGTCGGCGCCCAGCTCCAGGTCCACGACGCAGCCCGGCCCGCCTCGCCCCAGGGCGAACTCCTCCGAGCGGGTGAGCTCGAGCCGGACCGGCCGGCCGGCGAGGCGGGCCAGGAGCGCCACCAAGGGCTCGATCAGGCAGACCTTGCCCCCGAAGCCCCCTCCCACGGTCATGGGGATCACGCGCACCTGGCTCACCGGCAGGTGGAGCTGACCGGCCACCGTGCGACGGGTGAGGAAGGCCCCCTGGGTGGGGGTCCAGATCGTGAGGCCCCCGTCCGGCTCGGAGCGGGCGACGGCCACGTGGGGCTCCATGAAGCCCTGGTGGACGGCCGGCAGGACGTACCGACGCCGGACCACCGCGTGGCAGCCGGCGAGGGCCTCCTCCACCTCGCCGCGACGGAAGCGCACCTGGGCGGTGACGTTGGCGGGACGCTCCCCGCTCATCTCCCCCGCCGCCGACAGCCCGTGAGCCCCGGCGTCATCGGGGCCGGCCCCGACCTCCTCGAGGACCTTGGGAGCGCCCTCCCGCAGGGCCTCGAAGGGATCGATCACCGCCGGGAGCACCTCGTAGTCGACCTGGACCAGGGCGGCGGCGTCGGCGGCCTGGGCCTCGGTCTCCGCGACCACGGCCGCCACCGGCTGGCCAGCGTAGAACACCCGCTCACGGGCCAGGGGCTGCTCCGGTCCAGCCAGGCCCAGGTCGGGCAGGTCCATCCCGGACACCGCGACCAGCACGCCGGGGACCTGCCTCGCGGCCTCCAGGTCGACGCCTACGACACGAGCCGCAGGGTGGGGGCTCAGCACCAGGCGAGCGTGGGCGAGACCGACGAGCTGGAGATCGGCGGTGAACCGCGCGGTGCCGGTGACCTTAGCCCCGCCCTCGAGTCGTCGTTGGGCAACCCCGATGACAGACATAGTTCAAGCATCATATGAGGCTTCGTGCCCCGGCCCCGAGCCGAGGGCGCCGAGGGGCGGGCCAAGGGGCCCGCACGCGCCGGTCGAGCCCCCGGCGGGGCCGACCCAGCCGGCCGCGGCCGAGGCGGCGGGGGCCGCGCGAGGGGCGACGGCTCGCCGCTCAGGGCGGCTGCCGGGTCACCGTCGACGATGGGCCGGGTGCGAGCTCGGCGCCTGGCTCCCCCCGACCGTTCGGGCCGAGAGCCGGATCACCGTGCCCAAGCGGTCCAGGAACGACCCTCGCCCACCCCAGCGGAGGTCGTCCCCCCCGCGCTGGAGCAGATGGCGGCACTGCCGAACGCACTCCCGGCAGATGTACACCCCCCGCTGTTCGCCCGCGACCAGCCTCCGACCGCGGTCCTCTCGCCTGCCGCAGAACGAGCACCGAGCCACCTCGCGCTCCCCGCGCCACTCCATCGTCGAGCCCTCAGTCCACTACGATCGAGCGGTGAAGATCACCTCTCATTCCGAGGCGCTCCAGGGCCAGCCGCTCGACCCTTCACACTTCACTGGCCCAGCTTCCTCCCACCCGCTGCACGAGGCGGATGGCCACGCGGTGCGCGTCAGTGTGGTCAGGTTCGATCCCGGCGTCCGCAACCATTGGCATCGCCACGCCGGCGGCCAGGTGCTCCACGTCATCGAGGGGGAGGGATACGTGCAACGCCGGGGAGAGCCGCCCCGCCGGATCCGCAGCGGGGACACCGTGGTGGCCGAGCCCGAGGAGGAGCACTGGCACGGGGCCACCACCGAGGGGCCGATGGCACACGTCGCGATCTCCATCGGAGCGATCACCTGGCTCGAGTCGTCGGCAGACGAGCCGGTGTAGCCGCGACCTGCGTTGACGCTCACCGCTCCTGGGTACGCAGCTCGACACGCGAAGTGCAAACCCGTCGCGTCCGAGGTAGGGTTCGGTGAGGAGGCCTGGGCCACGGTGCCCAGGCCGGGAGCGGGAGGATGAGACGACGGCAGCTGTTGGCCGGGGCGGCCATCGCGCTCGCCCTGGCGGCCGCCGCTTGGTACGCGACGACCCCGTCCCGGGGCGGGCCCTCGGCCGGGCTCCAGGTGGCGGTGCACGGTCAGGTGGCGGGCGCCGGTGGCTGGGCCCGCTACCTGATCACGGTCGAGGACCTGGCCGATGGCACCTTCGACGGGGACGTGCTGCTGACCGAGCCAACGCCCCCCGCCGCCGTCTCGACCCCGGTCGCGCTGGCCCTGCCCTTCGCCACCGCTCGCCTCCCGGTGCCTCCGATGACGGCCGGCCAGTCCGCCTACCGGGTCCACGTGACCGTCCCCAGCCGCACCTCGCGAGCCTTCACCATCCTTGCCCCTCCCTCCTTCACCACCGTCGAGGCGGTGATGCAGGGGCAGGTGCTGGACGCGGAGGCGGTGCAACGCACGACGGCGATCCCGGTCGCCGTCCTCAGCGCCACGGACGGCCCCGCCAGCGCCATCGCCGGCCTTCGGTTCGGGGGTGTGGGCACCCGGGTCGACGCCTACGGCTCGGCCCGCGACGTCCCCAGCGACCCCCTCTTCCTCGCCGGCTACGCCGCCATCGTGATCGACGACTTCGACTCGGCCGCCCTCAGCCCGGCCCAGGTCCAGGCGCTCCGCGAGTTCGTGGGGCTCGGCGGCAGCCTGGTGCTGGTGGGCGGCCCCGGCTGGCGCCGTACCCTCGAGCCGCTGCCGTCGGCGCTGCTGGCCGTGCGGCCCCAGGCCACCGCCGCGCTCGGCCTGGGGCCGGTGGCGACGCTGGCCGGCGTCGCGGCCCCGACCGTGGCCGTGCCCGGCCTGGTCGGGAGGCTGGCGCCAGGGGCCCGCCCCGTCCTCGTCGAGGCGGACGGGACCCCCCTGATGGCCGACCTCGACTACGGCGCGGGCCGGGTGATCGAGCTGGCCTTCGACCCCGAGGATGGGGCCGCCGGCGCCTACCGCCAGCTGGCCTGGAGCCAGGCCGTGGCCAGAAGCCTCGAGCCCCCCCGAGCCGGCCCCACGCCCGCGGCGACCGCCATCCCGGGGCCATCGCCCCAGCTGGCCTTGCTCCTGGCGCCGGCCGGGGCGCCTCCTCCCCCACCCGGCCTGGTGGCGGCGGTCCTCCTCCTCTACCTGGTGCTGGTGGGGCCGGTCAACTACCTGGTCCTCTACCGTCGCCTCCGCCGCCCCCTCCTGGCCTGGGCGGCGGTCCCAGCGGCGTCGCTGGTCGCCGTCGGCCTGTTCTCGCTCCTCGGCATCGTCCTCCAGGCGGCGCTCCAGGACGTGGCCCTGCAGGTCGTGAAGACGGGGCCGGACCAGACGGCGGTCGTGCTGGAGTACGACCGGATGTCCTTCCTGCGCCGGGGTGACCATCAGCTCCTCGCCACCGCCACCGAGCTGGCCGCGCCGTTGACGCTCGGGGCCTACCAAGCCACCACGTCGGCCTGCCCGACGTGCGTCGCCGCGCTCGGCGGCCTGCCCCAGGGCTCGGAGCACGTCATCCCCGCCCTTCGGCCCGTGGTCGACGAGCAGGGGATCGTCTACGGCAGCCAGCGGGCGGTGGCGATGGCCGGGACGGAGCGCGCGGCCCTCGGCCTGCAGGCCGTCCTCCAGGTCGCCAACGGCCGTGTCGAGGGGACCCTCCGCAACCTGGGGCAGGAGCCGGTCGGCCTTCCGACGCTCTTCGCCAGCGACGGTCAGTCCCTGCGCGAGGCCCAGCTCGGGCGGCTGCTGCCCCCGGGTGGCGAGGCCACCGTCGACGCGGCGCTGGGAGCCGCGGGGGCACAAGGCGGGGCCGGGACGGCCCTGGATCGGCTCCTGGGGTCGGTGGCGGCCTCGGAGCTCTCCGCTCGAGCCGGGACCTTGCTGCTGGGGCTGATCCCCGCACGGCCGGGGCTGGTCAGCATCGACGGGCTCCCCCCCTCCCGCGCCGCGCTGGCCGTCCTCGAGCAGCCGGTGACCGTCGCCACCTCGACGCCCCCCACCGACTTCGAGCGCACGTGGCTGGCCAGCTCGATCCCCTCTGGCTCAGGCTTGCTCGACGCCTACGACGTCTGGGTGCCGGCGACGCGCGCGCCGCTGACCATAGTCCCGGGCTCCCTCACCGAGGTCGAGGTGTACGACTGGGCTCGCGGCGTCTTCGTCCCCTTCACCGGGGGACCGCTCACCTCCAGCGAGGAGCACGACGGCCTGGTGCGGCTGCGGGGGCAGGAGGCCCAGCTCTCCTGGGGCCTGGCCCTCCAGGTGGTGCCGGCGGCCTCCGGCTGAGGGATCGCGCCCTCCCTCCCCGGTGATCCTTGCGCCAGGTCCTCTCGTATCCAGGGGTGAAGGCCCCTGTCGGGGAGGCTGCCTCCCCATCGACGACCACGGGAGCGCGCCTCGGCGGGGGCAACCAGGTCCCACTCCCCCATCCAGAGGCGGCCCGGTCCCGGATCGGGCCGCCTCGTACCCTGCAGGGCACGGTCCGGCCGATGGCAAACTGGACGAGGAGGCCCCGACCGACACCCTGGAGCCAGGAGAGGACGGCGATGGACGAGCCAGGCATCTTCCGCCCCCCCATCCCGACGAACGAGCCGGTGCGCTCGTACGCCCCGGGAAGCCCCGAGCGGGCCTCGGTGCAGCGGCGCCTGGCGGAGATGGCCGCAACGCAGATCGAGATGCCGCTCGTGATCGGCGGCCGGGAGGTCCGCAACGCGCGCACCATGCCCGCGGTCATGCCCCACGACACCTCCCATTCGCTGGGGACGGTGTGCTGGGCCGGGCCGGAGGAGATGGCCCAGGCCATCGACGCGGCCCGGCGGGCGTGGCCGGAGTGGTCACGGGCCTCGTGGACCGATCGGGCGGCGGTCTTCCTGCGCGCGGCCGATCTGCTCGCCGGGCCATGGCGCGACACCCTGAACGCGGCCACCATGCTCGGTCAGTCCAAGACCGTCCACCAGGCCGAGATCGACGCCGCCTGCGAGCTCTGTGACTTCCTGCGCTTCAACGTCGCCTACGCGAGCCGGATGTACGCCGAGCAACCCGAGTCGGCCCCCGGGAGCTGGAACCGGATGGAGTACCGGCCCCTGGAGGGCTTCGTGCTCGCGGTCACCCCCTTCAACTTCACCTCCATCGCCGGCAACCTGCCCACCGCCCCCGCGCTGATGGGGGCGACGGTGGTCTGGAAGCCCTCCGAGTCGGCCCCCTACGCCGCCCACCACCTGATGCGCCTGCTTCAGGCTGCCGGCCTGCCCGACGGGGTGATCAACCTGGTCCACGGCCCCGGGCCCGAGCTGGTGCCAGTGGCGCTCGCCCATCCCGAGCTGGCCGGGGTGCACTTCACCGGCTCCACGGCCGTCTTCCGGAGCATCTGGAGCCAGGTCGGGGAGCGCATCGGCTCCTACCGCAACTTTCCCCGCCTGGTGGGAGAGACCGGGGGCAAGGACTTCATCGTGGCCCACGCCTCGGCCGACCCCGAGGCCCTCCTCACCGCCATCGCCCGCGGCGCCTTCGAGTACCAGGGGCAGAAGTGCTCGGCGGCCTCCCGGGTCTTCGTCCCTGACACCCTCTGGGCCGGGCTTCGCGAGCGCCTGCGCGAGCAGGTCGAGGCCATCCCGATGGGCGACGTGGCCGACTTCCGCAACTTCATGGGCGCGGTCATCAACGAGCGTGCCTTCCGACGTCACGAGGAGGCGATCGCCGAGGCGCGCTCCAAGCCCGGCCACACGGTGCTGGCTGGGGGCCAGGCGGAGGCCACTCGGGGCTGGTTCGTCCGCCCGACCGTGGTCGTGACCGAGGACTGGGGGTCTCGGTTGCTCCGGGAGGAGCTGTTCGGCCCGATCGTGACCGTCATGGTCTACTCTGAAGGCGAGTACGAGTCGACCCTCGACCTAGTCGACCGCTCGGTGCCCTATGGCCTGACT
>DATGLL010000296.1:0-8009 GCA_035294145.1 Candidatus Dormiibacterota bacterium | reverse complement strand
CCACAGGTGCTGCACTCGGGGGAGTACGGCTCGCGCAGACCACCGGTCCGGCGCTGGGCCCCGGCATGGCCGGCATCGTCTACGTCCACGCCGGAACGTCCGTGACGCTGATCGCGATCGCCATCCTCTTCGCAGCTGCCGGCGTCGGCGCCTTGGCGACCCGTGCCGTGGTCCCAGAACGGTCGGCAATGGGGTCGTGACCCCTTCTCACCGACGACCTATCCGAGGCCCCAGCGGTCTGGAGGCTGGCCAGCCCTGGTGATGGCCCTGCCCAAGTCGGAGCTGGAGATGTCGCCCGAGGACGAGGCGGACTTCAACCGGCTGCGCAAGCTCTCCTCCCGCCTGGACAAGCCCTACACCCTGGCCACGGACCGAGAGATCCCGGAGATCATCCGGCGCCGGCTCTTCGAGGACCTCGGCTCGCCCACCGACCGGCGGGCCGTGGCCCGGGCCTACGCCAGATGGGTCGCCGAGCACCGGGACTCCCTGGCGGCCGAGTTCACAGCCGAGGACTTCGAGGCCTGCTATCCCTTCCACCCCACCGTGCTCTCGGTGTTCGAGCGCAAGTGGCAGACGTTGCCGAACTTCCAGCGCACCCGCGGGGTGCTGCGGATGCTGGCCCTGTGGATCTCCCAGACCTATGCGGCCGCCTACCGCGGCGGCCACCGCGACCCGCTGGTGACCCTGGGCATGGCCCCCCTCGCCGACCCCTACTTCCGGGCCGCGGTCCTGGAGCAGCTGGCCGAGACCCGGCTGGAGGGGACCATCCTGGCCGACATCGCCGGTCCCGAGGCGCACGCGACGCGCCTCGACGCCGCCTCCACCGGCCTGCGCCAGTTCCGCCTCCACCAGGCGCTGGCCACGGCCATCTTCTTCGAGTCGAGCGGTGGTCAGTCCCCTCAGCGCCAGGTGGCGACGCTGCCCGAGCTGCGCTTGGCCCTGGGGCGGCCGGAGCTGGAGCTGGGCCACCTGGAGACCGCCCTTGCCGAGCTGGCGGCCACCTGCTTCTACCTGTTCGTCGATGCCGCCGCCTACCGCTTCTCGTTGCAGCCCAACCTGAACCGGGTGCTGAGCGACATCCGCGCCTCGCTGGACCCGGGCGGGGTCGAGGAGCGGATGCGCGAGGAGACGCGCAAGGCGTTCCGGAAGGGCAGGCTGGAGTTGCGGTTCTTCCCCGAGCGCCCGGCTGACGTGCCCAACCTGGCCACGCTGGCGCTGGTCGTGCTCGGCCCCGAGCACCACCTGGGCGAAGGGGAGCGAGAGGCCACGCGGGCCCTGATCCGCTCCCTCCTGGAGCAGGCCGGGGCGATCTCGCGCACCTACAAGAGCGCCCTCTTCTTCGTCGTGCCCGGCGACGTGGGGCAGCTCCGGGATGCGACCCGGAACCTCTGCGCCTGGGAGCGCCTGCTGGACCAGGCCGACGAGCGCCGGCTCGACGAGGCCCAGCGGGCCCAGGCGGAGCGGGAGGTGGCGAAGGCCCGGCGCGAGGTCCAGGAGGCGGTCTGGCGCGCCTACCACGTCCTCTGCTTCCTGGGCGAGGAGGGCGTGGAGGAGCTGGACCTCGGCCTGCTCGACCCCAGCGCCGCCGACTCGCTGACCGCCTACATCGAGTCGCGCCTGATCCAGCAGGACCTGCTCACGGACCGGGTCGGGGCATCCTGGCTCGCCCGCCACCGGCCGCCGGCGGCGACACCGGAGTGGTCGCTCCGCGACGCCCGCGACCTCTTCTACTCCTCCCCTCGGTACCCTCGGCTGCTCGACCCCTCCACGCTGCGCCACACCGTGGCCGAGGGGGTGGCGCAGGACCTGTACGGGCTGGCCCTGCGCGATGCCGGCGGGGCACTGACCTCGGTGCGCTTCGAGGAGCGGGTGCCCGAGGACGAGGTCGAGATCTCGGAGGACAGCGTGCTGCTCACCCCCGAGCTGGCGCGGGCACTGAAGGCGGGCGAGGTGCCGCCGTCCACCGACGGCGGCGAGAACGGCGACGATGACGGGCATGGCGACGGCGACGACGACTTCAGGGGTGCCCTTCACCATAGGGGTCTGCGCTGGCAGGGCGAGGTTCCGAGCACCAAGTGGGCACTGTTCTATAGCCGGGTCGTCAGCAAGATCGCACTCAGCGGCAGGCTCACTCTGCACGTCGAGCTGATATCGGAGCCGGAGGGCGGGCTCACCCAGACCCAGGTCGACGAGGTGCGCCAGGGCCTCTCCGACCTGGGGCTGGCGGCGCCGGAGGTGGTCGAGGGCGAGACGTGATCATCCCCCAGCGAACACCTGGACCCACCCTTACTTGCCGCTGAGTGGTCGCTACCACCAGCACGACGAGGACCTAAAGGCCGTGAGAATCCACCGGATTGCCGTCGACAACCTGCTGTCGTTCGATCATGCGGAACTCGATCTCGACCAGCGGTGGACGACGATCGTTGGCCCAAATGGATCGGGTAAGACCAACCTGCTGCGATTGCTCTCGCTCGCGGGGTCGGCACTCGAGGCAGTGGAGGAAGTAATGGCGGGATCAGCCCAGCCGAGCCCGGCCGGCACGGTCCTGGCCGCCTACGCTGGGCAGCGCCACCGACACGCCGGCGATCGAGTTCCGCGGGTCGAGATCGCCCTCGAGCTGACCAGCGACGAGGAGTGGGAGCAGCTCAGCTGCTTCATCCGGACAGCAATCGCGTCGGCACTCTGGAACCGGATTCAGCGTTCGGATGTCGTCCCCAGGTTGGCCAGCTGGGCGGCTGAGATCACGGCCGACCAACTCCAGCCGCTGTTCCAGGGATCGCTAGTGCTCGAGCAGATCGGCCCCACCCACGCCCCCTGGCAGGTTGGGTACGAGTTCGACCACGGGAGCACCAGGTACCGATGGCTGCTCATGGACGGCAGCGGGCGCCATGGCATCGCGGTCACCACCGATCCTCCCACCTCATACCAACTCACTGACCTACCCCACGCCCTCCTCGGGTTGCCACAGAACAGCTCGGGGAACGTCGCTCTCCCCTCATCGTTCCCGCCGTTCGATCTGGGAAGGCTCCTTCCGTCATCGGGTGAGGTCACCGAGCTCGTCGTCCAGACGGGAGGCCAATTCGGCTCCTACGTCCATCTCGATCCCTACCGGCGCTTCGCCGAGATCGTCGAGATGCCACTCCGGCCAAGCCCTCCGAACCGCGGTTATGGCCTCGCCAGCGTTCTGCGCCGGCTCTTCCACCGTGGCTTCGTGTTCGTCGGCGAGCAGCTCCGTGGTGTGGCGACGATGGCGACCGCCCCTCGTCCCGCCGGTCGCTACTCCCTGGACGAGCTGAGCCGAGCCGTGCCCAGCTGGGAGCCCTATGCTCTCCCGCTTCGCCTGTTCCGGCTCAAGAACGGCAACCGGGCTGAGCGGGAACGCTTCGAACGGATCCAGCGCGGGTTCGCTCAGCTGGCCAGCGGTCGCCGGTTCGACCTGCGCTTCCGTCTGGAAAGCCTTTCCCAGTCTGCATCAGTCCAGGGAGTGGCTCGCCGCCCTCAGGCGGAGGAACTCATCGCCAGCCCGGCGGCCGTGGCCGAGGCACAGATCACCGTCCTGGTCACCGATGGTTCGGTTGCCAGGAGCCCCAATGGTTGGGAGCTTCCGATCGAGCTGGCGGGAGCCGGCCTTTGGGAAGCCCTCGTGCTGGCCGAGGCCATCGTCGACTCCGAGCACCGCCTGATCGTGCTCGACGAGCCGGCGCTCAATCTCCACCCGGAGTGGCAGCGCCTGTTGCTCGGACAGCTGCGTAACGCACCAGGCCAGATCCTCCTGGTCACTCATTCCCCGTATCTGGTCCCGATGGACGACATCGACGACATGAGGCGGGTGGTGAGAGCGGGAGTATCGGGAGGAGCGACCCGGCTGTGCCGATGGAAGCCCGACCAAGATCCCTTCGAGAAGGGAGCCTATGTCGACCTCCGATCTGTCCTCACGCTCTTCTCCACCTCGGCGGACGCTCGTTCGTTGCTGTTCACCTCCGGCGTGGTGCTAGTGGAGGGTCAGTCCGAACTCATCCTTTTGCCAGTGTGGTTCGCGAGGAGCGAGGCCGCCCGCGAGCTGGGCTCTCCCGATATGCGACATCTCGGCATCTACGCGGTCGGCGGTGACAGGGGCTTCGCCCGCCCCTTGAGCTTCGTGGCGGCGCTGGGAATCCCATGGGCCATCGTGTGCGATGGGGCTCGTTTCAGTCCCCAGAGTCAGGATCAGATCCTCCGGCAGGTCGTGCGCGCAGGGGCTGCTTCTCCAGAGCTGGTCTCATTCGCCGATAAGCAGTTCAACGGCATGACGGAGTTCAAGGACCTGGTCCGGGCGGGTCGAGATCATGGCGTCTTCACCCTGGCCCGTGGCTGGACGACCGCAGACAAGAAAGCCGGCAGGCTCGGCGACGAATCTTTGGAAGCGTTCCTGCGCACAACGATGCCGGACGAATTCAAAGAAGCAACAAAGCATGTTGGTCAGGACAAGATTCGGATTGCTCGATGGTTCGCCGCCAACGTCAGTTGCCCACCGGAGGTCAGCGACCTGTACCGCTCCATCATCTGCCATCTGTGCACTTGAGCGAGTGTTTGATAATGAGCGGGCTGGGCCAGGCGGCGGGCCATGAGGGCGATCATGGCCCAGGTGATCATGGCTTCGTGGCTGGCCGGTAGGCACTCGTAGTCGCGGACAGTGCGGCGGTGCTCGCCGATCCAGGCGAGCGTTCTTTCCACGAGCCGGCGGCACGGCAGTACCCGGAAGGTGTGAGACCATCGGGACGGCGGACGATCTGGGGCCTGAGGTGCAGCTGGGTCGCCCAGGTCAGCAGTCGGTCGGCCTGGTAGCCGCTATCGGCCCAGACCAGGCGGATGTGACGGCAGATGCGGCGCAGGTTCCACAGCAGCGGCCGGGCGCCGTCGGTCTTGGACGGACGCGGCGGTGACGACCACGGCAGCAGCAGGCCCATCGCGTCCACGGCGATGCGCCGCTTTCTGCCGTTGACCTTCTTGGCGGCATCCCAGCCCCCGGGTGGCGCGCGGCACGGTGTCGGCGGCGCGCACCGACCGGGAGTCGATCACCGCCGCGGTCGGTCTCGGGTCCCGCCCGGCGGCCCTGGCCCGGTTGCCCGACGGCTTTCATGCGACCGAGGACCGTCAGGCCATCCGCGACCGTGTGCTCGACCTACTACACCGACCCTCGAGCATCCGAGTAAGCTGCACACACTACTCTAGGGCGAGAGTGTATTTTGATATCCAGCAGAGTTCTGACTACTTCTACCGGCCAGCCTGGTTCTATCACCTTCGGCACGTCGTTCCGAGGATCGTACCGAGATATGGTGAATTGCTCATTGGTGTGACCACCATTGCCACAAAAGGGAAGAAGCGCTGGCTACACGCAGAAGCGCTTCGCCAGGTCGTTCGGCAATGCGTTGGAAGGCTTCGAAACCATTGCGCTCACTGGAGTGCCCCATCCCATCCTTGGTTGCAGGCTGATGACTATTACACCTGAGCCGTCGGGAGGTGGCTAGAACGAGGCGATTCCCGCTCTTTGGATCTGATACGATATCAGATTCGCACTCCTTACCGTTTCATACGACAAAGCCCCGCCTGGCTACCTCTCCTCTCGGAGAGCAGAGCCCAGGGGCTCTTGTCACCGGGCGGGGACTTCCCGAATCACCTATTCCATACCACACTTTGTGCATCCCTGACCGGCTCAACGGCATCTGAGCTTCAGCTCGGACAGCGGACAGGGGGCTGGTTGAGGGCGACCGGGACGGGCCGCACAATCCCGCCAAGCAGCCACCGGAAGCCATCGGCGGCGGAGAGACCCGCGATCGCCGCCTGCGGTCAGACCCGACCTCACCTCTCGCGCCGGACCTCGCACTGGCCCGGCTCCCCCACCCCACCGGGGTGGGAACTCGACTCCGGCACGGCACGAGGATGACCGCATCGGAACGGCCTCGTTGTGGCCTCGCCGACCTCGCCTCCGGCCCGACTAGTGCCGGGAGGCGCTTGGACGGAGCCCCCCGCCGGCCGTGACGCTGGATTCGTCCGCGGATCGGTGGCAAGCTTGGGCTGCGACACCGCAGGAGGAGGCCATGGAGATCGTCGTCGCCACCAGGCAGGGACACGTGCGGGGGAGGCTGGAGGACGGCGTCGCCGTCTTCCTCGGCATCCCCTACGCGGCCGACCCGGTGGGGGAGGCCCGCTTCGCGCCGCCGTCGCCGGCGCCGTCGTGGGACGGCGTCCGCGACGCCCTGGACTACGGGCCGACCGCACCGCAGTTGCAGTACGCCCCGCCCTACGACCGGCTGCTCGTCAACCCGCTCATCCCCGGGACGGGCTGTCTCAACCTGAACGTCTGGACGCCCGACGTGGGTGCCCGCCTCCCGGTCATGGTGTGGATCCACGGCGGGGCCTTCGTGTACGGCAGCGGGGCGGTGCCCCAGTACCGGGGGGCGCGGTTCGCCCGCGACGGCGTGGTCCTGGTGACGATCAACTACCGGCTCGGGGCGGACGGCTTCCTCTTCCTCGAGGACGGCTGCCCCAACGCCGGCCTGCTCGACCAGCTGGCGGCGCTGGAGTGGGTCCAGGAGAACATCGCCGCCTTCGGAGGCGACCCCTCCCGGGTCACGGTGGCCGGCGAGTCGGCGGGGGCCATGAGCGTGGCCACCCTGCTCTCCATGCCCGCAGCGCGCGGGCTCTTCCAGAGGGCCATCACCGAGAGCGGGGCCGGGCACCACGTCCTGAGCGCGGCCACCGCCCGCCGGGTGGCGGGCTACCTGGCCGAGCGGCTGGGGGTGGCGCCCCGACGCTCGGCCATGGCCCGGGTCCCGGTGGAGCGGACCCTGGAGGCCGCCGCCGCCCTCGCCGCTGAGGCGCAGCTTCGGCCCGACCCGGAGCGATGGGGCGAGATCACGCTCAACCAGATGATCTTCGAGCCGGTGGTGGACGGGGAGGTCCTGCCCGCCCGGCCCATCGACGCCATCGCCGCCGGAGCCGGATCGGGGGTGGGCCTGCTCACCGGCACCAACGCCGACGAGCAGCGATTCTTCCTCGTCCCCCAGGGGGCGATCGACGGAATCGACGAGGCCACGCTGGCCGCCCTGGCCACGGCCTACGGGCTGGGCCCGGAGGCCGTCGACGTCTATCGGAGGGGAAGGCCGGGGGCGTCACCGGGCGATGTCCTCTCGGCCGTGGTCACCGACTGGTTCTTCCGCATCCCCAGCCTCCGCCTGGCGGAGGCGCGGGCCGCCCGGGGCGAGCGGGTGCACGTGTACGAGTTCACCTGGCCCTCCCCGCTCTTCGAAGGCCGGCTGGGGAGCTGCCACGCCCTGGAGGTCCCCTTCGCCTTCGACACCCTCGACGCCGAGGGGACGGAGCGCCTGACCGGGCCCGAACCACCAGTCGAGCTGGCGAGCGCCATGCACCGGGCCTGGGTCGACTTCGTCGCCGGTGGGGACCCCAGCTGGCCGGCCTACGACCTCGACCGACGGCCGGTGATGCGCTTCGGGGAGCGCTCCGGCGTCGAGGACGACCCCGGCGGCGGCGAGCGGCGGCTCTGGGAGGGCGTCCGCTAAGCGGGGCCACGACGCGGGCGTCGCTCGCTCCAGAAAGGAGGCGACGGTGGCGCGGGGAAGCCGTGGGCGGCGGGGAACCCGCTAGAGGGCACGAGCGACGACCAGAAGGCTCCAAAGGAAAGGGATGCCGAAGACCAGGGTTGACAACAGCTGACGCGACTATACACTACAATCCACTTCCATGAACTTGAAGCAGTGGGCGCGCGAGCAAGGCATCCACCCCGTGACCGCCTCCCGCTGGTTCCAGTCGGGCAAGCTCCCCGTCCCGGCCCGGCGAGTTGGTCACCTGATCCTGGGGGACGCCCCGGCGCGGTCCCCGGCCGGTGTGACCGCCCGCTCGCGTGTCCTCTGCGGATCAGCGTCCCGATCTGGATCGGCAGGTGGCGCGTGTCGCCACTTGGGCAGCCCAGGAGGGGCTCGCCGTCGCATCGTGACCGAGGTTGGCTCGGC
>DATGLL010000295.1:0-3018 GCA_035294145.1 Candidatus Dormiibacterota bacterium | reverse complement strand
CCCCATCGCGTGCAGGTCGATCAGGACCAGGGGCCGCCCCTCGGCGTCGGGCTGGAAGCGCCCCACCGGCACCGCCCCCGCGGCCGTCTCCACCGGCTCCTCCAGCGGCTCCGGCGCGAAGCCCAGGCTGCTCAGCAGGGGCTGGTGCCAGTACCACCAGACCTCGGCCCGGGAGCTGTCGGCGGCGAGCCGGCGCGCCGCCTGCCGGTGCAGCCTTCGGACCTCCCGGGCCAGGGCCGCGACCTCCCCCTCGTCCAGCTCCTCCCGATGCAGACGGGCCATGACGTCGAAGAGGTAGTAGGGCGAGAAGAGCCCGCCCTGGTTGACGATCCCGCGCCGGGCGGTGATCTCCCCCCGCGCCTCCTCCGGCTCGGCCACCGACCTATGCGCCATCCGGCCAGCCTCCCCGCGGGACCAGGAGCAGGGCCCCGATGGGCTCGATGGCGTCCACCCGCAGCCGGCGCATGCGCTCGATCTCCTGGCGTCGGGCGCGCTCCCGCTCCCGCACCTCCTCCAGGCGCTGCCGGTAGATGGTCAGCCGCCGTCGCTCCTGGGCGTCGGGCAGCAGCCCCAGCTGGGGGGGAGGGGCGAACCGGTCCTCGACCTGGGCCTCGCGCCGCTCCCGCCAGGCGCCCAGCCGGATGAGCGCCTCGTCCGCCACCCGCCGCTGCTGCTCCTCCAGCTCCCGCCGCCGGGCCTCCGCCCGCCGCCGCGCCTCCTCCTCGGCCAGCGCCCGCAGCCACTCGAAGCGCTCCGGCGGCGGGCGCAGCGCCGCCTCCTCGGCCGGCCCGGGCACGCCCGGCTCGCCCCGGGCCAGGAAGCGACGCCGGTCGGCCTCCCCGTCCCGGCTCACCGTCCCCTCCGGGCCCACCTCCACCACCTCGAAGCGCTCCTCGATGGCCTCTCCCCGCCCGTCCACCAGGCGAACGGCGTAGGTGAAGCACACCCCCGGGCGCTCCCCCGCCGGCAGCAGCCGGTAGCTGACCCGGGAGGCGAAGCCGGGAAGGTGCAGCCAGCCCCGGGCCCGACGCAGGGCCGCCGCCACCAGGGGATGGCCGGGGCTCAAGAACGCCACCCGCTCTCCCCGGGGCCGGCTCGCCTCCGCCACCGCCCGGGCCCGGTCGAAGGTCGCCCGCGGGATCTCCTCCCCGCCCGCGGCCGCGGCCAGGGCCGGCGGCACCCGGACCCGGTAGACCCCGGGCTCCTGGGCCAGCTCCTCCAGGCCGCCCCCCTCCTGGGCCAGGTAGCGGGCCAGGAAGCGGCGCACGTCGTCGAAGGAGGGGGAGAAGGCGGCGGCGGCCGCCAGCTCCTCCTCCACCCGACGCAGCTCCTCGGCCTCGAACCGCTCCCCGGAGAGCAGCTCGGGGGGCACCTCGCCCGCCTCGGCCCGGGCGGCGGCCTCGACCCGTCCCTCCACCTCCCTGGCCACCGCCTCGGCGTCCACCTCCTCCTCGTCGCCGAGCCGCTCGGCCAGGTAGGTCTCCAGGTCGACGGCGGCGGTGATCGGGGCCACGTTGGAGACGCTGCCCAGGTCGCGGGCGATCTGCCCCAGCTTTTGGACCACGACCTCCGCCGCCCGCTCCTCCACGTAGCCCCGGGCGCACAGGAGCAGGATCCGGGGCGGGCGCTCCTGGCCGTAGCGGTCGATGCGGCCGTTGCGCTGCTCGTAGCGGTTGGGGTTCCAGGGCACCTCGACGTGGATCAGGTGGTTGCAGGCCCGCTGCAGGTTGATCCCCTCCGAGGCGGCGTCGGTGGCCACCAGCACCATCACCCCGGGGTCCTCCAGGAAGCGACGCTGGACCTCGGCCCGGTCCGTGGTCGTGCCGTGGTAGGTGAGCAGCCGCTCCCCCTCGGCCAGGCCTCGCCTGGCCAGCAGCTCCACGATCGCCTCCAGGGTGTCCCGGTACTCGGTGAAGACCACCACCTTCTCGCCTCGCCCCACCAGCTCCTCGACCACCCGGCCCAGGACCCGCAGCTTCCCCTCCTCGCCCTCGGGGACGCGCCGGCAGCGCCGGAGCAGCTCCTCCAGCACCTCCCGCTCCTCCTCGCCCCCGGGGAGGCGGTCGATCGGCTCCAGCCCGGCGACGCTGGGCTGGTCCTCGGCCTCCGCCTCGGGCGGGACCTGGTCGCCTGCCAGCCGCTGCTCCAGGGTCCGCCGGCAGGCCCGCACCGAGGAGGCCAGCCGCTTGCGCAGGAGCGACTCCAGGAAGCCGCAGCCCGCCGCCGCCCCCCGCCGTCCCTCTCGCTCGAAGGCCCGCTGCTGGGCCCGGAGCTGGCGGGCGTAGGCCCGGATGCCCCGCTCCAGGTGCCGCTCCGCCGGCAGCCGCTCCGGCTCCACGTCGATGGTCCGGATCTCCGGGGGGACGAACCGCCGCCCGTCCGCCCGCACCACGTGCGACTTGAGCCGCCGCACCACCAGCGGCCGCACCAGCCGGGGCTGCAGCTGCTCGCGGTCCGCCACCGCGTAGGGGTCCACCAGCTCGATCAGGCTGGCGAAGGAGCGGACCTTGCCGTCGTGGGGGGTGGCGGTGAGCAGCAGGAGGGCGTCGCACCGCTCCGCCACCACCCGCCCCAGGTGGGTCAGCCGCTTCTCCCCGCTCCCCCGGTCGGCCACGTGGTGGGCCTCGTCGACCACCACCACGTCCCAGCGCAGCCCCGGCCGCTCCAGCTCCACCACCCGCTCGGACTGCGCGGCGAAGTACATGGACACCACCAGCCGGGGCAGCGCCGCGTAGAGGTTGAGGTGGGCCGGCACCCGACGCCGCAGCCGGGCGTAGTCGGCCCCGTCCGCGATCACCTCGAACTCCAGGCCGAACTTCTCCTGCAGCTCGTCCCGCCAGCGCTCCGGCTCCGGCCGGGCCCGGCTCAGGACCAGGATCCGGTCCGCCCGCCGCCGCTGGAGCAGCCGGCTCAGGATCAGCCCCGCCTCGCTGGTCTTGCCCAGGCCCACGTCGTCGGCGATCAGGAGCCGGGGCTCGGGCAGCTGCTCGATGCGCTGCAGCGGCACCAGCTGGTAGG
>DATGLL010000294.1:0-19686 GCA_035294145.1 Candidatus Dormiibacterota bacterium | reverse complement strand
AGCCAGCGCTGTCTCGGCTGCAGGCGGCGCTGGGAGCGCCGCGTGGGATGGGGAAATAGGTGCCATCCGGGGTCGGCTCGAACGGGATCCAGCCGTAGGTGGGGAAGTACACCTCGACCCAGGTGTTGGCGTCCGACTCGCGGACGAGGTAACGTCCGCTCTGCTCGTCGAACGTCCCCGGCCCGTAGCCGTTGACCAGGCGAGTGGGGATGCCCAGGGAACGGAGCATGTCCCCCATCGCGGTGGCGAAGTCCTCACAGTACCCCTCCTTCGAGGTGAAGAGGAAGTACTCGATCGGATCCACCCCGGCCGGAGGCTGGAGCGGGGTCAGCGTGTACCGGAAGTTCGACCGGAGGTAGGTCTCGATCGCCTGGGCCTGGTCGTAGGGATCGGTTTGCCCGGCGGTCACCCTCAGGGCCAGGTCCCGGATCCGTTGCATCGTCGCCGGGGGGCGATAGCTCGGCCCGAACGTCCGGTAGGGCTGGACCCAGCTCGGGTAGGCGGTCCCCGCCGCCTCCAGCTGCGCCACGGTCGCCACCGAGTAGGCCACGGTGACGGTATAGGATCCCGCGCTGCTGCCGCGATCGGCGAGCGTGAGGCTGTCGATGGTCTCAAGCCGACGGCCGGAGCTCCCGGGGGGGCTCTGGTTGACCGCGGTCAGGTGGGCCACCGCGTTGCGGTCGATCCGCTCGAGGCGACCCGGATAGGGGAGCAGGTTGGGCTGGACGCCGGGCGGCCGGAGCATCGAGATGGTGAAGGTAGCCGTGCGCTCGGCCTGGAAGGTCTCGGCGTAGTCCAACGAAGCGCCCTTACGGACGGGGGCCTGCGTGGTGCTGGCAAGGGCGTAGCGCCAGGCCGGCCCGCCGGGGCCGCCGGAGGTGGTGTCAAGGTCGAAGGCACGGAAGTACGGCGGTGGGCCGTACGTGCCCTGGACCGTGTAGCTGAACACCACCCCCGAGGGCTTGCGCTGGGCGCCCAGGAGCGCCGCCAACCGTGACAGCCCCACCGAGTAGGAGCCGGCCGGCCCATTGCCCAGGGCCACCGGGTGATCGAGCTGCTGCTGCAGCTGGGCCCACTCCTGGAAGCCGGCGTTCTGGATGTCGACCGTCCGGTCGGCGGTCGACAGCGGGGGCAGAAAGATCCCAACCGCGACCACGGCGGCCAGCACCACCACCCCGCTCTCCCAGAAATCCCAACGGGCATCGGCGCTGAGCCGGAGGCGCCAACGGGCAGCGCGTTGCACCGAACGCACGTAGTTGGTCCAGAGGAGGAGACCGAAGGTCAGGACCAGGAAGGCCAGCACGTACCCCTGCTGGCCACTGGGGTAGTTGAGGACGTTGGTGGCCAACGCGACCGCGCCCGGAGCAAGCCCCAGCAGCGGGCGGCGCCAACGGAACACACACCAGCTCAGCCAACCGCTCACCAGCCAGGCGAGGCAGCAGACCAGGTAGAGGTAGAGCGACACGTCAGCGGCGGCCTCACCGTCGGTCAGGCGCCGCAGCCAGGTGAGGAGGAACCCCACGGGGTCGGTGGGGTCTTCGGGGTGGGCTCGGTAGAGAGCCTGATGGGCGGAAACGAAGGCAGCCAACGGCGCCGCCATGCCCCCCAGGACCATGGCCACCGGCACCGGAACCGCAGGCACCAGGGCCACGACCCCGAGGCAGAAGGCAGCGGTGAGGGCGAGAGGGGTCACGACGTCGCCGCCGGGCACCCAGGCCGCTGCCACGGTCGAGTTGGCGATGCACAGGACGAGCAGCACCACCAGAAGCGCCGAGGGGAGGGTCCCGGCCGGGAGCTGTGGACGGCGAAGGCTAGGCCAGCCGGACGGCATCCCTCGTCCTCACCAGACGGGAGAGGTCGTCACCTCGACGCACCACGTAGAGGTCCAGGTTGCAGCCCAGCTCGAAGCTGAGGCTGGGGCCAGGCGCCCCGAAGCTGGTGGCGTCGATGTAGAAGGCGATCAGGGAGGTGCCTCGGCCTCGTATCGCGAGCATGGCATCGATCCAGGCTGGGTCAGAGCTGGGCGTGATCACTGCCAGCGCACGCCTGGGCAACCGACGCACACGGTCCCAGGCCAGGGTTCGACCCAGGCCCTGAAGGCCATCGGCCCTGGCCCCGGCCAGGTAGTCCATGATCGCCCGATCCTGGCGAACGGCCCGGTGGGGCTCCAAGAGGGTGCCCCGAGCGTCGTTGACGATCAGCCCTACGGTCCGACCTCGATCGTGCACCTGCATGGTGACCGAGGCCGCCAGGCAGATCGCGTACTCCAGCGTCGACTCCTCCCCCTCGCCCCAGTGGACGCGGCGGTCGAGGTCAAGCACGAGCCAGAGGTCAGCCGTCAAGGGCTGCTCGAAGGTCTTGCTCATCAGACGCTGGTGGCGCTGCGACAGCGGCCAGTGGATGCGACCGAAGGCGTCGCCGGGCGCGTAGTCGCGGACCCCCCCGGTCTCAGGGGGATAGTCGGCCCAGTTCCCGTATCGCTCCGCCGTCTCGGCGTGCTGAACGGCGGGCAGGAGCAACTCGGGCAACGGGCGAGCCCGGGGATAGACCAGGACCTGGGCAGTGTCGCCGAAGCGACGCTCACCGCTGAAGAGGCCGAACGGCTCGCGAACCCGAACCAGGGTCGGGCCGAAGGTCACCCAGCCGCGCTGCCGGTACACCCCGTGCGCCTTCCAGGTGACCGGGTGACGCCCCAAGGAGATCACCCGCCCCGGCTGGTAGCCGGGGAGCCGGCTCAGATCGACCACCTCGACCCAGGGGCCAGGGATCGGTCCTCGCTTGCTCATCTGGAAGGTCTCCTGGAACGGCTCGCCGACGGTCGGGGTGCCGGGGTCGAGCACCCGATCGACCTCGATGCCTCGCAACACCAGCCGGGGCCATGCCCAGGCCACCACGAAGAGCAGGCAGAGCGAGTACGCCAGGGCGTAGGCGGGTTGGATGGCGGTGAGGTAGGCGAAGAGCAAGAGGAGGGCAAGCCCGCCGGCAACGAGGGCACGGCTCATGGTCCGCGGCTCCCGCCGCCGAGCGGGCGTTCAGCCATCCCGGCTCACCTGGGGGACCTGCTCCCGCTCAAGCAGCTGGCGCAGGATCCGGCCGGGACTCGATCCCTGCATCTCGGCGTTTGGACGCAGGACGATGCGGTGGCCCAGCACCGGCTCGATCAGGGACTTCACGTCATCGGGGAGCACGTACCCGCGACCCAGGACCGCCGCCCGGGCCTGAGCCGCGTGGAACAGATTGAGGGTCCCACGGGTGCTGGCGCCGAGCGCCACCTCAGGGTGGGTCCTGGTCTTCTCGACCAGACGTGCGATGTACTCCTTCAGCTCTGGCTTCACGTACACATCCCGAACTGCGCGCTGAGCGGCCCGCAGCTCGCCGGGGGAGACCACGGGCTGGAGCTCCTCGAAGGGGGACTCCACCTTCTGCTGGCCCAGCAGCCCTGCCTCCTCGCTGGCGCTGAGGTAGCCCAGCCGCACCTTCATGAAGAACCGGTCCAGCTGCGCCTCCGGCAAGGGGAAGGTGCCGGAGTACTCGACCGGGTTCTGCGTCGCCATGACCATGAAGGGCTGGGGCAGGCTATGGGTCTCGCCATCGATCGTCACCTGCCGCTCCTCCATCGCCTCCAGCAACGCGGATTGCGTCTTGGGCGTGGCCCGGTTGATCTCGTCAGCGAGCAGGATCTGGGCGAACACCGGACCGGGCAGGAACTCGAACTCGCCGAGCTTCTGGTTGAAGGCCCGGACCCCGGTGACGTCGGAGGGCAACAGGTCAGGCGTGAACTGGATGCGACGGAAGGTGCAGTCCAGGGAGCGAGCGAGGGCCTTGGCCAGCATCGTCTTGCCCACGCCAGGGACGTCCTCGATCAGCAGGTGGCCCTCGCAGAGGAGGGTGATCAGGCAGAGACGGACCTCGTCGTCCTTGTGGACGATGGCCCGGGACACATTGGCCAACACGGTGCCGGCGACCCGGTGGACGACGTCCAGCGGCGGCCCGACTGCCTCTTCAGCCATCACCTCAGTCTCCCATCGCGCTTGGGCATTATATGGGCGCAACGTTGAAGACTTGGCAAGAGCTGGAGGGTGCCGGCGAGTTCAGGGGCATCCGACGACCTCCCCATCCACGGCTCACGGGACGTCCAGCAACCCCGCCTCGCGGAAGCTGAAGTAGCCACGGCGGGTGACGATCAGGTGATCTAGCAACGGGATGGCCAGCAGCGCCCCCGCCTTCGCCATGGCACGGGTGAAGGCCACGTCCTCCGAGCTCGGATCCAGGACCCCGGAGGGATGGTTGTGCACGAGCACGACCGCCGAGGCACGCCGTTCCAGCGCCGGCGCGAACACCTCACGCGCCTCCACCGTCACGTGCGCCACCGCCCCCTCCGCCACCCGACAGGGATCGCCCAGCAGGCCGAGCCGGGCGTCGAGGGCGAGGACGACCAGGATCTCGGTGCGGGCCGTTCGGAGCGGAGCGACGTGTTGGAGGACGCGGCTTGGGCTGTTCAGGGGCGACGGCACCTCGACCGCCGGCTGGAAGCGTCGAGCGAGCTCGGCAGCGGCCAGCACCCTCCGCCGCGCCACAGGGCTCAGCCCCAGCTCCGCCAAGCGCGAGGCCCTCGCCTCCAGCAGCTCCGAGACCGGTATGGCGTCAACCTGGGCGGCGGCGGGACCGAGTAGCGCCTCCAGCAGGGTTCGGTCGTCCATCCTTGCCAGGTCCTCCTCCAGACGGCGAGGCCCTACCGATCGGGGAGGACGGCCCGGCCTGTCGGCCAGCGCCACCCGTCGCGCTCCAGGTCGATGGTCGTGCTCATCCCAAGGTGCGGTGAGGTCCACGGCAAGCGGCATGGCCGCAGGCTAGGGGCCGACCAGCGATCGCCACAACCGTGTCGTGTTAAGGAGCGTGGCCCCAGCCGGCCGCAACCATGGAGCAGCGCCATCGAGCGCGTCCGGGGGCCGTCGAGGACCTCGCGTCGCGGACGGCTCAGGAGACCTCGACGTCCTCGTCCGCCAGGAGGCGTAGGTGGCCGGTCTTGAGGCCGAGGTGACGGGCGAAGAACCCAGCCACCCGCTCCACGTAAAGCCCGCGATCGGCGAAGTACGCCCCGGTGTGGGGAGCCCCCTGGACAATCCAGATCTCCCGAGGCCCCCGGTACGCCTCGTAGAGGCGCCGCGAATGCTGAACCGAGGTGAGGGTGTCGGCGGCGCCGTGGATGAAGAACAACGGCCGGGGCTCCAGGCCGCTCAACAGGCTGATCGGGCTCGCATCCGCCAGCCGGACGCCATGACGAAAGCGCGTCCAGAGTGAGCAGGCAGCGACCAGAGGAGCGCCCGGCAGGAAAGCCCGGCGACGCACGTTCTCCCTCACCACCTGCCGCAGGTCGGCGAACGGGCTGTCCAAAACCAGGGCCTCGATCGAGGGGTCGCCAGCGGCCCCCATGAGGCTCACGACCGCCCCCATCGAGTAGCCGAGGAGACCGATCCTCGCCCCGCGCACCCGCTGCCGCACGAAGGTGAGCGCGGCCGAGAGCTCCTGCACCTCCCGCACCCCCATCGTGATCAGCGCCCGGTCGCTGCCGGGCATGCCTCGGTAGGAGTAGACGAGGACGTTGAACCCCTTACGCCAGAGGGCAACCGAGATGCCGAGAAGGTCCTGTCGTCGCCCCTTGTGGCCTGGGCTGACGATCACCACCTGGGGCGATCCGGGCTGCCGGAAGAACCAGGCCCCGAACTGGACGCCGTCCGCCGTCAGCAGCTCCACCTCCTCGTAGTCGGCCTGGAACTCCCAGGGGGTGAAGGCGAAGTCGTCAAGGTAGCGGGGGCGATCGGGGATGAACAGGTGACGGTAGAGGGCAGCAGCCAGCGCAACGCCAACACCCACCGGAGCCCCCACCGCAATGGCCAGGATCTCGGGCAATGCCATCAGGCTGGGGTCAAGTCTAGGCGCCTTCGATCCGGGATGGGATCAGGAAGGGAGATCCCGGCGGCCTTCGGACCTTGGCCCTCAGCCACCGCCGTCCAGCGTCCCTGCCCCTTTGGCCGGCCTCGCTCGGTGTCCGCCTTGGGCCTCCTCGTAGCGGGCCAAGACGAAAAGGAGCAGACTCAGACGATTGAGGTAGCGCCGCACCTCGGTGTTGTGAAGCGCCCCTTCACGGATCAGGGTGACGCAGCGCCGCTCAGCCCGGCGAACGATCGCTCGGGCCAGATCCAGAGCGCCGGAGGCGGGGGTGGCGCCGGGCAGGACGAACTCACGGGGCATGGCGACCTCGGACTCCAGCCGAGCCACGACGCGCTCCAGGGCGGCCACATCCTCCGCCGAGGTGGTCACAAACCGCCCTTCGTCGGCGGGGTTGGTGGCCAGCTCCGCCCCCAATCGGTAGAGCCCCCCTTGGAGCTTCTCCACGATCGCCCGCACCTCCGGGCTGGAACTGAGCGAGCGGGCCAGGCCGAGCGCGCTGGACGCCTCATCCACGGTGCCATACGCCTCGATCCGGAGGTCGTCCTTGGGCGCGCGTCCGCCGCCCAGGAGGCCGGTGGAGCCGTCGTCGCCACCCCCGGCCAGCTCGTGCATGGCCTTCCTGCGCTCGGTCACGCGATCAATCTACTCGCCGCCTCCGCGCCCATGAGCACGATTATCCTGGGGCTGATGGCAGCGGAAGCGTTGATCGAACGCATTCGTGAGGAGCTTGCCCCTCAGCGCGACCGGCTGGTCGACCACCCCTACCTCCACGCCGTCGAGGCCGGCGTCGACCCCTCGCAGCTCCGTCCCTTCGCCGGCGAGCAACATGCGATCATCGCCAGCGACCTGCGCAGCGTCGCCCGCCTCGTCGCCCGCTTCGGTGACGGGCTCTTCCTCCACGTCCTGGATGGCGAGCGGGCAGCCTGGGAGGCGTTGCCTCGCTTCGCCGCCGCGTTGGGCATGACGCCGGAGGACCTGGAGGCCTACGAGCCCATGCCCGGGGCCCACGCCTACACCGCCTACATGGCCTGGCTGGCCAGTCACGCTTCCGCAGCCGAGGTGGCGGCCGCCTACCTGGTGAACTTCGCCACCTGGGGCGAGAGCTGCGCTCGGATGGGGGCGGCGCTGAGGCGCCGCTACGGCCTGGCCGAGGCCGAGGTCCGTTTCTTCGACCTCTTCGCCGAGCCCGACCGTGAGTTCGAGGAGCTGGCGCTGGCGGTGCTCGCAAGCGGGCTGGAGCAAGGCGTGCCCGAACGCCGGGTGGCCAGAGCGGCGCGCCTCCTCCAAGGGTACGAGCTTCTCTACTGGGACACGCTCTTCGACCACCTCCACCGCTGAGCTGGCGAGGTCACCGTCGACCGGGCGCTCAGCTCGAGCCCTTCGCTACCGCGGCAGCGACCTCAGCGAAGGACCGCTCGGCGAGCGAGCGCAGGACCAGATCCGCTCCTCCGAGGTCGTGGCCGGCGGTCAGGGTGCTGGGCACCGCCACGCAGTGCATGCCAGCGGCCTTTGCCGCCGTCACCCCCGCCTCTGAGTCCTCGACCGCCAGGGCCTCCTCCGGTCTCAGGCCGAGGCACTCCAGCACCGACAGGTAGACGTCCGGAGCTGGCTTGGCACGAGCCACGTCATCCCGACAACGGATGCAATCCCAATTGTCCAACCCCAGGCGCCGCAGGTGCCGGGTCACCCAGGCCCGTGAGGAACTCGACGCCACGCCCACCCGTGCCCCCATCGACACCGCCTGGGCGCACCACTCGCGCACCCCCGGCTGCACCGTCAGACGTTCCACCAGCTCCAGCTCCCGTCGGCGGCGTCGGGCCTGGATCGCCTCCCGATCCAGGGAGCGGCCCAACCGGCGCTCAAGGGCGGCCACCGGGTCGAAGTAGCCAGGCCCCCGGCCGATGACCCTCTGCCAGAGCTCCAGCTCAAGCCGCTGCCCGTACTCCTCGTAGATCTCGGCCCAGGCCTGATAGATGGGGACCTCGGTGTCGAGGATCAGACCGTCGAAGTCGAAGACCAGGGCGCGGATCACAGGCTCACCGCTCCGGCCGTCGCCCTCAAAGGGGCGATGGGTCCATCGGGCGGCACCCCTCTCCTTCCCCGCCGCCAGCGCCCCCGGCGCCAGGCCCGTCCCCGGGCCCGCACCCTCCCGATCCGGGAGAGCGTCACCTGCCGCCGATCGGAGCCACCCCGCACCGGTCCCCTCGAGTCGGCGTCGATCTCGGCCGTGAGGGTCAGCGCCGCCCAGGTGAGGGCGGAGCGGCGTCCTCCCCCTTGGCGTCGGATCGCCCGCCATCGCCCGAGGGCGGGGTCCAGGGCGAGCCGGGGCACCTGGAGCGTCCGGTCCTCAGGCGGGCAGCCGGGGCGCATCATCGCCAATCCGAAGCCCCGCCATGGTCTCGGCGGCGCGACCAGGCGGCCAGGCCTCGGCAGGAGGCATCCGCCGGGGCCGGCAGTCTGCCTGCCCGATCCTCGCGGTCCCGGGCCATGGCTCCCCAGCCCAGCGACCGCTCGCAGCCCCCATCCTGAGCATCGCGAGGCGCTCACCACGAGACGCGGGTCAGTCTGGCCGGGATGCTGGGGCCGGGGACCGTCCGCACCGTCACCACGGGAACGTCGTACGAGGCCCCTCCCACCACGAGATGGAGGCTCCCGACCGTCGTCCCGCGGGCCGCCGGGGGCGAGATGGGTCGAGCGTGCAAGGTGACGCTGACGGCGGCGCCGGGCCACAACGCCAGATCCACGTCCCTGGTGGCGATGACGTCGGTGCTGGCCCCCCAGGGGGCCTGGTAATACCCGACGACCTGGTAGTGGTGCACAATGTGGCGGATCTCGAGGGTCAAGCGCATGACCCTCAGGAGCGCCTCGGCGGCGACGAAGGCATCCCTCAGCGTCTCCATGCCTTGCACGGCCCCAAACAGCAGGATCTCCCGGCCGTCGTCGAGCCGGTCGGTGGCGGCGAACAGGTAGCAGCCTCCGGCCTCAGGCGTGTTGCCCGTCTTGATGCCAACGATCCCATCCTGTCCTAGGACCGCGTTCACGTTGTAGACCACACCTGCCACCGGCAGCACCGCCTCGGGCTGGTCGACGATCTGAGCGATCACGGGATTCCGCATAGCCGCTTCCCCGAGCCGGATGAGGTCGGAGGGAGTGCTCCGGGTCTGAGGGGAGAAGCCACTGGCGTCGGCGAAGGCGGTTTGCGTCATGCCAAGCCGCCGGGCTTCGGCGCTCATGCGATCGAGATGCTGCTGAAGCGACCCTGAGGCCCAGCGGGCCAGCATCAGGGCGAAGTTGTTCGCCGAGGGGAGCAGGAGCCCCTGGAGGGCCTGGTACTCGGTGAGCACCTCGCCGGCGACCACCGGCACCACCGACTGCCCCTGGGCGAGCATCTGGCGGTAATCCTGGACGTCTTGCTCCGTGACCAGGATCGTGGGCCCCTGCTCCCCTACGCGCAACGGCCGCTCCTCGAGCACGACCAGGGCCGTCATCACCTTGGCGACGCTGCCGGTCGGCTGGGGGGTGGCGTTGGGGCTGGCCGCGAGCACGCCGGAGCCCTGACCGCCGACGGCGGCTCCCACCGCCGCCTGTCCCTGGTCCGGCCAGGGGATCTCGGGCGGCGTCCCCTCGCTGAAGGAAGAGGCGATCACCTGGACCGGCGCGATCTCGATAGGCCGAAGGGCGTTCCAGGCAACAAGGGCAGCCACCAAGATCGCAGCGGCGCCCAGGCCCGCCATACGGACTGAGGATTTCACGGACTTAAAGGATGCCGCCTCGGGCAGGCTGGGGGCGGCCGACAGGGTCCCGTCGCCAGCGAAACGACGGGCTCCCGAGTTTGGCCATCCCCAGGGGGGAATTTAGGGGTACGATGATGTAACCGGGACGGCCTCCACCACGTCGGCAGCGTCTACCCCCCGTCTCGCTGGCGTATCCGGAGGGCCGCCCCGGAACCTTTGCAGGCTACTCGCTGGGGGGCTGACCTGTCCAGCCCAGCCGTGAGCCGACCGGGTCTTGAGCCCATCGGCCCGGCCGGGGAGAGCGCCACCACCCAACCCGCACGGCCCCGGGCCCGCTTTGAGACGTGCCACAAGATGCGCATAGCCATGTCGCTTCGACATCCCAAGAACTACACTTATGCGGCGGGACGGGCCTCGTTCCCGATGGGTGGGGGCGAACTCGACGTCGACAGGGATGATGGGTGCCCTGAGGAGAGGCTCGGACCAGCCCGGACAAGGACTTGGGCCTCGGGAACAGGCTGCCGGCTTCGCTTCGGAGGGTACAGAGACGCCGATGCGCGCGACACATCGGGTAGCACTGGAGCTGGAGGTCGACGAGGCGCCCGGCCAGATCGAGCCGGCCGACTGGGACCTCCAAGATCTGACGGTTGCCCTGTGTCTGGGGCTAGCCAGGCCGCTCCGCATGATCCGTGGTCTGGTGCTCGACATCGACCGGGATCAATTGTCGGCCACGCTTCAGGCAGTGGCCGAGGAGCTGGAGCAGATGGTCCAGCTCTACTGGCTGGCGACCGCCCGTCCCTGGCCGGCGATGGCTCAGGTCGTGCGTCGGCCACGGCCCTCGCTCGACCTCCTGGTCGAGCTGGACCAGCTCGCCGCCATGACGCGACGGGTCTCCGAGCGGCTGGGAAGCCAGGGGCTCTGAGCCGCGGTCGGGCCGCCCGTCGGGTCACCGCCGGTGGCGACGGGCTCATCACCTCGCACGCTGCAGCGAGCCGGGGCGGGCGACGAGGACACCGGCCCGGTCGAGGGACCAGTACCGTGCCAGGACGAGGCTGACGATGCGGGACCGGGGCACGAGCCCGAACTTCCGTGGGTTCACAAGGCGCTGTAGTGGTCGCTCAGCGCGGAGCACCGGCCCGGAGGGAACTCGAGGGGCCGGGCTCGCCGCCCACCGTCCTGCCCTGGGCGTCGCAGCGGGACCCCAGGCGCACCCCTCCCGGCCCGACGTACGGCCTCACCAGCCTGCGCCACGGCCCCGGCCGTCGGGCCTGGTCGAGATCCTGGGGCAGGACAAGGGGGCGCCGGGCCAGGGGAGCAGGAACCGACCGGCGACCGCGCGTCCCCGTCGCGGAGCGTGGGGAACCCGCAGGCGCTGCCCATCGAGAGCTTACGAGCACACTCTGATCACCCACACTGGCGAACCTGCACCTCAAGCGGGGAGCCGAGCAGCAAGGCGTGTCGGATGCCACCGTCCGTCGCTGGTTCCACGCCGGGCAGTGGCCGGTGCCGGTGCAGCGGGCCGGACGCTGATCCTGGTTGGGGAGCAACCCGGCGGCGATGGCGACGACAAGGAAACAGCGGAGGATGTCCGGGTGCCTCGGCTGACCAAGCCGTGGATCTGGATCGGCAGGTGGGGCAGGGGAGGCGCGTGGGCCGCCGAGCACGAGCTCGTCACCCCGAGGGGCCGGCCTCCATCGACGATCTCATCGAGCCAAGGGGGGGCGTTCGCGGTGTCGGTCGCATCTCCCGGGCACGCCGAGGACGTTGCTTTCGAGAGCCGCGTCACGGCGATGCCACGACAGATCGCCCGGCGCCGAGACCGGCGAACGCGCCAGGCGAGCGAGACGACGAGGGCCACGACCAACGCCGCCAGCGGGGCACGGGTGCCGCCGAGCACGTCGTACCGGCTGGCCACGGCATCGACCACCCGGCCATCGCGGCCCGGAGCCGATACCATCAGCCCCGAACGATGATGGTCGCGCTGCCCCAGCTCCGTCCCGCGTGTCCGCTCTTCGGCTCGCCGGTGGAGGGGGAGGCCCACGTCGTCAATCTCGCCCGTGCGCTCGAGCTCCCCCCGTCGACCATCTCCAGCCACCTCGCGTGCCCGTTCGACCGCGCCCTGGTCGACGGCCGCGTGGAAGGTCCTCAGGTCTTCTCCACCAACCCCTCCCCGGCCAGGTCGGAACCGCTCGAGCTGCAGACCTCCGCCGAGGCGCTGCCGACCGCGACCAGCGAGCGGGCCGCATCCTGTCCCCGCCGTGGAGGGCCGACGTGAGCGAGGCCGTCCATCCCCGGGACGGCATCGCCCACGATGCCAGGTGGATCGAGGCCGCTCGACTGGCCCGGTGGCTCGCATGGGCCAGCCTGGCGTGGATGGCAGTGGAGGGCGTCGTAGGTCTGATCGCCGGCTTCACCGCCGGATCGACCGCGCTGGCCGGCTGGGCGCTCTCATCGGTGATGGAGGGCTTGGCCAGCGCGATCGTGATCTGGCGATTCACAGGATCCCGGACGCGCTCCGCCACCGCCGAGGGGCAGGCGCGGAAGGCGGTTGCGGTCAGCTTCTGGCTGCTCGCCCCCTACGTCGCCGTAGAGTCCATCCGCGGCCTGATTGGCCAGCATCGGCCGGAGACGACCCTGCTCGGGATCGGGCTCACCGTCAGCAGCCTCATGATGATGCCCGCCCTGGGCGTCGCAAAGCGACGATTGGGAACACGCCTCGAGTCCGCGGCGACGGCGGGCGAAGGCGGCCAGAACCTGCTGTGCGCCTACCTGGCGGCCACGGTGCTGGCCGGCCTGGTCGGCAACAGCCTCTGGGGATGGTGGTGGCTCGACCCGTTGGCTGGTCTCGTCATAGCGGCCACAGCGGCCAGGGAAGGCCGCGAGGCGTGGCGGGGTAAGGGTTGCTGCGCGGCGCCCGGCGCGGCTGAGGAGCAGGCGTGTGGGTGTGGTCGGGGAGGCACGGGCCTCGGCTGCGCCGACGACGGCCCCGCCGATCGCTGACCGGCCCCGGTCTCTCCTGGACGACCAGCGCATTCGTGCTCTCAGAGGATCGTGGCCCTGTCGGCGGTGCTGCTGACCGTGAGTCTGCGCAACCCTCGGCTCATGCTCCGGGAGCAGCCGGACGACGTCAGGCGGCGGCCCCGCCGAAGGCTGCTGCCGAGCGTCGGGATGCGGTGTGGCCGGGCGTCCCCGTCCTCGGCCTGCTGTTCGGATGCCACCGGCGGCAACCGTCGTCGCCAAGCCCCAGCTGCCAACCCCCTCGTTCGCAGGGCATTCGCGAACGCGTTCGTCGTCATGGTCGCGTTCGACGTCCTGGGCTGGCTGGTGCTCGACCGGCTCGTGTTCTGCACACCGAGGCCACGGGGCGTCGTCCTGCCCAGCACCGAGGGCGTGGCCGGCTACATGAACTACGGGATGCCTTTCCGGGGCTTCCTCATCGGCCTCAGGCTGGCGCTCCCGTCCCCGTCGCCATCATGGTCCTGAGGCTCCTGGTGCCCTCCTGACCTTTCGGGCACGCCGGGCACTCCACGGTCGGCGGGGCGATGCCTGGCCCCGAATTCCCGCGACCGGCGATCATCGTCCCGCCCCTTGGACTGCCCATGACGCCTCTCGACCGCCCTCACCCGGCGGAACGTGGGCTCGCCGATGCCTCGACGTACCAGCGCTGGTCCCGGGAAGCCTGGGGCCTCCCCACCTGGGCGCTCGTCGCGGCCGAAGAGCCAGAGACCGCGCACGACGACCAGCCGAGCATCGCCGCCACGGTCATCGTCCACCAGCACTGGCTGCCCATGACCCGGCGCCGCCTCTCGGAGGGCTCGTTCATCTGGGGATCCGTGGCGGGACGGGGCAAGGCAGGGGAAGGTCCAGGGCAGGCCGCCATCCAATCGCGGGCGAGGTCAACCTCATCGACCATGAGGAACGCGCCGAGTCAGATGGCCCACCCCTCACAGGCCGCCGAGCGAACCGTCTCCACCGGGGGCACCCTGCACCCGCCCGGCAAGGAACTCGCGAGGGTCGCGAACGGCAGCGATCTCGAGGCCCTCACCCTCGCAAGTGAGGAAGGCTCAACTGCCGTCAGGTGATGGCCATGCCTCGTGCCCTCAAGCCCTGGAGGCCGGGGGGCTGGAGTTCGGCAGGGTGGCTGCGGAGCAGGGATTCGAACCCTGAACCTTGCGGTTAACAGCCGCCTGCTCTACCGTTGAGCTACTCCGCAGTGGAGCGGGTCGATTTTACCTTCCCTCCAGAGCCGTCGGGCCGAGGTCACGAGGGAGGCCGATGTCGTTCTCCCTCGTCCCCGTTCAGACGTCGAACAAGGGCCTCAGGGTCGCGGAGATGGCCGAAGTGAGCGGCCTCACGCAGGCTCTGGTACTGGGAGAGCACGTCCACGAAGCCGTTGCCCAGGTTGTAGCCGTGCTCGTAGAGGAGCCGGCGACCCTCCTCCCCCAGGCGCAGCACGTCGATGATCCTGGAATCGAGCGTGAACTCAGGCATCGACAGGCTTCGTCTCCTCGAGGACCACCCGATGCCCGTGCCATCGCTCCGGTACCGGGGGCGGGCTTGCTCCCTCGTAGGTGACCTTCAAGACCCAGGTCCCATCCACCAACGCTGGCTCGACGCTCAGCTTCCCCCGGTACCCCTGGCTCCGGATGAGCTGGACGAGCGGCACGCCGTAGAGGACGAGCGCCGCCGGCAGGAAGCCAGTGCTCAAGCGGCCACCCTCGCTGGCGCCGTCGACCCCGGACGTGCGCGAGGCCACGAACGACGGTCGCTTCCCTATCGCTGTTGCCACGTTCCAATTCCTCCGCCCACCGGCGCTCACCGAGCCGCGGCGACGATGAGGCGAGCAGCGCGCTCGTAGCCCAGTCGGCCGGTGTCCACCACCAAATCGTAATGGCTGGGGTCGAGCCAGTCCTGCCCGTAGACCTGGCGGACGTAGGCCCGGCGGGTTGAGTCCACCTCCTTCAGCCGCCGCCTGGCCACCTCCTCGCTGAGGCCGAAGGCCTCGCGCACAGCCGCGACACGTGCCTCGCGCGAGCCGCGCAAGAAGACGTGCAACGCACCGGGGTGGTCCCGAAGCAGGAAGGCCGCGCCACGCCCGACGATCACCGTGTTGCCGGTGCGGGCGGCCTCTCGGATCACCTCCTGGGTGATGTGGACCACGGCATCATGGGTGTCGACAGCCCGCTCGCCGAAGGGCGGTGTCCACGCCACCTCCGAGGCGGTGGTGAACTCGGTCGAAGCCGAGCCCAGGGCCTGGATCAATCGGCTGAGCAAGCTGCCCGGCCGCTCCTCGTGCTGCTGGACCTCGTCGGGCGGCAGCTCAAGGCGTCGTACGACCTCATCGAAGATCTTGCCGTCGACCAGCTCCGCCCCCAGTTGCTCGGCCACCATGGCCCCTACCGTCTCGCCACCCGACCCGTACATCCGGCCGATGGTGATGACTGGCATCCCCCAAGACCTCCGGACCCACCCCTGAGCACGCTCTACGCCTCTTAGGCGCTCCCAGGACCTGCCCGCTGGGATCGGAGCCCAGCGTCTGCCCCTACTCTAGGTAATCTCGCAGCTTCTTCGAGCGCGAGGGATGGCGGAGCTTGCGCAACGCCTTGGCCTCGATCTGTCGAATCCTCTCGCGGGTCACGCCGAAGCGTTTGCCGACCTCCTCAAGCGTGCGTTGGTGACCGTCGATGAGCCCGAAGCGAAGCTGGAGCACCCGGCGCTCGCGCGGCGTCAGCGTGTCCAGGATGTCCTCGACCTCATTGTGCAGCATGGTCAGGGAGGCCGCGTCCGAGGGGGAGATCGCCTCCTTATCCTCGACGAAGTCGCCAAGGTGAGAGTCCTCTTCCTCGCCAATCGGCGTCTCCAGCGAGACCGGGTCCTGGGAGACCTTGATGATCTCGCGCACCTTGTCCGGGGTGATGCCCATCTCCTCGGCGATCTCCTCGTCCGTGGGCTCCCGGCCCAGCTCCTGGAGGAGACGTCGGGAGACACGCACCAACTTGTTGATCGTCTCGACCATGTGCACGGGGATCCGGATCGTCCGGGCCTGGTCGGCGATGGCGCGGGTGATGGCCTGTCGGATCCACCAGGTGGCGTAGGTCGAGAACTTGTATCCCTTGTGATAGTCGAACTTCTCGACCGCTCGGATCAGTCCCATGTTGCCTTCCTGGATCAAGTCCAAGAAGGACATCCCTCGCCCGATGTACTTCTTTGCGATCGAGACCACCAGCCTCAGGTTCGCCTCGGTCAGCCGCTGCTTCGCCTCCTCCGACCCCGCCTCGATCTGCTTCGCTAGGTCCACCTCGTCAGCGGCCGTGAGCAGGCTCACCCGACCGATCTCCTTGAGGTACATGCGCACCGGGTCGTCGAGGGAGACCGAGTCCATCATCTCGATCTCCATCTGCATGTCCTCGTCGACGTCGTCCTTGTCCTCGAACTCGCCTGCGGAGTCGGAGATCTCGATCCCCATCTCCTTGAAGGCGGCGAAGATCCGAAACGCCTGTTCGGGCTCGGTGGTCTCAAGGTCGGGGAAGCCGTCCAGGACCTCGTCGGGGGTGAGATAGCCCTGCTCCTTGCCTTTGATGATCAGGGCCTCCGCCTGCTGGATCAGGAGGTCCTCGAACCTGGGTTCCAACTTATCCCTGGACTTAGCCAACCTTCGTCTCCAACCCCAGAATCACCCGCGCTCCCGGAGCCGCTTGAGTTCCACGGCTAAGGCCTGCGCTCGGGCATGGTCCTGACGGCGTTCGGCTTCTTCCAGGCCCCTGATGATCTCCCTGCGTCGTCTCCGCAACGACTCCTGGTGGATCCGGGCGACGAGCTCGTCTACCACCTGATCCCCCACCCCTGGAGGCGGAGCCGCCCACGCCCGGCGGACCAGGTTCTGCACCTCGCCTGGGAGCTCGCTCAACTCCCCTTCGAGGCCCTCCACCCCGCCGCGCTCCAGCGCGCTCACCACCTGCAGGTAGGCCGCCCGATCGTCCCCTCCGAGAGCCTCGGGGTCCAACCCCCCCCGAACCCGTCCCAGGGCCTCGGGGCGCACGGCGAGCACCTGCAGCAGGTAACCGACACTTTTCGACAGCCTGTTCCCAGGGACACTGGGCGTCAAACGGTCCGATGGTACCGACTCTGAGGACGGCTCAGCAGGCCGGCGGCCACGGATCGGGGTCCGCCACCCGGCCAGGAGCAGGCGAGGGTCAATGTCGAACAGCCGCCCCGCGCGCTCGGCATAGAGGTCCCTTTCGGCCGGGTCTTGGATCTGGCCCAACACCTCCCGGATGCGACGCACCCCCAGCTCACGATCGCCGGGAGCATGCGGGTTCAATCCCTCGATGCGATCCCGGATCATGATCTCCCAGCCGGGCAGGGCCTCCTGCAACAGGTTCCGCCAGTCACCCCCAGCCCTCAGGAACTCGTCGGGGTCCTTGGCCTGGCCGGGGATCCGCGCCACACGCACCGAGAGCCCCTCCTCCCGGGCCAGGCTCACCGCCCGCTCGGCGGCGGTCCGTCCCGCCCGGTCGTTGTCGAACAGCAGCACGACCTCGTCGGTGAAGCGCCGCAGCAGCCTGAGCTGCTCGGCGGTAAGGGCGGTGCCGGAGCTGGCGACGGCGTTGGAGAGCCCGTGCTGGTGAGCGGAGATGACGTCGAACTGCCCCTCCACCAGCACCGCGTGCCCTCTGGCCTCGATCTCCGCCCGAGCCAGGTCGAGCGCGAACAGCACCCGTCCCTTGACGTACACCGGCGTCTCGGGAGAGTTCACGTACTTCCGGGGTTCGTCGGCCAGCACGGTCCTGCCGGTGAACGCCACCGGCTGCCCTCGCTCGTCACGGATTGGCACCACCAGGCGCTGCTGGAAGTAATCACGGCCATTGCGGAGGAGGCCGGCCGCCTGCGCTTCCTCAAGTGAACGACCACGGCTGCGCAGGAAGGCGGCGAAGCTCGCCCCTCCCGGCGCATAGCCGAGCCCGAAGCGGCGCGCGGTCACCTCGTCGACCCGGCGCTGGGTCAGGAGGCGCCGGCCGGGCTCGCCCGCGGGCAGAGAGTGCAGCACGTACTCGTAGTACTGCACGGCCAGACGGTTCAGCTCCAGGATGCGACGTCGGAGCTGCGTCCGTTGCTCGCCTCCGGATCCTCCCCGCTCCGGGAGCTCCACGCCGGCCATCTCGGCCAGGATGCGCAACGCCCCGCTGAAGTCGGTCTTCTCGATCAGGGCGACGAACTCGAAGACGTCGCCACCCCGCTGACAGCCAAAGCAGTACCAGGACTGCTTTTGCTCGTTGACCGAAAAGCTCGCGGTCCGCTCCTGGTGGAAGGGACACAGCCCCACGTACTCCCGGCCCTGCTTCCGCAGTCGGACGTGCTGCTGCACCACGTCGAGCAAGTTCACGCGGAGCCGGATCTGGTCCCGAGCGTCCTCGAGCGGGAGCGGCCGCATGGTCGTCAGGAAGTATTACGAAGGCCCATGCTCCCGCGCCTCCCGGCCCTTGCTCCGGCCGGCCATGGCAGACTGGACACCGGCTCTACCCTCCTGGAGCGAGGAGGCCGGGGGCCGTCCATACCAGCGCCTGACCCTGACCGCGAGTCCCCGACGCCACCCTCCTCCCGGGGTGGGACCGGGCAACGACCTTCCGACGCCGTGACCGCGGCCCAGGCCGCCTTGCGGCGGGCGCACGGCATCCATGACGGATGGGCTGGACCGGCCCAGCCCCGGCTCAGCGGGGCCAGGGCGAGGCCGAGGAGGGCACCGGGCCTCCCCGCCCTCGCCCGTCGGCTCAGCGCGGACGTCGGCTGGCTCAGTCTTGGGTGCGGCGGTGCTCCACCACCGCCTGGGCAGCCGCCAGGCGGGCTACCGGCACCCGGTATGGGCTGCAGGAGACGTAGTTCAGCCCCAGCTCGTGACAGAGCTTGACCGACTCCGGGTCACCGCCGTGCTCGCCACAGATCCCGACCTCCAGATCAGGGCGTGTTGCCCGGCCCTCCTGAACGCCGATGGCCATGAGCCGACCGACCCCGTCCCGATCGATGGTCTCGAAGGGGTTGCTACGCAGAATCCTGCCCTCCAGGTAACGGACGATGAACTTGGCCTCAGCATCGTCCCGGGAGAAGCCGAAGGTGGTCTGGGTGAGGTCATTGGTGCCGAAGGAGAAGAACTCGGCCTCCCGAGCGATCTCACCCGCGGTCAGCGCCGCCCTCGGCAGCTCGATCATGGTGCCGAACTTGTAGGGGACGCGCACCCCCTTCTCCTCCTGGACCGCCTCGGCCACCGGGGCCAGGTCGGCCCTCACCGCCTGGAGCTCGCTGACCATGCCCACCAGCGGGATCATGATCTCCGGGCGGGCGTCGATCCCCTCCTGGACCAGCTCACAAGCCGCCTCCATGATCGCCCGCACCTGCATCCGGGTGATCTCCGGGTAAAGGATGGAGAGACGGCAGCCCCGCAAGCCGAGCATCGGGTTGGCCTCCCGTAGCTGCTCGACCCTGGACTTGATCGCCTCCAACTCGGCCAGACGATCCGGGTCCCGACCGCTGAGGCGGAGCTCGGTTGTCTCCGCGACGAGGTCGTCATAGTTGGGCAGGAACTCGTGCAGCGGAGGGTCGATGAGCCGGATGACGACGGGCAGCCCCTTCATGGCCCGGAGGATGCCGCGGAAGTCCTCGCGCTGGATCGGCAGCAGGCGCTCGAGATGCCGCTCCCGCTCCTCCGTGGTGGCGGCCATGATCATCGCCCGCACGATGGGCAGCCGATCCTCCTCCATGAACATATGCTCGGTTCGGCACAACCCGATGCCCTGGGCTCCGTTCTCCCGCGCCTTCTCCGCGTCCCGGGGGTAGTCAGCGTTGGCCCACACCTCGAGGCGGCGGATCTGATCGGCCCAGGAGAGCAGGGTCTGGAGCTTCCCGGTGGGCTTGGGCTCGATCATCGGGACTCGGCCCAGGTACACGCTGCCAGTGGTGCCATCGATGGTGATCTCCTCTCCCTCGCGCACCACCACCCCATTGGCCG
>DATGLL010000293.1:0-23239 GCA_035294145.1 Candidatus Dormiibacterota bacterium | reverse complement strand
ACCGTCAAGCCGACCAGGCACCGGCCGGCATCGATGAGGTGAGGTGCCGGTGCCGGCTCGACCAGCGCCAGACCTCGTCCTGGTCCAGCCCGCTCTCCCCCTTCGCCTCTTTGAGGCACGGCTCCGCGACCCACCGGGTCGAGGCCAGGGCCGGGGAGGAGGCGGGGTCGTCGGGGTCGCCGAGCGAGCGACGGGCGAGGAGGGGACCTCGTCAGAGGGGGTCCCGATGGGGCCCCCGAGGGGCCAGACCTCGGGACCGGGGAGCCGGTCGTGCCTTGGTCCGGGGCTGGCCCGGTGCCATGGGGCGCGTCGCCCCTCATCCCCGCTCCCCCAGCGCCCCGGCACCCCTGCGCCCAGGCGGGCTCCAGCCTGGTGATGGCTGGCTCCAGCTTGGTCTGGAAGCTCACCCCCGCCGGGACGCCGGCGCACCGGGTCACCAGGCCTGAGGCAGCTCCCAGCCCCGGTCCAGGAACCCGTGCTCGCGCGAGGTGGTGAAGGTCTCGTGCACGAGGGGCTGCCGACGATCCCGGGCGGCATCGACGTCCCCCTCGCTGCCTGGGGTCTGGGGTGGCGTCCTCACCGCCTCGGCCACCTGCCGGCCGCTTGTGCGCTCAACCGGGGCGAGCCGGTCGGTGAGGCGCGTGGAAGGCGACGAAGGCCTCGCCCCGGCGCTCCAGGTCGTCGAGCGCGGTCACCACCTCCGTCGAGGGGGCACCCATCCTGCTGGAGCGGCAGGCCTTTGGCGAGGACGGTAGCGGTATCAGCGTCCGACGGGGAAGGGCACCGGGACGTCGTGGCCGCCGACGACGCGAATGGCCACCGTGTGGCCGTCCGAGTACCGCCGGTGCCAGCCGTAGGCGGTCCGCCGGTCGCGGGCCGTGAGCGTCCGACCATCGACCGTGAAGCGGCAGGTCTCATCGCCCCCCACCACCAGCTCGCAGTGGCCGGTGATGGGACGGCCATTCAGCTCCGCCGACGCCCCCGCCAGCTCTCGATCTCCGACCCAGGCGATCACCAGCACCCCGCCTCGCCGGCCCTGGTAGACGCCGCCTCCGTGCTCGGTCAGTACCTGGCCACCGAGATCGTAGCCGCGATCGCCCACCCGCACCTCCACCTGGGGCTCGGCGGAGGCCAGCAGCACCCCGACCACCGCCAGGGCGGCTCCGACCAGGGCCGCCAAGGGCGGCCCCACCGGCCGGGGCCGGGGCCACCAGCGCCTGACCACCCGCGGGCTGAGCCCCCCCAACGGGATCCGCAGCTGCCCTCGATCGGACGGCTCCGCCACCGGCTGCGAGCCTATCGCGCCGCGGGAAGCAGCGGCTACCAAGTGGCGGACAATGGCCCTCGTCCAGCTGACGGCCAGTGCGCATCTGCTACCTTTCCTGCCGGCCGCGATGGCAGGAGCGAGGGCCGGGTTCGCCGCCGGGCTGGGCGTTGTGGTGCTGATGGTCGCCTCGACCCCATCAGCCTTGGCCTCTGGGACGCCGGGAAGCGGTGACGCCAACGTCTGCACCCCCACGGTGGGGGGAGAGGTGGGGAACGACGGGAGGCTGGTGGCGGTGCAGGAGAACGCCAGCGTCGACTGTCCACTGGCCAGCGGCCTTCCCGGGACCCCCTATGGAGCGAGCAGTCCGCATGGCGGCCCCGGCAGCGGACACCCCGGCGAGAGCTGCAGCTATGAGATCGACCGACCGGTCAAGCTCCTGATCGGCCCCAACGGCAGCGTGACCGAGCTCGACCCCACCGCCGATGGCAAGGGCTCCACCTCGATCGCCTACCCGTCGGAGCTGACCCAGGTGCCGGTGACCGAGGCGGAGCAGGCGAACATCTATGTACCGTACGTCTTCCACGGGAAGTACGACAAGGACGGCCTCTGCACCGTCCCCAACCCGGGCTTCGAGCTCGGCTGCCCGGTACCGGTCCCCTTCACCAACTTCGTTGTCGCCGGGGATGTCTGCTGGCTGACCGAGCCCAACCCGGTGCGGCGGCCGAACGGCCTCCCCTCGGATCGGATCCTGCCCTACCTGGACCAGGCCCACCTCCTCCAGCTGATCAATGCGGGAACGCTCTCCTCGCTACCCGACAACCCCAACCCCGGCCTGGTCGCCATCGGCACCTGCTTCTTCGTCACCGGCGCTTCCTTCCAGGTCCCGGGCGGCACCTGGCGATCCATCCAGCAGCCGGCCGACTTCGAGATGACCATCGCCGACCCGGTGAACGATGGCACCGGCAGGTACGTGTTCTACGTCTTTCGGATCGGGCTCGCCTTCCAGGGCGCGACCTGGGACTTCGGCGACGGCAGCACCCAGCCCGACCCCGACCTGCCGGCGGCGTGCATCGGCGTCCCGGCCGACATCGCCGCCAGCCACACCTACCGCACCTATGGGAGCTACCACGTCTCCGTGGTCGAGCACTACCGCGTCACCGTGGATGAGTACTGGTCGGACGCGGACGGCCAGCATCACCTTCGACTGGATGGGCTCATCCCCCCCATCGCCCGGGCCATCGGCCCCTACACCAAGCAGGTCATCCAGGAGGAAGGGGTGCCGGTGGGGAGCAGCTGAGGTGAGGAGGTGTGTGGTCGCGGTCCTGGTCGGGGTCACTCTGGTCGGCTGCGGCTCGGTCACGGCTCGCCCCACCCCACCGAGGCCGGCGCCATCCGCCCTCACCGGGACGCCGATCCCGCTCTCGGCCTGGGAGCGCAAGGGGGCCAGCGAGGCCCCGCCGCCCTCGCTCCGCCAGGTCTCGCTCGGCTCCATCCAGGTCGTCAACCAGACCGATGGGGCGGTGACGGACGCGGACGCCCGACGATGGGCGCTCGCCTACCTGCGCGCCAACGCCTACGAGCTGTGGGCCTGGGACCACATGCAGGACGGTTTCCTGCTCCGCTCCGGTCTGAGCCGATCGCCGATCAAGGTCTTCGCCTACGATCTCGACACCATCCAGCGGGCGAGGAGCGCGGGCGCCACGGTCCAGGTTACCCGCCTCAGGCTGCGGCGGCTGGTGCTGCGCCCCCTCCCCTCGAGCCTCCGCCAGCCGTTCACCGACCACCTCTTCGTCTGGACCCCCTACGCCTTCTACCTCGATCAGGTTGGCCCCTCCAAGGTCGCCTGGGTCGATGGACAAGGTCACGAGACCGTGGCTGCGAGCCTGCCTGCGGGGGCGGGGTCGCCGGAGCTGGTCGGCGGCGAGCTGGCCATCGACCCGCTCATGGGCGAGATCTGGGTCGCGGACTCCGACTGGGACTGCACCGCCCCTGGCGCCCGCCAGCTCCTCGGTCCCCTGTGCAACCCCTGAGTCAGCGGCAGGGTGCGGTCGTTCCGCCCAGGGTCCGGGCGGTCACCGCGAGGGGACGACGAGCTGCGCCCGGGCCTGGCTCACCGAGCCACCGGCCAGGTCCACCCGCTCGGCGCTGAGGTGACGGCCAGCCCCCACGCCTAGGACCGCCAGCCCGATCACGACCAGGACGAGCGACCAGAGGGCAGCCGGGGCGCTCCCTCGGAGGATGTCGATCGCACCTCTCAGCGTCGCTACCAGCGTTCCCATCGCGGCGGCCAGGAGCCCGATCCATACCGCCGCCTCGGCTGCGGCGATACCGTCGGGCATGGTGGGCGTGGTGGTGGTCAGGAAGCGGGCGGCGGCGGCCAGGTCAGGCGCCCCGATGACCAGGATGGCGGAGGCGAGCTCGATCCCGGTCACCACCAGGGGGAGCAGCAGCCCAGGCAACGATCGCCTCATCGGCCCTCTCAACGGAAGACGTCGGAGATGGCGACGGCCGCCGGGTAGAGGATCAGGCTGAGCAGCGGGAGGACCATGAGGCCGATGGCGAGCGCCATCCGGGGCCTGGCCTGCTCCATCCGGACCGTCATCGCGGCGATGTGCTTCCTGCCCGTCGCCGCCGCCAGTGAGGTGAGCACGTCGGAGGGCACCAGGCCCTTCTCGGCGATGCGACGCATGCTCGCGGCCAGCTCGCTGAGCATCTCCAGGTCGTAGGCGTGCCCGACGCGCTGGTAGATGGTGACCGTGCTCAGCAGCTGGTCCGAGCGCAGGGCCAGCGCCAGAGGCGTGTCCTGAGGCGAGACAAGCCGCCGCCAGTTCTCCTCCACGAGCAGGTCGAGCAACGAGCGCTGACGGTGACAGCGGGCCACGAACTCGAGCGCACCCGACACCGTGTACCCACCGGCGTAGGTGAGGATCGCCATCTCCGAGAGCGACTGGGCGATGGCGCGGTTGATCTCCTCCTGTCGGCGACGGGCCTCGAGCTGCAGCGAGAGGTAGGACAGAGGCACGAACAGGCCGGCCAGGACCAGGCAGGCCAGCGGCGGCACCGGCAGCTGATGGGAGCTGAGGCTGGCCAGGAGATCGAGGGCGAGCAGGGCGACGCCGACGATCAGGACATAGATGGCAACCCTGACCAGCCAGGTGTTGAGGCTCTCACGACGATTGGCGATGGCGAGCAGGCGGGGCACGCTCGTCTGCCGGAAGAGGCGCGCAAGGGAGGGGACGCGGTCGGCGAGCCGCTCCTCCAGCGGGCGCTGGTCGGTCAGGTGATGGTGACGCCCGATCCGGTTCCAGGCCACCACCGCCCGGGGGGCGAAGGCCCCGAGGCGCCAGAGGGTCACCCCCAGCCCCGCCCCGAGCGTCAGTAGCAGGAGGGGGAGGGCGAGGTCAGGCATAGCGCCTCCTCATCTGCTCCCGAACCGCGGCCACGTCCCACCGAACCCACGGCGTTCGGGGCGTCATCAGCTCCAGGATCCCGAGGATGCCCACGATCATGGCCCCGTCCAGAAGGAGCATGAGCTGGCCTGCCAGGCTCGCGTAGGCGGCTCGCAAGGTCTCGACCCGCATGACGACCACGAACGCCACCGCCATCACCGCGATCACGATCAGTCCGTTCTGGCGGCCACCGGCGAGGGCGGCGTGGTTGCGGGCCTGGATCTCGAGGTCCTGGTCGTACTGCGGGATCAGGATCTTCTGGGCCTGCTCGATGAACGCCTCTGGGGTCTGGTCCATCGAGAGCAGGAGGTCGACGCACACCCGCTCCAGCATCGGCGACATCCCCCGCTGCGCCACCTCGACCAGGGCGTCGCTGACCGACTCGGCGCTCTTGAGCGGCTCCAGCACATGGGCGAGCCGCGGATCCGGGTTCTGGGCCAGGTCCTTGAGCGCATGGTTGAGGGTCTGCTGTCCCTGCGAGAGCAGGTTGATCAGGTTGATCATGAACGGGATCAGGGCTCGATCCAGCTCCAGCTTGCGCTGCGCGGCCCTCGCCTTGAGCCACCAGGGCACGCCGAAGAGGCCGACCGCCCCCAGCCCCAGGATCACCACCGGGGTGCCGATCAGCGTCCCGATCACGAGGCCGAGCCCGGCGGCGCCGAGCCGGATCGCCAGCCAGACCCGGAGGCTCCAGCCCAACCCGCTGGCCACGTACCGCTCGCGCTCCAGCAACGGCTCCAGCCGCCTCAGCGCCCGACCTCGCTCCCACCTCGGGCGGAACCCGCTGGCCACGAGCAGCACCACCAGCCCGAGGGCGATCAGCAGCAGGATCTCGGTGAAGAAGAGCAAGGGGCTCACGGCGCGACCCTCGCCCCGCCCCCGCCCTGCCGGTGGCCGGCCCCCAACCGGTGCCCGCTCATACCGGGGGGACCCCGGCCAGGTAGGGGGCCAGCTTGTAGGCCAGCCGCGAGGGGAGGTCGCCGAGCAGCGAGATCTCGCGGACCAGCCTTCCCTCCGGGCTCAGCGAGTACACCCATCGCCGGTCGCCGACCCCGTCCCCCATGGCCACGATCCCAGTCACCTGCCGGCGGCCGCCGCGCTGGCGCAGGTGGACAGTGACGTCGAAGGCCTGGTGGACACGGCGCAGGGCCATGCTCTCGGCGTTGGCGCTGCCCATGAAGTCGGGCGACATCATCACGTACTCCGCCGCCCGTCGGATCGCCTCCTCGGCGTCGTCGGCATGGAGCGTGACCATGGAGCCGTCGTGCCCGGTCGAGGCGGCGAGGCAGACATCCGCCATCGAGGCATCTCGCGCCTCGCCCAGGATGATCCGATCCGGGCGGAGCCGGAGGGCGAGCTTGACCAGGTCCCGCATGGTGATGCCGGGCTCCCCCCTCAGCACCGCCTCCACCGTGTTCACGCTCTGGACGTAGGGGTGCCAGGGGAGACCATCCCCCCGATCGTTCTCCAGGTGCAGCTCGGCGCTGTCCTCGAGGACGGCCAGCTGCTCGTCCCAGGGGATGGACCCGGCGAGCACGCGCAGGAGGGTGGTCTTGCCGCTCCCTGTCCCTCCCGAGATGATGATGTTGGCCTTCCCCAGCACGCAGGCGAGGAGGAACTCGGCCACCCCCCGGGGCATGGTGCCCTGGCTGACATAGTCCTCGAGCGACCGGACCCGGGCCGCGCCCTGGACCCGGATGGTGGCGAGGAGGCTCGTGGGCCCAGAGATGGCTGGGGGCTGCAAGAGGGCCAAGCGGATGAGGCCGCCGACGTTGACCTCCGCCGTCGGCCGCCCCTGGCTCAGCATCTTCTGTCCGGTGGTGCCGGGCAGCGTGATCACCTTCTCCTTGAAGAAGTCCAGCCAGGCCTCGTCGCTCCGAAGGGGGTTCCCCTCCGGGCTCAGCTGCACCTTGAAGTCGGGCCCCTGGATCACCCACGTGTCCCAGCGATAGACGTGGATCTCCTCGACCCCCTCCTCAAGGTAGAGGAGGCGGGAGAGCGGGAAGAGATGGGAGGCGAGCACCATCGTCCCCCTGACCACCCGCTCCCGGAAGCCAGGGTCGTCGGCGATGTCGTTGGCCACGGCCTTGTTGATCCCGAACTCGACCGGTCGCTCCAGCGCCTGGTCGACCAGGTCGTTGATGGTGTCGAACAGCCCCTCCTCCTCGCTCACCGAGGGGGCGACGTCGTGGAGCCGACGGTAGCGCTCCAGGTGATCGGCCAGGGTGCGGCAGACCTCGTAGAGCTCGGCGTCGACATCGGGCCAGGGCTTGACCGGCAAGGTCCGGTACCCGAGCTGGGGCGCAAGGTCGAGGGCTGCGGGAGGCATCGGGGCCCTCATCGGGCTCGCCCTCCCAAAGCAGCCCGGACCTGGGCCAGGACCGGCTCGGCCTGCTCCGCGAGCTTGAGCTCGCGCACCAGGGCCGGCATCGATAGTGGCCGGCCCGAGTCGAGCGCCCGCTGGGCGCGACCAGGGTCCCAGGGCAGCGTCGCGGCCAGGGCCACCTCCGGCAGCTGCAGGCGGAGCACCTCCCGGACGTGCTTGCGGAGCTGGCCCCGCCGGCTCTCGGCCAGCAGCAGCTCGGTCTTGGGTGGTTGCGCCGACCGGAGCGCCAGCACGGCGCGAGCGATCATGGGCGGGTCGTCGCGAAGCACGGTGAACACCCGATGGGCGATCGAGGCCACGGCCGTGACCGACTGACGCAGCGAGCGCGCCTCGGGGTGGGCGATGGCACCGAAGTCCACGACCACGAACTCCACCCCTGGGATGGTGAACGCCTGCCCATCCCGGAGCTGCTCGACCAGTCTGGGGACGGCGCTCCCGCAGATGGCGCTCAGCCCCGCCACCAGCCCCAGGTTGCGCTGGTGGGTGGGAAGGGCCTGGGCGAGCAGGTCGCGGGCGCTGATGGCCCGGGCCCCGATCAGGTTGTTCATCCCCCGACCGCCGGCGTCGAGCTGGAGGGCGTCGGCGGCGGTACCGGTGCCGGACATGTCCGCGTCGACGAAGACGACGCGGTGCTGCCGGGCCAGCTCATCGGCAACGGCCAGGGCGGTCGTGGTCAGACCCTGGCCGTCCTTGATGCCGTAGAAGGCGACCACGTAGCTCACGGCCTGCCGCCGGTGACCGGTGACGGGTTGGAGGAGGCCGGCGCGGCCGCGCTGAGGCCGTTCAGGGAGGCCAAGGCGTCGTCGATGGTCTCCGCCTGCACCTCGGGCACCCCAACCCCACCGCTCCGGGCGGCGAAGAGGGCGACCGAGTTGGCCTGCAACGCGACCCAGGCCGGCTCGTCGGTGGTCGGCACCCAGACCGAGGCGTTGCTGCCGTCGACCCCATCCACCACCAGCCGCCGGCCCACGATCAGGGTCTGGCTCCCGATCTGGGCGTAGACGTCGATGGTCTGGCCGTGGGCGAGAGGGGGCGGGTCCTTGAGCGTGAGCGTGACCAGGGCCAAGTCCTGGTCGAGGACGTCGTCCTTGAACACAATGGTCCCCGCCGCCATCGGGTGGGCCGCTCGCGCGTGGGCGGCGATCAGGTCGCCGGTGTAGAAGTCCCAGCTATCGCCGCTGCGGGGGATGCGGGTCTGGTGCACGTTGTCCGCCGTCAGCGGGTCACCGGCCTGGACCGGTCGGCTCACCGCCCAGACCAGATCGGAGGCGTGAGCCGAGGTCAGGATCTGGAGGTAGATCGCGCCAGTGACGGCGGCGAAGACCACCAGACCGATGAGCACGACCAAGGCGTGACGGGACATGGTCGCTCAGTCACACCTCCCCGGCCGGATGTGCTGGGGGACGTCAGAAGCGAGGGTCCGAGGGTCGTCCATTCGAGTCAAGCCCCCACGATGCGCTGATTGCCAAACACAGCTTGCCCGGTCCTAGTGGCCCGGACCGTGGCCGAGGCCATGAACAGCGGGATGGGCAGTGTCACCTCCTCCGAGACCGTGGCCGTGACCCGATTGGGGGGCACGAAGGTGCACCTCACCTGGCGTGGATGGGCGCCATCGCCCGCGACCTCGACCTGCTCACAGCGCTGGACCGCGAGCGTCGGGTCGAGGGCATGCTCACCCCGATACAGCGCCGCGACGTCGATGGCACTCGCACCGGCCTGGGCCCTGAGCAACGCCTCCGCGTCGACCTGGTTGTACCGCACCACCAACGTGTCGACATCGCCCACCAGGGCGATCATGGCCAGGAACACGAAGGTCATGGCGATAGCGAACATGACGAGCGTCTGACCCGACTGTCGACCGCTCATGGCCGAGCCGAGCGATAGGGCGAACGCACCGCCGACGCCTGGGCGGCGATGGTGGGGTCGAAGGGAACCACCACCGCCAGCGGCGTCCGTGAGAACTCGAGGACGGCCGAGCCCCGACAGGTGACCGTGCCCCCGGCGGCATAGTCGCCAGCGCAGCTCAGGCCCTGGGAGCTCAGCAACGAGTCGTGCCCCACCGTTGCCTCGAAGGTGGAGGTCGCGAAGCGGTCGGCATCCGCGCGGTCGTCGGCGTAGGCGGTGGCGTTGGCGGCGGCCGCCAGGGCGACCGCGGTGTTGAGGTCGACGTACCCTTGGGCGGCCACCCCGGCGGCGAGGAAGCCCAAGAAGAGCAGGATCATGATCGGCAACGTGATCGCCGTCTCGACCAGCGCCTGACCCCGCCCCCTCATGGCTGGTAGCTCACCGCGTGCATCTCGACCGTCACGTCGACGCTGAAGGGCAACCGCTCGGCGACCACGGCGGGCACGATCAGGTTGGGATGGCCGCGAACGGTCTCAGCCACCAGGGACCCGTCGAGATAGGCGCAGACTGCGACCGTGTCGGCGCCGATGCGGTCGAGGGGAGGGCAGGGCTGGCCGGGCGGGACCTGGACGATGGCAGTGGAGAACATCACCGGGCCCAGGAGGTCGCGGGTAGGCACGAAGGCGCCAGCCAGGTCGGGGCGATCCACCTGGCCGGGAGTCCCGCTGGCCGCCACCTCCACCCCCGCCGCCGCCGCCATCTCGGCCACGGCCCGTTGGATGGCATGGAAGGCGGCGAGCATGGTCGCGAACATGACGAGCAGGAACGCGAACACCACCACCGCGAACTCGACCAACGCCTGTCCGGATCGACCTCGCATCTCTCCACGATCGCTCGTCCCTTCCCATGCCGCCAAGCCGTCTGTATATCTAACACGGCCCGGCGCCGTCGGTGGCAACACCAGGCCACGGACAAAGCGCCCGGCGGGGTGCCCTCTCACGGAGGGCGGGGTCGTCATCAGTGGTCATCTTCATCATTGATGACATGGAGGATAGGGTTATTCTTTCCACAGCAAATGTTGCCAAGTGCTGAGCGACCCCACTCAATCCTGCCTCATAGCAGAGGATCGGGCGTTACGCTATCGAGCATGCGAGGAAAGCACCTATCACCGCGCTGGCTGGCCCGGCAGGACGCTCAGGGCATGGTCGAGTACGCTCTGATCCTGGTGCTGGTCGCGATCGTGGTCATCGGCACCCTGACCTTGCTCGGGAGCAAGCTGCAGAGCGTGTTCACCCAGATCACCAACAGCCTGAAGTAGCGTCAGACGCAAAGCGGCCGCGGGGCACCTCCTCCCTCCGCGAGGCCGCACGGCATGGGCGCGGCGGGGAGGGCACCTCTGGGGGCGTCGGCCCCAGCGCCTCCGGCCCCCGGGGAGGCCCGGCCGGAAGCGGCCGGGAAGGTCGAGCGGGGGCGCGGCCCACGGCTCCAGCCCTCGCACGGGCGGTGTGATCCCAGGCCTCGGCCCCCACCGTGGAGGGGCGCCCTCCGATACGATCGCCAGCCCGGCCGAGGAGGAGCAGCCGACCTCGGCCCCGGCGAAGGCCACGCTCAATCCGGGGGGAGCGTGGCATCGACGGTCTGCACCCGCACGGGACGATGGCGACGACGGACCAGCAGGCCCCGCCCGGGAGGCTGCGGAGCGGCTCGATGTAGCCCCAGGATGGGGCCCTCGCCAGGGTCACCGGACATGATCAGGCCCGGGACCTGGAGCTCACGGAGACGGCTGAGGAACGGGTCCATGCCGCCCCTGGCCATCCCGCCCACCCGCCGAGCCAGGATCACGTGGAGGCCCAGGTCGCGGCCCTGGGCCAGGAGCTCGATCAGGGACGCCAACGGGTTGCCGGCGGGCGACGCCACCAGGTCGTAGTCGTCGACGACGACGTAGAAGTCGGGCCCGGTCCACCAGGAACGGGCGGCGATGGCCTCGGCGGAGAGCGTGGGCGCGGGCAGGCGCTCCACGATGCCGGTGGCCAGCTCTTGAACCGCGGCCGCGGCCTGGGGCGCGGCCCCGCAGTAGGCCCAGAGCTGCTCCGGCCGCGCCGCCCCCAGTAGCGTGCGGCGGTAGTCGATGACCAGGAGCATGGCCCGATCGGGGCCCTGCCGCGCCTGCAGCCCCGCCATCCAGGAGCGGAGGAAGGTGGTCTTCCCTGACTCGGCGTCGCCGAAGACGAGGAAATGAGCGTCGGCCCCGCTCAGGTCCAGGTACACCGGCGCGAGCTCCAGCTCCTCGACCCCGATCGGCACCCCAGGGAGCAGATCGTGGCCGGGGGCGGGGAGGTCACGTGGCACGACCCGCGCCGGCAGCAGGCGAACCGCAGGGGCGGGGTGGCCTCTCCAGGCAGCGGCGGCGGCGGCGGCCACCTCCTCCGCTCGGCCGCCCAGCTGGGGCAGGGCGATCTGGAGCAAGGTCGAGTCCGAGCAGAGCGCCCGTCCCGGGACGTCGACCGGGATGGAGAGCGCTGCCCGCCGATCGATCTCGGACTCGGCCGCGTCGTTGAGCCGCAGCTCGAGACGACCACCGATGTTGTCCCGGAGGTTGGGCCGGATCTCGTGCCAGCGATTGGCGGTCAGCACCAGGTGGCACCCGACCCTGAGGCCGCGAGCCGCGATCTCCCGCAGCTGGGCCTCCAGGTCCTCCAGCTCCTCACGGACGGCGCCCCAGCCATCGACGAGCAGGAACACGTCGCTCCCGAGCTCGGGCGGCACCGCCCCCTCGGCACGGCGCCGGCGCAACGCCTCGGGGGAGTCGATGCCGAGTTCACGGAGCCGGGTCTCGCGCTCGTCCACCAGCGCCCAGACCTCACCGACCGTCCGTCGCACCTTCTCCACCTCGAGACGTCCCGCCACGTCACCGACATGGGGGGCATGGGCCAAGGCGCCAAGGGTGCCCCCGCCGTAGTCCACGATGTAGATGCGAGCTTCGTCCGGGGTGTGGGTGGCGATCAGCGCCAGGACCAGGGTGCGCAGGAAGGTGCTCTTGCCGGTCTGGGGGGCGCCGACCACGATCAGGTGCCCCGCCCAACCGGCGAAGTCGAGGATGAAGGGACGCTGGGCCTGGGCGAGCGGCTCGTCGAGCAGCCCGACCGGGGCCCGAGCCTGGCCGAGGTGAGGCCAGCCCAACGCCTGCAGGCCGCGTCGGGGATGCCGGCCCAGGGGCGGCAGCAGCCGCTCCAGGCCCAGCTCCGACGGAAGCGGCGGCAACCATACCTGGTGCACCGGCTGGGCGCCGACCCCCCGCACCCGCTCCACGGCGATGGCCATCTCGGTCGCCGGCTCCTCCGCCGGCGGCAGGGCTCGAGCCGTCCCCGCAGCGCCATAGGAGGTGAGGCCGTGGGCGAACAGGGGCGAGGGGGCCTCCTCGGCCTCTTCCGCCGGCGGCTCGGGAGCCGACACCAGGGCCGCCCTGAAGCGCTCATAGACATCGGTATGGACCTTGAGGTAGGCCGAGCCCGGGATCGCGGGCAGACGGTAGGCATCCTGGGTCCCAAGCACGCTCTGGCTCTCGGCCGGGGTGAAGGTGCGCAGGCAGATGCGATACGACAGATGGCTCTCCAGCCCCCGCAGCCGACCCTCCTCCAGGCGTTGGCTGGCCAGCAGCAGGTGCATGCCGATGCTGCGCCCGACCCGACCGATGGCCACGAACAACTCGATGAAGTCAGGCCGGCTGGCCAGCAGCTCGCCGAACTCGTCGACCACGATCACCAGGTAGGGGAGGGGCTCGGAGCCCGGCAACCGGCCGGCGGCTCGTCGCTGCTGGTACTCCCTGACGCTGTCGAGGTTGCCGGCGCGGCGGAGCAGGCTCTGGCGGCGTTGCATCTCGCCGAAGAGCGCCGCGTAGGTGCGGTCGACCATGGCCACGTCGTCAGCCAGGTTGGTGATCATGCCGGCCACGTGCGGCAGCTCGGCGAGGCCGGCGAAGGCGGCTCCTCCCTTGAAGTCCACGAGCACGAAGCCCAAGGTCTCTGGGGGATGGGTGACGGCCAGGCCGGTCACCAGCGTGCGCAGCAGCTCGCTCTTGCCGGAGCCGGTGGCGCCCACCACCAGGCCGTGGGGCCCCATCCCGCCCCGGGCCGCCTCCTTGAGGTCGAGGAGCACGGGCGCGCCATCGGCGCCCACCCCGATCGGGACCCGGAGCAGGTCCCGCTCCGGCCGTGCGCCCCAGAGCGCGGCCGGGTCCAGGGCCCGGGCCGAGCCGACGCCCAGCAGCTCCATCAGCCGACAGGTCTCCCCCAGGACCGTCCCGTCGTCGCGGTCGCCCAGCCGAAGCGGGGCCAGGTGACGCGCGATCGCCTCCGCCAGGCACGGGTCCGAACGGTCAGCCCGGCCGCTACGGGCGTTGCCGCGATCGTCCTCCACCCGAAGGTCGCCGTCGGCCCCGATCCTGACCCTCAGGTCGACCGTGGGCGGCTCGTCACGCTGGTTCTCGACCAGGAAGAGGAGGCTGGCGCCCAGCTCCCGCGCCCGCTCGGTCAGCTCGCCCAGCACCTCGAGGCGAGCGAGGGGCGAGGCCGCCGAGAACCCATCCACGACCACCACCATCTGCCGGGGGCAGGGCTCGTCGTCACCCCGCCGCGTCTCCCGGCGCTTGGCTGCCTCGCGGCGCCGGCCTACCTCCTCCATCAGCGGCTCCAGCACCTCGGAGGCCTCCCCGCACAGGGCACGACCGCCCTCCCCGACCTGGTGGGGCAACCACCTGACGAACCCCCAGGCAAGCCCCGCGCCCGGTGGGTGGAGGACCGCCAGGAGCAGCTCGTCGGGGGCGCAGAAGGTCGCCAGCTCAGTGAGGATCGAGCGGGCGACGGCCCTGGTCTGCTCGGGCGCCCCGATCACGCTGACCACCGGGTGACGGCGGAGGTCGAGGACCACCGGGTGGTCGGGGACCTCGCGGTGCTCGGCCACCACCCGCTCGGCGGCTGCCAGCAGCTCGGGGTCGCGCTCGACCAGCGGCTCGTGAGCTCCCTCCAGGATGAGAGGGGTGGCGAGCGGGGCTCGGCCCAGGCCAACCCGGGCCGAGAGGAAGTCCTCGTGCCGGGGCCGGCGCTCCCAAACCCGGACCCGACCGCAGGCCACCGCCCACCGCTCGGCTGGCCCGGGGTGCACGAAGCGGGCCGCGGCGTCCTGCAGCTCCGCGGTCCTGCGGGCCCGGCGAGCGACCTCGAGCAGGTAGGCGAGGTAGCGCCGCCGCTCCACGGCCCAGCGGCGGCGCGAGGCCGTCACCTGCTGCGCCACCATGGCCAGACTGAGCGCGACCGAGGCCCCGGTCATCACCAGGCTGATGGCGATGTAGGTCGGATTGGGGTTGTAGACGATGAAGTAGAGGCTGCCGCAGCTCGTGACCAGGGGGAAGAGCAGCTGGGGCCACCACGAAAAGCCCATCCCCTGCGGTGGCTCTGGCGGCAGGGGCACGGTGATGGGACCGTCGGGCACCACCGGCGGCATCACCCGGGCAGGCCGGTGGAGGATGGCCTTGCTCATCGGTCGGCTTGAGTCAAGCACGCAGGGTACGGACGCGGCGCGGACAATGGCGGGAACGAGAAGCTCGCCTCCTCGTGCAAGGCCAGGTGCGAGGTCACCCCAGGCCGAGGGGCCAGCTCAGCCTCGCGGCCGGCGGACCAGGCCCTGGGAGTACACGATCGCCCCCGGCCACGCCTCTCCGACAATCCGCCCTCGCTCCCGGACCTCACGGAGGCGAGCCAGCGCCCCCTCCGCCACCTCGTGCCCCAGCCCTGTCACCCGCAACATTCGGTAGACCTCGCTCGGGTCCAGGGCCCGCACCGCCTCCCACACCTCCGCGGCCAGGGATCGCCGCCAGAGCAGCATCTCGGCCACGAAGTCGGAGGTGATGCGTCCCTCCCGGGCCTGGCTCGGGAAGGCGTCCCCGTGGTCGATGGCGACCGGTCGTCCCCCGGGACGGGTGACGAGGTTCTCCGCCGTCCGATCGCTGTTGGCGATGAGGTAGTCGAGCACCGCCAGCCGCTGCCGGTCCAGATCCGGGTAGCGGTAGAGCTCGGGGTAGCGGAGCCCGGGACCGCCCTCCACCCACTCCTGGAGGGCGCCCACCCCCTCCGGCTCGAAGGCCCTTGCCACCGTGGTCGGGACCAGGCCGAAGCCGAGCATGCGGTCGAGGCGATAGGCCGCCAGCTCCCGCACCCACCTCCACTCCTCCTCGGGGACGTGCTCCCAGCCCTCTGGCCCCCTGCGCCAGAGCTCGGCCCCCCGCCACTCCTGGGCCCCCAGCCGGTTCACCCCCGTCTCTGGTTTCCAGACCCCCCAGCCGCCGCCAGCGAAGCGGACCAGGCGCGCGTTGCGGGCCTCGCTACGCAGGAGCTCGAACCCCGCCACCGCCCTGCGGGCGAGGGCGAGCTCGGCCTCCGAGAGGGGCCAGGCGGTCAGCCCCGACCCGCTCCGGAGGGCCTCCATCAGCTCCCGGCTGGAGCGCGCCACCGCGCCGAGGTCGGTCACCAACCGGCCCGCGGCCGGATCGCTCCGGGCCTGGTCCACAGCCTTCTCCAAGGCCCCCACGGCGGTCTCGGCAGCCACCCACCGTCGCTCCACCTCCTCTGGATCCAGCCCCCAGGTCACCGCCTGATGGAGCGCATCCACGGCCCGACGGGCGGCGTCCAGGGTCTCCATCAGCGGCCCGGTGCGGGGCTCGGACGGGGCCCGCCACGGATGAGCTGAGGAGCTCAGGGTCCCAGGAGGCCACGAGGAGCCGGCGCTGACCTCAAAGGGCCTCCCCAGCTCCTCCGCCCCCGCCGGGGTGGGGGCGGGGTGACGACCGGCGGCGTCGAGGGACCGGCGCGGGTCGGGGTTGCCGCCAGCCGGGGCAGGCACCGACCGGAGGGGACGGGATGCCTCGTCCGCCCCCATGGCCGCCAGTGGTGTGGTTCGGAGGCGACCTGCCCGCGGGGCCGTGCCTGCCCCCGGAGGCAGGGGACCTCCAACGTGCTCCTCCGGGGAGAGCGGTTTGGAGCCAGGCTCAGGGCGGGGGATGGGAGCCCTGGGGAGGGGATGCGAGGTGCCTGCGAGCCGCGCCCCCCGCCCCGATGGCCCCACGGGGCTCGGCCTGGCAGGGGCCGGCGGCCCGCCGCTGGCCTCGCTCGGCCCACCGGGGACGACGTCCGGCCGGCCGGGGAAGACCACCCAGCCGTCCCTGGTCAAGACCCAGACCGAGCGCACGATGCCGCGATCGAGGATGCGAGGGACGACACCCTGACGCCCGAAGTCGAGCAGCTCCTCCCTCCCGATGTTGGGCGCCTCGACGTAGACGCCGACCCCGGAGTAGCCCGCCCTCCGGGCACTCTCCTCGGCGCGCCCGAGCTCACGCGCGAAGCCGCCGAGCCCGCCACGGTGCGTGGCCTTCAGGCTGACCAACTCCCCGTTCCAGGCCCCATCCACACCCGGAGCGCGCTCCACGCTCGGGCCCTGGAAGTGGCCACCCCTGAGGTCCAGGATGCGGGCCGCCTGCGCCACCTCCTCCGGTGCCAACGTTCCCGGCTCGAGGGCACGAGCCCCTCCCGGCCCGAGCAGCTCGACCTCCCTCCCCTGGCCTTGAGGCCCGAGTCGGCCCACCCCGGGCCCGCCCACGGAGGCCATCCCCCTCGGCTGCATGCCCTCCGGCGATCCGGCCGGCACCCCGGCCAGGATGGCCGGCGGCCAACCTTGGGGAGCCGCCACCTCCGCCCCGACCGGGGACGGCGAGGCCCCGCTCGCCGCCGACGACGCGGCCCCTGGCGGCGGGGAGGACGACGCCACGCTCGGGCTGGCCGTCGGCTCCGCTCCAGGCCCGGGCAGCTCCGAGGGCACGCCCGGCCCCGCCACGGATCCCAGTGAATGGGTCGGCCCAGATCCGACCGACCCGGGTGCCCTGGGTGGCGGGACGCTGGCGAAATCCACCGGCGGCCGTGCGAGCGAGGGGAGGGGGCCCGGCGCCTCCGGAGATGGGGCCCTTGCCGTGAGGGTCGCGGGGGCGATGGGAGGCTCGGCCGCCCCCGACGCTGGCGGCACGGGGGCAGAACTCAGCCCGGCCGAGCTCCCGGCCCCAGGAGGCGAGGGCCCCTCGGCAGGGAGCGTGAGCCGGCCGCCGAGGCCCGAGCCGGCAGCGAGCGGGCCCACCGATCCCTGCCCTGCCGGGCCGACACGGAGCCCGGCATCCGAGCTCGGACCGACCCGCGCGACGCCCTCCGGCACCAGCCAGGCCCCACCCTGTCCCTTGTCCACCCACCAAGGACCGAGGTCACCGGAGTCGTTCGGGACGGCAACCGGCGGCCGCTGCAGGGCGGGGCTGGGCGTCGGCCCCGTGCCCTCGAGGTCGAACGTGAAGCGCTGGTCGGGATCCTGTGGATCCCACACCGTCACCTTCCCCGCCACTGGCTCGTGAAGGGCAGCCCAGCCCTTGGGCACGGTCAGGCCACCGTCGGGCCCGACGGCCAACTCCGGGGGCGACGCCTGACCACCCCGAAGCACGGTGAGCCGCAGCGTGCCATCGCTGAGGCCCCAATCCCTGAGCAGCCATGGCTGGCCTTGGCCATCGGCGTGGACCTCGAAGCCCGCCACCCGGCTGGCCACGATCACACGGGCGTTGACCAGGGGGGTCTCGACGAGGTCGTTGGCCCCAGGGCCGCTGATCTGGAGCGACAACCTCGGATGCGGCCCCTCCCCGGCAACCGTCCAAACCAGCCGTCCCGAGCCCACCGGGTTCTCGCCCTGGAAGACCAGCAGGGATCCATCCCCTCGGACTCGGGCGTCGTACCGCCCCTGCGGCGTATCGATCCTGACCACCACCTGGTTGGGGTCCGAGGGCAGGTGAGCGGGATGGAGGATCCCCTCGAACAGCACGCCGAAGCCGGCCGAGATCAGGGCGTCCTCACCCGCCTGGCCCCAGCTCAGAGGGCGGAACCTGGCCGGGTCGACCTGGTGATCGAATACCTGCATGCCCACGTCAGCCATGAACGTGCCCAGGCCGAACCCGACCGCGCCGACGCCGGCCCTGAGGGCCAGGCTGTTCCTCAGGCCGTTGGCGAAGAAGGTGCCGACACCGGCAGGCAGCCTCGAGAGCAGCGCCCCCAGCCCCAGACCAGCCAGGGTCGAGATCCCCCCGATCACGAGCCCCGTGAAAGCCTCCAGGCCCAGCTCGCCCAGGTCCAGATGCTCCAGGGAGGTCAAGAAGCCCTCGTGGCCGAGGATCATGTTGTCGACGGTCTGGTTGGTGAAGTCGACGGCGGCGGAGGTGACGGCCCCACCCACCGTCCCGATGACCAGGGCCGCGCCAACCGTGCCCAGGACCGGCGTCAGCAGGCCCGCCGTGAGGAGGCTTCCCGCCACCGAGAGCCCGATGATGGCGACGTCCAGGGCGAGCGCCGTCTGCTGCGCCTCCTGCTGGTCGATGGAGGCTGCGTATCGCTCGAGCCAGTCGGCCATCGCGTTGCAGCCGTCGATCGCCTGGCCGAAGGCGGTGGCCCTGCTCGCGCCGCTGGCATGGGCGGAGCTGGACTTGTCCTGCGCCCAGGCACGAGCGCTGAGCTGCCGGTTGGCGGTGACGTACCGGCACCACTTCGCCCACAGGTCGTCCTTCCACTGCCCCTGCCAGTCGAAGCTGTAGAAGGCCAGCCAGTGCTCGGCATCGTCGGAGATCGCCTGCAGGGTCCTGGCGCAGGCGCGGAGCTTCGCGGCATACCCCCGGATGGCAGCCGAGTCCCCAGGGGTCGCGGTGCCGCTGTTGTCGAAGCCTGCGATAGCGGCGTCGGCCATCGTTCCCCCTCCTCAGGACGGCCCTCGGCGGGGTTGGGACCGGCTCTTGCGGGGATCGGTGGCGCTGACGTGGACGCCGTACTGCGAGAGCCCTTGCAGGTTGCTCTGCTCGGTCTGGAAGACGACGTCGGCCGCCTTCTCCAGGCCGTCGCCCAGGCCCCCGAGCACGGTGGCGACCTGCTCGATGACCTGCCGCAGGTTCGGCCACTGCTGCTGCCAAGTGGCGAGGACCTGGGCCCCGATCTCGTCCGTCCCCATCGCACCCTCGATCCCGGACATGTCAGACGTGAGCCGATGCAGGGCCGAGCTGACCTCACCCGCATGCGAGTGCATCTGATCTGCCAGCCCGGAGAGCTGCTCGATCGCGGTCGTCATCTGCTGCGTGTAGGTCGTCGCCTGCTGCCGCAGGTACCGCTGGAACTCAGCCCAGGTCATCACCCGGCCGTCGCTGAGCTTGACGAGCTGGTCGGGCGGGTAGTCGTAGGTCGGCATCGGTCACCCCGCCGGCGTCGTGCCGACACGGCCACGTCGCCGGCCGATCATCGAGGGGCCCACCATCGGCTCAACGGACGACCTGGGACGCCAGCCGCGTCACCTGGTCGAGCACGCCCAGCGTCCCAAGCGTCAGCGCGACCAGGGCCAGGTCGACCCCCAGCCAGCCCAGCCGGATCAGCGACGCCGGGAGCCTCGGGAACTCCCCCACCCCCGCCAGCGCGACCAGGGCCAGGCCCACGCCAGCGGCCAGGACGACCCCGGCCAGCCCTTGCCCGTGACCGGCGAGGGTGACCCCAGCCAGGGCCACCAGGCCGAGGAGCAGCGCCCCCGCCGCGACCGCGGACGGCAGCACCTCGACCAGGGAGGCGCAGGATCGGGAGCGGAGGCAGAGCTCCGCCGCCACCGCCGCCGCCAGGCCGACGCCGGGCCAGCCGCCGTGGGCCAGCAGGACCAGCCCGGCGGCCAGGACGACCAGGGTGACGCCCCCCGAGAGCGAGGCCGACGCCCACTGCCCCCACCCCGGGTCTCCGGGCCCCCGGAGGTCGGGACCGGCCAGGGCCGGAAGGTGGCCGTCGGCCGGGGTCGGCCAGAGCTGGAGGAGGAGGGATCCCGCGGCCGCCACCACGGCCGCCGTCCGCTCGGGCGCGACGCCGCCCGCGGTCGCCGCCGCGGCCAGGGCCAGGGCACCGGCGACGAGGCCGCCACCCGGGGCCAGGGCGGGCAGCGTCCGGCCCACGACCAGCAGCGCCAGGCCCGCGCCCAGTCCCGCCCCAGCCGCGCCCAGCGGCCCCCGGTCACCGACCAGGCCGGCCCCGGCGGCGCTCCCCAGCAGGGCGACGGCGGTGACGAGGGCGAGGCGGGCCGGGTGCCGCCCGTCGAGGCCCGGCCGGAGGACGACGAAGGTGGCGAGGCCACCGGCCAGGGCCAGAGCCACAACGCCCGCTCCCCGGTCGAGGGCGCCGGCCACCCCGACGAGGAGGAGGACCAGCCCGAGGGCCGCCACGCCCAGGCTGGAGAACAGCCAGGAGGTCGCGGACGACGCCCAGGCCCGACGGCTCGAGCCCGCCGAGGCCACGGCCGGCTCGCCCAGATCCGACACCCGCGGCGCCTGCCAGGCCGAGGCGTCCACCAGGTGGAGCACCTCCCCGTCCAGCACCCCCGCCTCGGCCAGGGTTGAGGTGAGGTCGAAGGGCGCGCCCCCCACCCGGGCCAGGGTCCAGGCCGGCGGCGTCGCCTCCCGCTGCGCCGCCTCCTGTCCCTTCCCCTCGACCTGGCAGAGCTGGGCCAGGGTAGGGGTGAACTCGAGGATGGGGACGGTGGTGGGAAGGGCCAGGTCGACGCGCCGGCTCGACACCTGCACGGTCACGTGGCATCGATCGGGCATGCCGCGATGGCCGAGCCAGGCAGGAGCGCCGGAGGCGGTGCCCGTCAAGGTCACCCTCCCCAGAGCTGCTCCAGGTAGCGCTCGGTGGCCTGGTAGTTGCCGAGCGCCACCTCCAACGCGTTGTAGAGGTGGAGGAGGATCTGGTTGACCTCGTCGCAGGCCTGGTACCACTCGCCGCGGACAGCGGCCCAGCGCCCGGCCGCGGCGCCCTCCCAGGCCCCGTCGAGCCGGGAGAGGAACTGCTCCAGCCCCTCTTTCTCCCGGACCAGGGCGTTGTGGCAGCTCCGCACGTCCTCGGCCGCCTGTCGCATGGCGGGGAAGTTGACGTTGACCACGATCGCCTCCTAGATGGAGTAGCCGAGGCCCTTGACCGCGTTGTCGATGCCGAGCTGGCTGTCGAGGTCGGCCTGGTCGTAGCGCTTGGCGCTCTCGCCAAGGCAGCCCTCGATGTCGGCCAGGGCCTTCATGAGATGGCCATGGGCAGCCCGCCAGCGATCCTTGGCCTGGAGGAAGGCACGATAGGCCTCCCCGTCCCAGGTCCGAGGGTTCAGCTGCTCCAGGTTCGCCATCAGCCGGTTGACCTCGGTCGTCATGACCTGGCCGACGTGACCGACGTACTGTTGCGCCGACACCATGACGTGGGTATCGGTCACGAACCCCTGGCCACCGCTGAGCCCACCGGGAGCCACGTAGCTGGGGCCATCTTGCGGCGCGGTTCGCAGTGTCATCGCGGGCTCGCCCTCCTCATGCCTACCATGGGCTGATCACCTCCCTCCAAGCCTCGGTGGGGCAGGGTCGGGCCCCGGCCTCGCCGGTGGGGCTTGAGCGTCCGCCCAGGCACGGCGACGGCCAAGGGCCGCAGAAGACGCCGGCCGGGCCACCACCCGTCACCCGGGCCTGGGCTCCAAGGCAACGCATCGTCGACCCGCGCATCATGGTGCCCGGTTGGAGCCGGCGCTGCGGCGGACATCCGAGGGACAAAGCAAGGACGGCCCCGGCGGCGGGGTTGCCCTCGCCTCCGGCTCCAGGCACACTGGCCCCACGTGGGGATTGACCGAGATCACGGTGGTCGGGCGTCGTGACCGGGGCCGGCAGGCAGCGGCCCCGGGAGAGCATCGGGCGCACGATCGTCGTCCTTGAGGACCAGCCCTACCTGTGGGCCGCCTTACGTCAACGCCTCGACCCGGCCGTGGCCTACGTGCGCAGCGCCACCGCCGAGGAGCTGACGGAGGTGTGGCGAGCCTGCCGGCCCTGGCCCTGGATCGTGGTCGGCGCCAGCTCGACCCTCCCCCCCGAGCTCCCCGACCTCCTGGACGGCCTGCCGATCGCCGTGCACTGGGTGGGCCAGCCGCCGGCCGGGCTGCCTGTCGCCCCCTCTGTGCATCCCGACTGGGTGGCGCTGGCGGCCACGCTGCAGCGGCTCCAGGGGCTGATCAGCCAGGGCCCGAACGGCGTCCGGCTGCTGCGCAACCGCGGGATCCAGGCGCCCGACGGCCGCCCCGTGCTCGGGGTGGCCCACCTTGAGGGCCTGATGGCGGCGCTCGACGGCCTGGCGCTCGGCGACGGCCGCGCCGCCGACCGGCTCGCGGCCAGGCTTCGAGCCGAGATCGACGGTAACCGGCTTCCCCTTCGTCTGGAGCGAGACGGCCAGCTCCTGCGCCTGGCCTGACCGGCCGCTATCCTCCGACGGGATGAGCGCTCCCCCCCTGCCCGAACCTGCCGCCGGATGAGGGCCCCGGCTCAGGCCCTGGTCCTGGAGGACGACCCCGAGCAGCTGGACCGGATCGCGGCCGCGATGCGAGAGGTCCACCTCGAGCCCATCCGCACCATCTCGCCCGACCGGGCCCTGCGCCTCCTCAAGTACAACCACCCGGTCCTGGCCGTCCTCGACCTGGACATGTCCATGGCTCCCGAGTCCAAGGCCACCGTGGAGGACCTGCTCGGCCACCTGTTCGAGCTCCACGGCGGCTGCTTCGTCCTCGTCTACTCGGTCATGGCCGATGAGATCCAAGAGCGGAAGCGGGTCGAGTCGGTGCACCCCTTCGCCATGTTCGTCTCCAAGCACGACGGCCTCGAGGCCCTCGTCGAGCGCATCCGCCGGATGATGGGGGTGCGCTTCGGCGACCTCCACGTGCGCCGGGGGCTGACCGTGCACGAGCCCAGCGGCCAGGTCTTCCTGCACTCGGTGGGGGTCTCGCTGGTGCTGGGCGCCGTCTTGGGGCAGGAGGTCGTGCTCCAGGACAGCGAGGCCAAGGCGGCGCGCCGGATGCGGGCCTGGCTGGAGAAGGTCGGCTCGGTGGTCCAGCTCGTCGACCTGGGCCGCCGCTGCTACGCCCTCCACCTGGCCGAGCCCTCGCCCGGATAGCACGCCGAGGCCCGTCCCCGGCTCATCCTCGCCCCAGTTGGCGATCGACCCTGGCCATGGCCTCGACGAGGCGAGCCACCTCCTCCCCGGCGGGCAGGCGCACCTCGACCTCCTCTGCCGGGGCGCCGGCCGTCCTCGGCCCCACCGTGACCCTCCGCACCTCGGGGCCCAGGGCCAGCTCGAGCGCATCGGGGAGGGGCGAGGCCACCACCACGTGCGCCCCCACCCCACGAGCCCG
>DATGLL010000292.1:0-2034 GCA_035294145.1 Candidatus Dormiibacterota bacterium | reverse complement strand
CCTGAACGGGGCCAAGGTGGTGGCCCGGGCCTGGGTCGACCCCGACTACAAGCGGCGCCTTTTGGAGGACGGCACCAAGGCCATCGCCGAGCTGGGCTTCGGGGGCATGCAGGGGGAGCACATGGTGGTGGTGGAGAACACCCCGAAGGTGCACAACGTGGTGGTCTGCACGCTCTGCTCCTGCTACCCCTGGCCGGTGCTCGGCCTTCCCCCGGTCTGGTACAAGTCGGCCCCCTACCGCTCCCGGATGGTGATCGAGCCACGGGAGGTCCTGCGCGAGTTCGGGATGGAGCTCCCCGAGGACGTCGAGATCCGGGTCTGGGACTCGAGCGCCGAGGTGCGCTACCTGGTCCTGCCCGAGCGCCCGGAGGGGACCGAGGGCATGAGCGAGGAGGAGCTGGCCCAGCTGGTCACCCGCGACGCCATGATCGGGGTGGCCAAGGTGAAGGCGCCGGCGGCGGCGAGGTGAGGGCGATGGCCGCCATCAAGCCCGAGATCGCGAGCATGGAGGGGGCGGCCGCGCTCCCCCGCAAGAACGGCGAGCTGGTCTTCGAGGCCCCCTGGCAGGGCCGCGCCTTCGGCCTCGCCGTCAGCCTCCATCAGCAGGGCAGCTATGACTGGGAGGACTTCCGGCAGCGGCTGATCGCCCAGATCCAGGCCTCGGGATGCGAGGGCGGCCCCCAGCCCGGCTACTACGAGCACTGGCTGGCGGCGCTGGAGCGCCTGGTCCTGGAGCGGGGGCTGGTCGACCAGGAGGAGCTCGAGCACCGGGTGCAGGAGTACCGGTCCGGCCTCCGCGATGAGGTCTTCTGAGCCGGGCGGTGCGTCGGTCTAGCCCTGGGTGGTGACTCTCGCGCCGTCGGCCCGCCGTGGGCAGGAACGAGGATGGAGACGTGTGGGAGGTGGGCACGATCCTCGGTAAGGCGGGGGCCCTGGTCTGCGACGTGGCCCTGCGGCCGATCCTTCGGGCGCTCGAGGGGGCGATGCTCGGTGCCGTCGAGCTCGAGCCGATAGAGGGGCAGGGGACCCGGGTCCGACACCGAGGGGCGGCCGGCCGACGTCGGTTCCGCGAGCTGGCCGAGGAGGCGATCGCGGCCGCCCAGGTGGTCCCCGACGGTTGAGCCCGGTCGGTTCCGGCGATCGCTGGCCTGGCATCGGTCCTCGGGCGGCTATCGCTGGGTGGAGGAGGCGGGTGGCTGGCTGCTGCTCGAGCTGAGGGGCCGGGAGGTGGTGTTCACGCTCGACCCCGAGGTCGCGCTGGCCGACTGGATCCGGCTCTCCCGCCTGGCGGAGGTGCAGCGGCCGGCCGGCCTGCGCCGCCGCATCCTGGGCTTCGCCGGCGCCTACGGGCGTCTGGGGGTCCCGGCGGTGGAGACCCCGGCCGGGGTGGGGGAGCCGTTCCCGGCCTGGGTCGAGGAGTTGCGCCTGACCGGCCGCTGGTGGCGGGCCGGCCAGCTGATCGCCCACGGCGCGCTCCGGGCCGCGACCGGCGGCTCCCTGGACGCCCGGGTGGTGGGGCTGCTCCGGGAGAGGTTCGGGCTGCCGCCGCAGCTGCCCGCGGCGGCGGTGATGGCCCTGGCCCAGGCGAGGCTGGTCGGCGAGATGGCCGACCGGCTGTCGGGGACGGTCGAGGCGAGCGCCCGACCCACCCTGCTCCTCATCCTCCAGGCTCGGCTGGCCGAGCGACTTCGTCGGGCCGTCGAGCCGCGGGCCGGGTAGGCCCGTCCAGGGACGGCCGGTCGCGCGACGATCCCGGTGGTCCCACGGGGACGACTCCGACGGCAAGGGCGGCGCTGAGCTGGGCGCCCTCGGGAGCGGACCACCGCGACCGCCGTGTCGGCCTGGGTCGCGGGGGCCCGCCTCCTTCGGCCGTTACGGCGAGGGGCCTCGACCTCCGACGGCCGGGAGGTCGATCGACCGGCAACGCTCACGGACCGGCACCGTTGTCGCCCACGATCGCGCGCAGGGCGGCCACGTGGTCCTGGAAGACGCGCCGGCCCCGGGGGGTCAGGGAGAGCCAGGTGCGGGGCCGTT
>DATGLL010000291.1:0-9734 GCA_035294145.1 Candidatus Dormiibacterota bacterium | reverse complement strand
CGCTGGGGTTCATCATGAGCCACGACTTCGGGAGCGGCGCGATCGGTGCCTTCCGGGCCGGCCTCTCCCACGGCGCCTACTGCCTGGGTTGCTGCTGGGCCCTGATGTCGATCCTGGTCGTGGTCGGCCTCATGAACCTGGCCTGGATGGCGCTGCTGGCCCTGATCTTCCTGACGGAGAAGAACTGGCGCCACGGCGTCGGCCTCTCCCGGATCGCGGGGACGGCGGTGGCGCTCCTGGGCCTGGCCATCCTCGTCCATCCCGACCTGCTGACGGTGGTCTCCGGCTCCGGGGCCTCGGGCATGGGTTCGGGCATGGGGGCCGGCTGACCGGCGGGGGAACCGCGACGCCGATCCGGGGCGGACGCGGCCGGTCGGGCGAGGTCTGACCGCCGGCCTCAGCCCGCGGCCGGGCGAGGTGCCCGCCCACGCCGCATTTGCGCCGCCCGCTGATACGAGACGCCCAGCACCCGCCCCGCGTCACGTACGGTGAGGCCGGCCCCGACGAGGTCGCTGGCGGCCTGGCGAATCGCCTCGCTGGCGTGCTTCTGCCGGATCTCGGCTTCCCGTCGCAACTCCCGCACCCGCGCCACCTCCGCCTCCAAGTGCTCGGGCAGGCCGACCTCGACGGCGACGTCGAAGGCATCGGGCGGGATCTCGAGCATGGTCGCGATGGCGTCGCGCACCATACGCTCGACCTGGTCGAGGCGGTGGGCCTGGCCGAACACACCCCACACGCCCGATACCTCGGGCACCTCGATCGCCCACCGGCGTCCGCTGCGCCGGCAGCGGGCGGTGTAGGTCTGTCGTGTCATCGACATCGCCTCCACTTGACGGGTCGACGAGCCTCGGGTCCCGGCGGACGCCGGTGGTGGCTGCGGAGCCCTGGCCGCCGTGATCCTCGAACCTGCGTCATTTTCTCTCGGTCGCGGTGAACCATTGCCGCGTTGTGGAGTTATGCTGTAAGGCTCCATGTCGGGCACGGTGGAGGGATTGAGGCCGGGCCAGGTGCTGGAAGGACCCAGTCTGCCCGGGCGCACCGAGGTGGTCGCCGTCATGCCGACCGGGGATCTCTTGCGCCTGGTCGGCAAGGGGCTCGAGAGCGGTCAGTTCGTCGACCTCTACCTGAGCGCGGAGCAGCTGGCGGGGCTGCGCGTCGTCGGCGGCGAGGCCGACTACCGGGGCGACGCGGTGCGCTTCAAGCTCGGCATCGAGGCCATGCGGCTGGGCTTGGCCTACGAGTACGACCCCTACTTTTCGCTCAGCATCGCCCGGGTGGACCCGCTGCCCCACCAGCTGGAGGCGATCTACGACTACTTCTTGAAGCTGCCCCGCATCCGCTTCCTGCTCGCCGACGACGCCGGGGCGGGCAAGACGATCATGGCCGGCCTGCTCTTGAAGGAGCTGAAGATGCGGGGGCTGGTGCAGCGGGTGCTGGTGGTGGCGCCCGCCAACCTCGCCTTCCAGTGGCAGCGGGAGATGCGGGACCGGTTCCGGGAGACGTTCGAGATCCTGCGCGGGATCGACCTCCAGAGCGCGTACGGGACCAACCCCTGGCAGGACCGCCGCCAGGTCATCGCCTCCGTCGACTGGGCGAAGCGCGAGGACGTGCGCGAGAGCCTGAGCCGGGTGCGCTGGGATTTGGTCTTCGTGGACGAGGCGCACCGGATGAGCGCCAGCGACCCCGACCACAAGACCGAGCGCTACAAGCTGGGGGAGTTGCTCTCCGAGCGCACCGACCACCTGGGCCTGCTCACCGCCACCCCGCACAAGGGCGACCCGGAGAACTTCTGCCTCTTCCTGCGCCTGCTGGACCGCGACGTGTACGGGGACGTGCGCAGCCTGGAGGAGGCGATGCGGCGCCAGGAGGCGCCCTTCTACCTGCGCCGGACCAAGGAGGTGATGGTCACCTTCCCCGACCCCCGGACGGGACAGGTCCAGCGCCTGTTCAAGCCCTGGGAGGTGGAGACGGTGCCCTTCCAGCTGCTGGACGACGAGTACGCCTTCTACCAGCAGCTGACCCACTACGTGCAGGAGCAGTCGATGCGGGCGGCTCGCGACCCGAGCGCCCGGGGGCGCGCCATCGGCTTCACCATGGCCATGTACCAGCGGCGCTTCGCCTCCAGCCTGGCCGCCGCCATCCGGAGCCTGGAGCGTCGGCGGGAGCGGCTGCACCGGCAGTTGAAGCGGCCTGCCGCCCCCTCGGTCGCCCCCAGCGTGGACTGGGAGGACCTGGAGGAGCTGGACGAGGCCCGCCAGGAGGAGGTCCTGGAGGCGATCGAGGAGGCGTCGCTGCCCCTCGACCGGGCCGCGGTGACGGCCGAGATCCAGGCCATCGACGCCCTCCTCGTCCGCGGCCGCGCGCTTCTGGAGGGCGAGGTCTCCTCCAAGCTGCAGCGGCTGCGCGGGCTGCTCCAGGACCAGGGCATCTTCCGAGACCGCGGCATGAAGCTGCTCATCTTCACCGAGCACAAGGACACGCTCGACTGGCTGGTGGAGCGCATCCGGGGCTGGGGCCTCTCGGTGACCCAGATCCACGGCGGCATGAAGGTGGGCGACCGGGACACCCCGGACACCCGTCTCCACGCCGAGCGGGTCTTCCGCGAGGAGGCCCAGGTGATGGTGGCCACCGAGGCGGCCGGCGAGGGCATCAACCTCCAGTTCTGCTGGCTGATGGTCAACTACGACATCCCCTGGAACCCGGTCCGGTTGGAGCAGCGCATGGGCCGCATCCACCGCTACGGCCAGACCCACGACTGCCTGATCTTCAACTTCGTGGCCGTCAACACCTTCGAGGGCCGGGTGCTGGCCAAGCTGCTGGACCGGCTCAGGGAGATCCGGCGGGAGTTGGGCAGCGACCAGGTCTTCGACGTGGTGGGGGAGGTGCTGCGCGGCAACCGGATCGAGCAGCTGATCCGCGACCGCTACGCCGGGCGCACCAGCGAGCAGGCGGTGATCGACGAGGTGGCGGCCGAGGTCGATCCGGAGCGCTTCCGGCGCATCACCCGGTCGGCGCTGGAGAGCCTGGCCCGCAAGGACATGAACCTCTCCGCCCTGGTCGACCGGCTGGCCGAGGCGAAGGAGCGACGGCTGGTGCCGGAGGTGGTGCAGGACTTCTTCGAGAAGGCGGCTTCTCTGCACGAGCTGCACCCGCGCAAGGCCGCGGTCGGCTATCGGCTGGGACGGGTGCCCCGGGCCGTGCTGGAGCAGGGGATCCGGCAGGAGGATCGTTTCGGCCGCCTGGGCCGGCAGTACGGCACCATCGTCTTCGAGAAGAAGGACCTGGAGCGAGCGCCCACGGCCGAGTGGGTCACGCCCGGTCACCCACTGTTCGAGGCGGTCCGGGCGCTGACCGAGCGGACGGCGGCCGATCACCTGCTCCGGGGGGCGGTCTTCCACGAGGTGGGGCGGGAGCGGCCAGCGCGGCTGGAGGTGCTCTCGCTGCGCCTCCGCGACGGCCTCGGCCACGACCTCCACGAGCGGCTCTGCGTGGTGGAGATCGGACCCGAAGGCGGGCTCGAATTGCGCCAGCCGACGCTCTTCCTGGACCTCCTGCCCGCTCCCGATGCGAAACCGCCCGAGCTGCCGCGGATCGACCGCGCTCGCCTGGAGAGCTTCGTCGTCGACGCCGCCGGCCGGCCCTTGCTGGAGGAGGTGGCCTCCGAGCGGCGGCGGCAGCTGGAGCAGGTGCGGCGCCACGTGCGCATCAGCCTCGACGCGCTGATCGACGTGGAGCAGCGGCGCCTGTTCGAGTACACGTCCCGGATGGGCGAGGGCGAGGACGTGGCGCTGGCGGCCCAGCAGGCCGAGCAGCGGCTGGAGGAGCTGAACCAGCGCAAGGAACGGCGGCTGCGGGAGCTGGACTCGGAGGCCCAGATCGCGATCGCCGACGTGCGGCACCTGGCCAGCGCGGTGGTGCTCCCCCATCCCGCCGCCCCTGGGGTGGCCTCGGACCCCGAGGTAGAGCGGATCGCGATGGGGATGGCGATGCGGCACGAGCGGGAGCGGGGCTGGACGCCGAGAGATGTGAGCAAGGAGAACCGCGGCTACGACATCCGCTCCGAGCACCCGACCGAGGGGGCGCGGTTCATCGAGGTCAAGGGGCGGGCGGCGCGCGACGCGGTGGCGCTGACCCCGAACGAGTTCCGGACCGCTCTCCGCCTGCGCGAGGACTTCTGGCTGTACGTGGTCTACGACTGCGCCGCCACGCCGAGCCTGATCACCATCCAGGACCCGATCCGGCTCGACCCGGAGCCGATCGCGCTCATCGACCACTACCGGGTCTCCAGGGAGAAGGTCGAGGCCTCGAAGTAACGGCACGTTCACGGTGAGGAGGAGAGTGACACATGGGCCTGGAGCAGGCCAGGGTCTCGGAGATCGTCGATCGCGCCGTCACGCACCGCTGGAGCATCCCTGAGTTCCAGCGCGGCTTCGTCTGGACGCCGCAGAAGGTGCGGGACCTGGCCGACTCGATGTGGCGGGGCTATCCGATCGGCAGCTTCCTGATCTGGTACTCGCCGAAGCCGGTCGAGCCGCAGACGGCCCAGGACGCCAGCGAGCCCGCGGCCTGGGTGGTGGACGGGCAGCAGCGGACCACCGCTCTCTGCCTCCTGATGGGACGCAAGCCCTACTTCTTCGGAGATGACTGGAACGGCATGCTGGAGCGGCACGACGTCCGCTTCGACGTGCTCGCCGAGGAGGACCCCTACTTCAGCCTTCGCTCGGCGGCGATGAAGGGCGTCTCGGGCCGGCGGTGGGTGTCGGTGCGCGAGATCCTGACCGCCGACGACGAGAGGCTGACCACCCTCATCAACGACATCATCGACGCCTACGGCATGCCCCCGGCGAAGTTCGGCCTGCTCTGGCAGCGCCTGAGCAAGGTCCGGCAGATCCGGGAGGAGATGGTGCCGGTGGTCAGCGTGTCGCTGGACCTGGAGGACGTGACCGAGATCTTCTCGCGTCTCAACGGCGCCGGCACCAAGGTCACCGAGGCCGACATCGCCCTCGCGCTCGCCGCCTCCCAGAACCCGGGGTGGGTCCGGCGAGAGTTCCTGCCCTTCGTCGAGAGGCTGCGTGAGGCCGGCTTCGAGCTGGACCCCAACATGGTCTTTCGGTCGGCGCTGGCCATCGGGCTGGGCCGGGCGCGATTCCGTGACTGGCCCGAGCACTACTGGAAGACGGGCGTCGTCACGACCTGGCCTCGCGTCACCGCCGCCTGGCAGCGGACGATCGCCTTCCTCGAGCAGCACGGCGTCCTCAGCGCCGATCTCCTCCCGACCAAGAACGCCCTGATCCCGCTCGCGACCATGGCCGACCGCTTCAGCGACGCCTTCGCCTCCGGCGCCTGCTTCGCCTGGCTGCTCCACGCCACCCGCGCGGCGCGCTACAGCGGCGCGGCTGTGACCGCCCTGGACGCCGACGTGCGCACCATCCGGGAGGCGACCAGCGTGGAGGAGGCGCTCCCCACGCTGCGCTCCCGCCTGGGCCCGTGGGAGCCGTTCACGCCGAGCGATTTCCTGGTCGACTTTCGGGACCGGTTCCTGCGACTGCTCCTGTATCTGGTCCTGTACTCCCGCGGAGCCAGAGACTGGGGTGAGTCGAGACAGCGCCTGGGCTTCCGGGGCGAGGAGCTGTTCCGCGACTTCAAGCCGCAGTGGCACCACATCTACCCGCGTGCCTTCCTGCGCGACCGGGGTGTCCCCCCGGACACCTGGGACCTGTTCGCCAACATCGCCGTGCTGGCTCCGGACACGAATCTCAGGTTCTCCTCGAAGGCGCCCACCATCTACCTGGAGACCAACGGGGTCGACGACGCGATGCTGGCGGAGCAGCTGGTGCCGCCGGCGTCCACGCTGGTCGTGGAGCGCTACCAGGAGTTCCTGCGGGAGCGGGCGTCGCGCCTGGCCGAGGCCGCCAACGCCTACATGGCCGCCCTGGGGGGCGAGGTCGATGCCTGAGCGCCTGCCCCGACGGCTGATCGAGGTCGACCTGCCCATCAAGCGCATCTCCGAGCAGGCGCGGCGGGAGAAGTCGATCCGCCACGGCCACATCTCCACCCTGCACATCTGGTGGGCCCGGCGGCCGCTGGCCGCCTGCCGGGCGGTGATCCTGGCCGGGCTGCTGCCCGATCCCGCTGACGAGGCGTGCCCGCAGAGCTTCCGGAACGCGGCCGTCGGGGCGCTGGCCTGGCGGCGGACTCCGGCCGACGACCGGGAAGGACTGCGCCAGGCGCTGCTGGACTTCATCGCCGAGTTCTCCAACTGGGACCTCGCCGCCCACCCCGACTACCTGCGCACGGCCCGGGCGCTGGTGACGGCCGCTTACCCGGAGGGACCGCCGACCGTGCTGGACCCCTTCGCCGGCGGTGGCGCCATCCCGCTGGAGGCGCTGCGGGTCGGAGCCGAGGCCTGGGCCTCGGACCTCAACCCGGTGGCGGTGCTGCTGGAGAAGGTGGTGCTGGAGTACGTGCCTCGCTACGGTCAACGGCTGGCCGAGGGGGTACGGCGATGGGGCGAGGTGATCCGGGAGCGAGCCCGGAGCGAGCTGGGCCGCTTCTACCCTGAGGACCCGGATGGGAGCGTGCCCATCGCCTACCTCTGGGCCCGGACCGCCCGCTGCGAGGGGCTGGCCTGCGGCGCTCGCGTGCCCCTGCTGCGCGGGAGGTGGCTCTCCAGGCGGCCCGACCACCAGGTGGCCCTGGAGCTGCTGGTCCACGACGGCGAGGTCGAGTTCGCCATCCGCGAGGGCGTGCGCGCTCTGGAGGTGGGGCCGGGCACGGTCAGGCGCGGCTCGCTCACCTGCCCCATCTGCGGGCACACCACGCCGGTGGCGGCGATCCGGCGGCAGGCACAGCGGCAGGGGCTGCCGGAACGTCTGGTGGCGGTGGTGACCACGCGGCCGGGGATGCAGGGTCGGCGCTATCGGCTGCCCCTGGAGCACGACCTGCGCGCGGCGGAGGAGGCAGAGGCCGAGCTGGAACGACGGGCCGCCGCGCACCGAGGGCCGCTGTCGCTGGTGCCGGACGAGCCACTCCCCCCCAAGGGAACGCTGGGTTTCCGTATCCAAGGCTATGGGTTGGAGACCTGGGGTGATCTCTTCACACCCCGGCAGAAGCTGGCCCTGAGCACGCTGGCCGGGTTGGTGCGCGACACCTACCCCGAGATCGTCGAGGAGACCGGCGACGAGGGGTTGGCGAGGGCGATCGGCACCTGTCTCGGGCTGTCACTGGACAAGACCGCCGATTTGGGGAACTCATTAACCCGCTGGAAACCTGATGCTGACTGCCCAGTCAACATGTATGGTCGCCAAGCAATCCCCATGGTCTGGGACTTTGCTGAGGCGGTACCAATATCCTCTGCAAGCGGCTCGTTTGAAAGTCAGTACCACCGGACTGTTGATTCGCTTATCCCGTTGATCCCTATCGACAACGTAGGGATTGCAATGGCCGGATCAGCCACCAGTCTCGCGGCTGCGGACCACTCTGTGACCACGATCGTCACCGATCCCCCGTACTATGATGCGGTCCCCTACGCCGACCTCTCCGACTTCTTCTACGTCTGGACTGCGGCGGTCGATCGGCCACCTTCACCCCGATCTGCTGGCGTCCCCGCTGACGCCCAAGGAGAAGGAGATCGTCGTCAACCCCGTTCGCACGGCCGAGGGTACGTGCAAGGACGGCGCCTTCTTCGAATCACACATGGCCATGGCCTTCAAGGAGGCGAGGCAGGTCCTCGACGACTGCGGCCTCGGCATCGTCGTCTTCGCCCACAAGACCACCGCCGGCTGGGAGGCGATGGTGCAGGCCCTCGTCTCCGGCGGCTGGACGATCACCGGCTCCTGGCCCATCGACACCGAGATGGGCTCACGTCTGCGGGCCATGAACTCCGCCGCCCTCGGCTCCTCGGTCCACCTGGTCTGCCGCCCCCGGCCAGCCGACGCCGGCGTCGGCGACTGGGGCTCCATCCTCCGGCGGCTCCAGCCCCGGACCGACCAGTGGATGCGCCGCCTGGTGGAGGAGGGCGTGGTGGGCGCCGACGCCATCTTCGCCTGCCTCTGACCTGCCCTGGAGCTGTACAGCTGCTACGAGCGGGTGGAGACCGCCGCCGGCGAGGTGGTGCCGCTGGGGGGGCGGGCCGAGACGGGCGACGACTTCCTGAGCCACGTCTGGGCCGCGGTCTCGCGCTCGGCGCTGCGCATGATCTTCGAGGAGGCGGAGGTGGCCGGCTTCGAGCCCGACGGCCGCCTGGCGGCGGTGTGGCTGTGGACCCTCGGCGCCCGGGTCCTGGCCCCGAACGGGGGCGGCGAAGAGGAGGACGACGAGGACGAGGCTCTGGACGACGAGGAGCCCTCCGCCCGACCCAGGCCCGCCGGCCTCGTCCTCCCCTACGACACCGCCCGCAAGCTGGCCCAGCCGCTGGGGGCCGACCTCGCCGTCATCGGCCGCCGCCCCGGCGCGGCCTTCCAGGTCAAGGGGGAGACGGCCCGGATGCTCCCAGTGCTGGAGCGCCGGCGCTTCCTCCTGGGGGGCTCCCCACGAGGCCAGCCTCGTGGGGTCCCCCTGGGGGATGGCATGCCCCGGACGGCGCCGCGGAGGCGGGCCGTCCAGCAGTCGCTGTTCGGGGGCGAGGAGGAGCCCGACGGCCTCGGCTCGGTGCAGCCCGCCGCCACCACCCTGGACCGCGTGCACCAGGCCATGCTGCTCTTCGCCGAGGAGCGCGGCGAGGCCCTGCGCCGGTTGTTGGTCGACGACGGGGTGGGGGGCGACCGGCGCTTCTGGACCCTGGCCAACGCCCTCTCGGCGCTCTACCCCGGGACGAGTCCCGAGAAGCGCTGGGTGGACGGGCTCCTGGCCCGGAGACGGATGCTGAGCCTGTAGGGGGAGGAGGGACGAGATGAAGCCCTGGCATCAGGTAGCGGTGCCGCGCAGCGACCTCCGCGAGGGCCGGCCGCTGGACGCCAGCGAGTTCGCCGTCCACCTGAACCAGGTGGTGGCCGGGACCGCGCCCCGGGACTACGTCCGTCCCGAGCGCTTCTTCCAGCGCACCTACCCGACCCGGGGGCTGCGGGAGGTCGCCACCGAGGTGGGGCGGCGCCTGGCCGGGGAGACCGTGAACGCCTCACCGGTGATCAACCTGACCACCCAGTTCGGAGGCGGCAAGACCCACGCCCTGACCCTGCTCTACCATCTCTTCGGCAACGGGCCGGCGGCCACGGCCTGGCCCGGGGTCGCCGACCTGCTGGAAGGCACCACCCCGGTGCGGGCGCGGGTGGCCATCTTCGTCGGGACCGAGTTCGACGCGGTCGAGGGCCGCTCCGCGCCCGGGGAGCCAGCCCGGCGCACCCCCTGGGGGACATCGCCTGGCAGCTGGGCGGTGAGGCCGGTTACCGGCTGATGGCCGAGCAGGACCGGCTCCGGGTCCGGCCGGGGGGCGAGGTGCTGCGCCGGCTGCTGGAGGGCGGCCCGACCCTGATCCTGATGGACGAGGTGCTGAACTTCCTCAACACCGCCCGATCTCTCAAGGCAGGCGACGTGGAAGGCGGCTCCAGCAGCCTGGCCTCCCAGTTCATGGCCTTCGTCCAGTCACTGAGCGAAGAGGTGAGCGGCCGCACCGGTGCCGTCCTGGTGATGGCCCTGCCCAAGTCGGAGCTGGAGATGTCGCCCGAGGACGAGGCGGACTTCAACCGGCTGCGCAAGCTCTCCTCCCGCCTGGACAAGCCCTACACCCTGGCCACGGA
>DATGLL010000290.1:0-8716 GCA_035294145.1 Candidatus Dormiibacterota bacterium | reverse complement strand
ACCGTCAAGCCGACCAGGCACCGGCCGGCATCGATGAGGTGAGGTGCCGGTGCCGGCTCGACCAGCGCCAGACCTCGTCCTGGTCCAGCCCGCTCTCCCCCTTCGCCTCTTTGAGGCACGGCTCCGCGACCCACCGGGTCGCGGCCACCGTTGCCAGCTCCTGGAGCGAGAGCTCGGTCGGGGCCAGGGCCGGGGAGGAGGCGAGGTCGTCGGGGTCGCCGAGCGAGCGACGGGCGAGGAGGGGACCTCGTCGGAGGGGGTCCCGATGGGGCCCCCGAGGGGCCAGACCTCGGGGCCGGGGGGCCGGTCGAGAGCGAGGCCTCGAGTTCCCGGACAGCCTGGGCGGTGTCGATCCTAGCAGTTGCCATCGGCCCGTAGGTCGGCACGGATCAGTGGGCACCCGTTCCCGCACGTGAAGGAGACAAGGTCGCCGACCAAGCCGACCAAGCGGTCGAGAGGCGCCGTTCGGGGCGGGGGATCGGCATCTCGACGATCTCCTTCACCCGTCCTGGTCGGTGGGTGAGGGCCGGCGCCCGGTTGCCAAGGAAGGCAGCCTCGCCAACGCTGTGGGTCACAAGCAGGAGGCTTTTCTAGGTCTCCATGGAGATCCGCAACAGCTCTTCACTGAAGCGTGACGCGGCCTGGGCGTCGACGACAGCAAAGGCTCGTCCATCACACCACCATGGGGTCGGCGGCGAGCGACGAGCTACCGCCGCTCGTTGCTTCATGCCTCCAGATAGCTCGTGCGGGCAGCGCTCCTCGAAGCCGGTGAGCCCGGCCAGGGCGACGAAGCGCTCGACGATCGCCTCCCGTTCCGCCCCGGGCGCGCAGCGGTCTCCAGCCCATGGCCGGTGTTGCCGCACACGGTGCGCCAGGGGAGGATGGCCAGCTCCTGGAGGACGACGCCACGGTCACGGCCAGGACCTGACGGCCACGCCGTCGACCAGGACCGCCCCAACCTCGGGCTTGACAGGCCCGCGGTCAGGCTGGTCAAGGTCGACTTCCCGCAGCTGCTGAGGCCGACCGCGGTCGGGATCTCCCATCGTGGATCTCGAACGAGAGCCCGTCCAGCGCCAGTAGGTCGCGCCGGCCTATGCCTTGATAGCGATGGCGCGGACCCTCGGCCTTGACCGAGTCGCTCCCACCCACATGACCTCCATCCCCCTCGCTCCTGTCGACAAGATATCGACAATATACTTCTGGTTGTGGCTCCCAGGCGTGCTCCGCGCGGGCCGCTCCACCTTGAGATCTACCATGAGATCAAGCGCGCAGTCCTGAGTGGCGAGCTGCCACCTGGCTCCGTGCTCAGCGAAGCTGAGCTTTCTCGGCGCTGGTCGGTCAGCCGCACGCCCATCCGGGAGGCGATCCGACAGCTGGAGCTTGAGGACCTGATCACCTGGGAGCCGCGGCGCGGCGCGACCGTGACGCAGGTGACGGTTCGTGGGCTGCGCGACATGGTTGAGCTTCGCCAGGCACTGGAGGGGCTGGCAGTGCGGCTCGCGGCCGAGCGCCGTACCGATGAGGACCTGGCCGAGCTTCAGTCCATCCTCGACCGGATCGACGCGGCTCATCGTCGCGGCGACATCCCGGCCACGATCGAGCTCGACGATGCCTTCCACCGCCGCATCGCGCTCGCCTCCGGCAACCGGCTGCTGGCTGCCTCGGCCGACCGGTTGCTCGACCGGGTGCGCTTCGCGCGTTCCATGGCTCGCCGCGTCCCCGGGCGTCAGGAGGAGTTCCAGCGGGAGCACGCGGCGATCCTACGGGCCATCGCGGCGCGTGACCCCGAGGTGGCGGAGCGGGCGATGACCGAGCACGTCCAGCGCTCCAGGGTGCGCCTGATGGAGATGCTTGAGCGAGCTGACGCTGACATCCAGATCGCCCTGTGACCTGAGCGGTGTGACCCAGTCGTCACCGTGAGGGTGGCACCGATCGGCGTCTCAACTGATCCCAGGCCAGTGGCGGCCGTGGTCGGTATGGTGTCGACAAGATGACGACGAGGATCGGGTCCAGCGGGCTGCCGCGCGAGGTGATGCCCGGCCCCTTCTCGCTCGGGACTTGCGGGGAGGTCCGCTTCCAGGAGAGGTCATCCTCTCGCCCTGGAACGCCTTCCTGGTCCGAGGAGCGGAGCGCACGGTGCCGGTCGGCACCGGGGCGCCCAGCGACTGGCCCACGGTGCAAACCCAGCTCACCCGGCACTGGGCGATCGGCCGCTTGACTACGTCCTCCCCGCCCGTCCTGGGATGCCGCACATGGGGAACCTTCTCTGGCTGGTGGAGGAGCACCCCTGGGCTCAGGGTGATGGGTGATCTGCCCAATTACCATCTCTACTTCCCCGAGCACGAGCATTGGTTCGAGCACCGGGGCGCGGGGACCGAATCGGGCTGGGTGGCCGGGAGCTGGTTCTGGTCGAGGCCGCCATCCGGACCTTCCCAGCACTCTCTGGGCGTACGACACAGGCGGCCGGGCGCTCTTCGTCTTGGATGGCTTCGGCCGCTTGCACGCCCACGGAGCCGGCCAGTGCGGGCTGACGGCCGAGGAGCCGACCGTCGACCGCACCGCTTGGATCACCTACCACGCTCTCTCCTGGCCCCCCACGTCGACCCGCGCCGGTACCTGGACCCTGGATCAGCTCCTCAAGGAGTGGCCGCCTGAGGTCATCTGCCCCGCCCACGGCAGCGGGCGTGACCCAGCTCGGGACGGTGATCCCAATCATGGGACGGGACCTGATCGAGGCCCACGCGGGGACGCTGTCCCGACGATCGAGATCGTGCCCGGTGTTCGCCCATCGAACTGGGTGGAACTCGACGGTCGCGTCGGCTGGGCGCCGGCCGACCGTCGAGTGCAGGAGCCGGCTTCCGTCTACCTGGTCGACCGCGGCGGAGAGGCGTTGCCCTACGACGTCGGGCTGCCCACCGCGAGGCCATCCTGGGTGAGCTTCGCCGGGTCCTGAGGGGCCGGCGGCTGGGGATCTGGCGCTCCTGGATGGTGGAGCCGGACTCGAGCGGCAACGCCGTGGCCTGCTCGATGCCCTCCCCGTGCACTGGGTGCTGAACGCCACTCAACCGGCCCATTGCGCATGGTGACCCACCGCTGGCGAGAGTTGGGCGCTGTGAGCAACACCTCGATGGGGCGGCCGGCCTGGGGACAGCGCTTCCTTCTTGGCGAACGCAAGTTCGAGCCTGTCCAAATGGCGGTGCGGGTGATCATCACCGCTTGGCTGTACGAGCCAGCCTCACGGGTGCTGTTCACCTCCGACTTCTTCGCCCATCTCGTCTGCCCGAGCCGAGAGCTGCCGCCGGTCGTGACGGGGAGCGAGCCTGTGCCCAGAGGGGCAGAGGTCAGCGAGCATCTGAGGACGAAATGCGAGTGGCCGGCTGATGCGAACACGGAGCCGATCCGGCAACGGCTGGAGATGACCTTCATCGGGCGCGAGGCGGAGGCGATCGCGCCCGGGCACGGCTGCGCGATCGGGGGCACGGAGACGGTGCGGCGCCACGTGTAAGGTGACCTTAGAGTCCCTCCGGGGGCTGGGAGAACGGGCGCCGATGGTGCTGTGATCCAGCGGCTGGAGTAAGGGCCGTCGCTCTCGCTCTGACCCCGAGGTTGCGACTGAGGGCCGAACGAGCGGGGCGATCGGTGGGACACCGGCGTCGACGTGGTGGGCGACCGTGGTGAGGGCTAACGGGTCCAGGGGAGAGAGGCGCCGGGGCGCCAGATGACGCCCCGGCAGGACGGAAGAGAGGGAGGAGTAGGGAGTGATGTTCGATCAGAGCTGATATCCTCGCTGGCCTCTGGCCCGTGGTTTGGCCAGGACCCAGCCATGCCGTCTCACCTATCTGCCTTGAGGCGGGTGGTGGCCGGCGGGTTGTCACACCCCACACCGTAGCCGAGGGCTGGCAAAGCAGGGGTTAACAGGGCGTCCTGGCCGAGAGGCCAGCTCCGGGGTTGGGGGCATGGCTGGCCGGTCCCGGCGGCTCACGGGCCCAGCTGGGCCGCGACCGCCGGTGGCGGAGCACGGTGTGAGGAGCGCCGGCAGTGGGACCAACGGGATCAGGCTTGCCACGAGCAAAGGCGGCTCACCCGCAGAGGCGTCCCTCCTGCCACCAGTTGTCGACGGTGCAAAAGCGCCCCCACGCCCACGAAGTGGCCGAAGCTGGTCAGGCCGGCGTCTCAACTGTGGACGACGTTCGCCTGAGCGGACAGTGGCTTCCGGGTTGCGTCTCCCGTTCCGGCTTCGTACCTGGCGGTGGGCGCCGGTACCTGGTGGGGAGAGAGCGTGACGCTCGTCGGCTTCACCAGCCGGCTCGACGAGCAGCTTGCACCCCGGCGAGCGACGTCGCGCTCGAGGCATCGGAAGACCTCGGCTTTGGCCTTCCCCTCGGCGGCCCGTTTGGGCTACCTCCTCGCGCGTCGGCTGATGACCGGGCGTCCTCACCAGGACGACCCGAGACGATCCGATGCCAGGCGGCGTTGGCCTGAGACCCGACCAGGCCGGGGTTGGCGAGACTCCACCTCGCATCGAGCCTGTCGCCGCCGATCGGACCCACCCGGCGGTGACCACGAGCGCGGCCGCCACCTCCCGACCGACCCCGAGGCAGGAGCGGAGCCCGGGGACGAGGCTTCTCGTCGGCTGGTCGAGGCGGCCCTCGCGCCCCTTGATCATCTCCACCCCCGCCTCCCCGACCTCGGGGACCGCCATCGCCGCCCCGGCGTCGTTGCGGTCGGACATGCCACGACCTCGAGCGATCTCCTCATGTCGGCCCAAGGAGCTCGAGGACGGGCTGGCCATGGGCTCGCCGGTGGCGGGTCAGCCCGGCCCCGGAGCTCCTGGATCCTTCCAGCGCGAAGACCACCTGGCCCCAACGGCATGGGCCCACCCCAGGAGAGCGGCGTATCCTCGTGGCCTCGTCTCGACCTCCCTGCTGCCCAGATCACGGCCGAGCGCAGCTTGGACAGCAGCGAGGGGCGTCGGTCGGTGGGGGTCGACCCCAACGGTGACGCAAGCCGGAACCGATCCGAGATGCGGTCGTCGGCCATCCTCGGGGATGATGGATGGATGATCAGGGGCCGGGTGTATCGAACAGCACCGTGAAGGGGGCTCTTGCCAGCCTCCTCCTCAGGTCACCATTCGCCCGGCGCCGCTGCCTCTGGGCGGTGGCCAGCCCCGGAGCGACCGATCCACTCAAGGGCACGAAGCCGGTGGAGGACAGGGTCGACCCCAGGGCTGCCACCGCCGGGTGATCATCGCGGTGCACGAACGGCCCCCCTGTCACCCGGTGACCACGAGCAGGCGTGGGGGAGCCCCATGCCACCTCCTGGTCGGGAACCACGGCCTAATGCTGCAACCGTAGTTGTGACTCATGAGCGATCGTGCCCGCTCGGAGCACGCGACGACGGTCGTGGCGGCGGATCGCGACCAGCCAGGCACCGGCCGGCATCGATGAGGTGAGGTGCCGAGCACTGCTGCAGGCCGCGGAGCCGGTCGGGGTGAGCCTCGAGGTCTTCACGGGCCAGGTGCTGGGGGTCCATCCCGGGCGTGGCCATCGCGTCGTTCCTCCTTTGTGAGTGGGATCTCTAAGGGAGGACCCGGCGGCCATCGTCTCGGCGGGCTGGCCCACCCTTCCCTCGTCCACCACCTCCGTCGTGCCAGCATCGGAGGCGTTCCCAGCGGATCGCCCTCCCCCTCCCTGCCATTTGTGGCCTGAGAGGACCGTGGCCTCGCCCCCATGACGTAGGCTCTCGCCGGTCCTTGCCCACGAGGTCGAATGGGAGCCGTCTCCATGGGGGTGCTGGGATGGGATGCTCACCAGTGCCATCACCCCGTGGTGCCGTCGATGAGCGTGGCCGCAAGCGTGGTGAGCGGACGTCGGGACGACCAGCGAGGCTCCTCGGGCGCGGCTTGCCTGGGCAGAGCGGTGTGGCGGGGAGCGGTGGTGGGCAGTTGCAGGTTGCCGCCGCCGGTCGCCTCGGCGGGAGCTCGATCGGCTCGGCACGGGCGAGAGGCGGATGGCGCACGTTCGGGAGGTGGCACGCGCCAAGGGGGATCCGATCCCATCGACGCGCTCGCCGTCGCCGAGCGGACGCGGGCCATCAACCGGCAGGCACCGGCATGAGCGGGACCCGTCCTGGCCGCCCCCGGCACGGTGCCGACGGCGGCCCCAGCCCCTCAACGCCGTCGAAAGCCGCCTGGCCGACGCCGAGGGCCTGGTGACCCGGCTCACCCGTCGCGGCCGGAGCTCGGGGTCGAGAGCCCGCAGCTCGATCAGGAGATCGCTGAGCTGATCACCGTGATCCCCCGGCACGGCACCGCTGCTGGCAGGGTCGGGCGACCATCTCCGCCGGGTCGCGCTCCCCAGGCGCCCTCAAGGCCGAGCCCCTTCGGGCCCGCAACCGACGTCTCTCCGAGCCGTCTCCCGCGCCCTGCTGGCTGACACCCGCCACCCCGCATCCGACCACGTCATCCGACCAGCCGCTTGACATAGGAGCGAGCGGACGCTAGTCCAGCCGGGCGGTGGCGCTGATCAGGTGGCGTTGCTCTCAAGGTCCGGTCCATGGGGGCGGGGATAGGCGGCGAGGGACGGTACGGTGAGGGAAGCAATTCCCGGATCGGGCTGCAGCCCCCGGTTGAGATGACGACCCATGGCCTGCCGGTGCCCTCGCCGTGCGAGACCGGCAACCACTGAGCCATCACTGGATCCAGCAGATCGTCGAAGGCCCAGCGCTAGGGCCCGAGCAGGAGGACCGGGCTGGCCATCGGCATCAGGGACTCCGGCGGGCGTGAGAAGCAGATGGGCCATGGGTGAAAGCGGCCGTGCTGGCAGCACAGCTGTCATCGGCAGGGGCAACATCGTGGCCAGGGCGCTGCTAGCCGACAGGCCACGCCGAGGAAGACCGTGGCAGGTCGGGTGGGCCAGCTCCCTGCCTTCGTTCGGGAGCGCGGTGACGGGCCGCTCTTACGGTACGCCTCGCCTTTCCGGTTGCCGGGGGGTACGCGCAAAACCCTGTAGAAAGTTGCCTTAGACCTTGCGCCTGCCCCGAAGCAGTTGCCAGATCAGGTACCCGGCGGCGACGAAGTTGACATAACCAACCAGGAAGACGACCCAGAGGAGGGGATCGTCAAGGCGGCTGAGATGGTACAGCGGGCCGAAGCCGTGGATGGACGAAGTGATGATGTTGAAGAGATAGAAGCCGAAGTCGACGAGCAGGAAGCTCAGCGTCAGCGGGTAGCCAAGCGCGTTCTGCCGGACGAGAAGCAAGAAGCCAGTGAGGAACCAGGCCAGGGTCAGGGCCAGCGCCGCAGTGCCAGCCAGGTTGTACCTGGTCCCGTAGAGGTGCAGCGCGTAGGGCACCTGGGCAACATAGTTGGCGACCACACAGAGGGCTCCGATGATCAGCCCTGGTCCGATCCGCTCGGCCGGCGAGCCCAGGACCGTCCTTGAGTTCATCTTGGCCAGGGCTCGGCACGGAGATGGGGGCCAGCTGGGATGCGGCGAGGCAACCTGCCCTGATGGCCCGGGGAGAGGTGCTTGCCAGGTCGCTCGCGACGAATGGGGTCGATGGCGACCTTGGCGCCGGGCCGGGATCGCGAGCCCTGTGCGGAGTGCGGTCGAGGACCGCTGCCAGTGAACATCAAGAGAAGCATCTCACGACGGCCCAGCCGACAGCCTCTCGGTTAGCGTCCACGGACGTGGTGTGCGAGGAGAGGGTGGACCAGCCCGCGAGACGACGATGGCCACCGGGTCATCCTTCGAGATCCAACCCCAACGATCGAAGAGCTGGGGTGGTCGCCGAAAGCGGGTGATGTCGCCCAGGTCGGCGACCAGGGTGACGGCCCCGGTCAAGGACATCCCCTTGAGGATCTGGAGAGCGCCGATCAGGTAGGCCGTGGGGCTCTCGCCAGACCAGCTGCTGGGCTCGCAATGCGGCTCTGGCGCCGTGAGCCGATAGACCTCGCAGCGTGGCCCGCGACCTTTGCTACGAGGCCGGTCGCTTCATATGGTCTTGCGCGGACGTGGCCCTCCCTTCGTCTCTCTCCTCGGGCCGGAACCAGCGCTTTCGACCGTGCCGCTCGCCTGCCGCGCACCGCTGGATCACGTCCCCATGCTTCGGGCTGAGCCACCTCCGGACGCCACCCACCCGCCCCCATCCAGGTGGCACTTGGGGCCGGCGTCGTGCTCCGGCGCCGCCATCTCGATCCACTGCCCCCGGTCGATGGGTGAGGAGGCGGGCCGAGCGCCGCCAACGCCTTCCCCCAGCGGGCGATCTGTCGGGCCTCTCCTCGGCATCGCTGATGAGCTTGCCCTCCATCAGCTCGGAGGCCACCGTGCGCAGGTCGGCGTTGGCCCAGACCGGGGTCACCCACAGGTGCTGGTGGGGGCTTTTCTGAAGAGATGATCGAGGCTTTGCTACCTTCCACGCGTGCCGCGTGAGCTGCCTCTTGAGGATCGCCTCGTGCCCCTCGAGGAAGCTGCGCAGCGCCTCGGTCGGAGCTATCGCACGGTCGCTCGCCGGATCTGGCAAGGGCTGCTCCACCCCTACAAGCGACCACGGGATCGGCGCACCCACGTCGACCTCGCCGAGCTGCCCGAGGCCCTGCGCAAGGCCGGCCGGCCAGGGCCCAAGCCCCGCCCCAGGGGTCGTGATGCCGAGGATCAGTGAGTTCTACGGCGCCCTGACCGAGAACTGGCAACGCATGGCCGAGGGCCGCGCACCG
>DATGLL010000289.1:0-10296 GCA_035294145.1 Candidatus Dormiibacterota bacterium | reverse complement strand
ACCCCCGCGGCGTGCGCCTCCCGCGCCCGCAGCAGGGCAGGAGGACGCAGCAGGCTGCCCACCTGGTCGGCTCTGAACACGCTGCCCATCCCACTCCTCCAACTGACGGCCCGATCGAACGATGACCAGTATCCCGCCCAGGCGACAGGGCGGAGGAGCTCGGCCGGAGGCTGGACGCTGGCCCGGACAGGCGGTAGGGTGCTGCCATGAACCACGTTCGCGTCACGGAGCGCTCGGCGCTGAGGTCACCTTGCCCCTTGGGGTCACCGACGGTCGCGGCCCCGGCCCGGACCACCCGGGCCCAGTCCGGGAGCCCCCTCCCATGAGGTCGCGGCTGCGGAGCGACTTCGAGGAGGGCAGCGTGGCCTGGGCCATCCGTCGGGCCGAGTGGGGCGTCCTCGGCCTTACCGACGAGGACCTGCACAAGCCCAAGATCGCGATCGTCAACTCCTCGTCGGGCCTGGCCGCTTGCTTCGTCCACCTGGACGGCATCGCTGCCAGGATGAAGGAGGCCATCCGGGCCGCGGGAGGAGTGCCGTTCGAGATCCGAACGGCCGCTCCCAGCGATTTCATCACCGGGGCCGGCCGCCGCGGTGGCTACATCCTCTCCAGCCGTGACCTGATCGTGAACGACATCGAGGTAGCGGTCGAGGGGGCGCTGCTCGACGGCATGGTCTGCCTGGCCTCCTGTGACAAGACCGTGCCCGGCCAGCTGATGGCGGCGGCGCGTCTCAACCTCCCGACCATCGTGGTGGCCTGTGGCTACCAGCCCAGCGGCCTCTACCGCGGTCAGCACAACGACATCGAGGACGTCTGGCTCAGCGCCGCCCGGCGGGCCGCTGGCGGGAGCGACCTCACGGTCGAGGAGCTGCGTGAGATGAGTCGGAACGCCATCCTGGGACCAGGGGTCTGCCCCGGCATGGCGACCGCCAACACCATGCACGTGGTCTGCGAGGCCCTGGGGATGGCCCTGCCGGGCACCACCCCCGTGCTGGCCAACAGCCCGCGGATGTGGGAGGCGGTAGGTCGAGCGGGACGGCGGATCGTGGAGCTGGTCTGGGAGGACCTGAAGCCCCGCGACATCCTGACCCCGCAGGCCTTCGCCAACGCCGCCATGGCCGTACTCAGCGTGAGCGGCTCGATCAACTCCATCAAGCACCTCCAGGCGGTGGCGAGGGAGGCGGCCTGCGACGTGGACGTCTACGGCCTCTTCGAGCGCTACGCCGACACGATCCCCCTCCTGACCGCCATCCGCCCCAACGGCGAGCACCTGATCGAGGACTTCGAGCGGGCCGGCGGGGCGAGCGCGCTCATGAAGCAGCTCCAGGGCTTCCTGCACCTGGAGGCGATGACGGTCAGCGGGCGTACGCTCGGGGAGAACCTGCGCTCGGCGACGGTCGCCGACGAGGAGATCATCCGGCCTGTGGACCGGCCCCTCGCCCGGCGCCCCTCCATCGTCGTCGTCCGTGGCTCCCTCGCCCCCGCGACCGGCATCGTCAAGCTCGCCGTGGCGGACGATCGCGCGCTCCGGTTCCGAGGCCCAGCCCACGTCTTCGAGAGCACCGACCAGGCCGTGCAGGCGGTGCACCAGGGCGAGGTCCGCGCCGGTGAGGTGGTGGTCCTCAGGGGCCTCGGCCCGCGCGGGACCCCTGGCATGGGGACCGCCACCAGCCTGGTCTTCGCCATCGAGGGCGCCGGCCTGACCGGGAAAGTGGCGGTGGTCACCGACGGTCAGCAGTCGGGCCTCTCCAACGTGGGGCTGGTGGTCAACGAGGTCTCCCCCGAGGCCGCCGACGGCGGTCCCCTTGCCCTGGTGGAGGACGGCGACCCGATCGTGATCGACGTCGAGCGCCGCGTCGTCGACCTGGAGGTTCCGGAGGAGGAGCTGGCGGCGCGCCGCGCCCGGTTGCGGGAGTCCCCGCCCTCGGAGGAGCGCAGCTGGCTCGCCATCTACCGGCGCCTGGTCACCCCCCTCCAGGAGGGAGCGGTGCTGGGAGGGGGCCTCGACCGGTGAGACGGCAGGGCGTCGCCCGCTCCCTCGCCCTCGGAAGCGCCCGAGGCCCAGCCAGATCGCCCAGCCCCGAGAAGCAGCCTCGGAGACGAGGGCCGGTGACCGCAGGCGGCGACATCGGAGCGCCGCCGTCACCCCGGCCGCCGATGCGCCCGCCCCCTGAGGCGAGGGGCGTCGAGCAGGCCCCATCTGCCCAGCCGAGGCATGGGATCCGAGAGGAGAGACCGGCGCCAGCCGTCGCCCTCGGGCAGGACGCCCCCCGGGTCAGCCAGGAGGATCGAGCTCCTGCCCCGGAACCCTCGGCACAGGCGACGCCAGCGCAGGCCCGCTCGGAGCGGGCGGGTCGGCTCTCCCGAGAGCGGCGGTGGGATCAGGCGGCCGCCGCCGACAACCGGTCGGCCACCCTGCCGAGCCGCTGGGCGGCATCTGCCGCGACCGGCTCCAGCTCAGGGTTGCCCACCAGTCCCAGCGCCACCCTGGGATCGAGGAAGGAGACCCGGGAGCCACCGGATGGGCTGGCCTCCACCACCACGTTGCAGGGGAGGAGCAGACCGATGTCGGGCTCGGCTTGCAGGGCCCGATGTGCCAACGGCGGGTTGCAGGCGCCCAGGATCCGGTAGGGCCTGAACTCGACCCCGAGCCTGTCCCGCAGCGTGCCCTCGACGTCGATCTCGGTCAGGACCCCGAAGCCCTCGGCCTTGAGGAGTTCCTTGACCTGGGCCTCAGCCTCCTCGACGGGCAGGGGGGTCTCGACGCTGAACCCGTAGCTCGGCTTTTTCATCGAGCCACCTCCGCCATCGCCAGCTGCAGCACCGCGTCCACGAACGCCGCCTCCGGCAGCGCCCCCACGAACGCCCCTGAGCGGTTCACCACGGTGCGGGGCACGCCTTGGACCTGGTAGCGATCGGCGAGCTCGGGATACTCGTTGGCCTCGACCACCAGCGAGCGCACCTTGGGGGAGGCGAGCGCCATCCGGTTGGCCATCGAGGCCGCCGCCGGACAGTACGGGCAAGTGGGGGTGACGAAGACCATCACCTCGACCTCGCGGTCGAGCGAGGCCAGCCGCTCCATCGTCCCGGCTGAGAGTTCCTCCCCCTTCCCCGAGACACGCTCGATCGCATCGATCAGGGTGGCGAACTCATAGCCGGCGGGCAGGCCCTGGAAGGTGATCCGAGGCTCGTCGCCGACTCGGGCCACGGTCAGGCTGGGGACGGCCTCCACCTCGACAGGCTCCCGGGTCACGTCGACCACGGCCAGCCGGAGCTTCCCCGGGGCCGCCTCCGCGAGCGTCCGCGCGAGCTCCTCGGCGGCATCGCAGGTCTGGCACCCAAGGCCGCCGGGCAGGATCAACCGGCCGGTGTCGGGCCGCCGATAGAGGCGGAGCTCCGTCGGCTCCTGCAACGTCCTCCCTAGCCGCTCACGAACCTGGGCTTTGGTTCTCTCATCGATCAACGCCATCTCGTCATCACCCACCTTGTACCTCTTTCCGATCGTGGATCTCGGCGAGGGTCTCGAGTGCGCGATCGAGGCAGCGTGGACTCACCAACCCCGCCCTGCACCTCAGGGACGGTCGCCCTCGATCATCCGCTGGAGCTCGCAGGCCCGGCCCCGGATGGGGTGCGGGGCCACGAGCGACCCGGCCGCAACTCGGCACCTCACACCCCTTTATACCCCTAGGGGTATAAGCCGATTCCAGCCACGATCCCGGGCGACCACCAGGGTCCCGGAGGCCATGGGGGTCGGCGACGAGTTCCCCGACCGTCCCAGGCCCAAGCCACGCCTTCGCCAGCCCGGCCCGCGCCCCGCACGCAAGGCCCGAAGGGGGCGACGATGGCCGGAGAGATGGGGCCCGGGGACCGGAGCCGCCTCGGGTCGCGCCAAAGGTTCCGCGGAACGTCCCCAAGGATCCCGGCACCGTCGCCCCTGGTCACTCTGAGGTCGCAACCGACGACGGTTCGCCGAACTCGACCCTGCCTACGGAAGGAGACCCGCCGGACGTTCGAGGAGGAACGGCGTCATCGCCTGCGGGCGGGAGGACGTGGCCCATCGCACCATCGAGCGGGACGGCCAGCTTCCGTGACCGCCGAGGTCGCCGAGGAGGAAGCGGCCAACCTGGTGGCCGTCAGCCGGGGCCGTGGCAGGCCGGTCACAGTTGCGCTTCGAGCACCTGACAGGATGCACAAACGCGCCTGAGACGATGGGCACGGCAACACGGAGCGCGTCCCGTGACCGCTGCCGCTGGCTCCGGGAAGGGACGCTGCCCGCCCCGGCGCGGCCGGCGAGGCGGCGGCCTCCCGCCCGCCAGGGCCTGGGCTCGGCACCGGGTGACCGAGGGGACCAGGGGCCTGATGATGGTCCGGCGGCCCATGGGGGTCGGCCCAGCGACGGACAACGGCGGAGATGTGCCCTCCCTCACCGGGTGAGGGTCATGTGCGCAACGTAGGGGAGGCCGCCCGGCACGGTGTGCCCGGGTGCCGGATGGCCGTCATCGCCCACGCTCGGCGAGGGAACGCGTCACTGCGCGGTCCAGCCGCCGTCAACGAAAAGGGTGGTGCCGGTGACGTAGGCCGAGGCGTCGCTGGCCAGGAACAGCGCCGCGCCGACGAGCTCCTCGCACGCGCCGAACCGTCCCATAGGGACCGCTGCCCTGATCCGCTCCTCCCAGCGGCTGCTGAGCAGGGGCTCGCTCATCGCGGTGCGGAAGTACCCCGGGGCGAGCGCGTTCACCCGTACCCCACGACGCGCCCACTCGATCGCCAGCGTGCGGGTCAGCATCTCCACCCCGCCTTTCGAGGCGGCATAGGCGGCGAGCTGCTCCAGCCCCACCGACCCATGGACCGAGGAGATGGCAACGATGCTCCCCTTCCCCTGCCGGAGCATGGCTCGGCCAGCCTCGCGACAGCAGTAGAAGGTCCCGGTGAGGTTGGTGTCGATGATCTCCAGCCATTCCTCGTCCTCGACGGACTCGGAGGGCTTGAAGATGGGGCTGATGCCGGCGCAGTGGACCAGGATGTCGAGCTGGCCGAAGCGACGTACCGTGCGGTCGACGATCCTCCGCACGTCGGCGGCAGAGGCGACCGAGCCAGGCTCGACCAAGGCCTCGGCCCCTTGGAGGGTCTCTTGGAGCTGCTGGAGCTCCGCCTCGGTGCGTGAGGTCAGCACCAGCCGGGCCCCGGCCGCGGCTAGGCCTTGAGCGATGGCTCGACCGATCCCCCGCCCGGCCCCGGTGACCCAGGCAACCTTCTGGCGCAGGCCCACCTCGGGCGCCCCGGAGGTCATCCGGTGCCCACCGCGCTCGTGCGTTCGCGAAGCTCACGTTTGAGCACCTTGCCGGAGGGGTTGCGCGGGAGCGCGTCGATGAACTCCACCTGCCTCGGGACCTTGAACCTGGCCAGGCGTTGGCGGCAGTGCTCGACGAGGTCCTGGGCGGTCACCCCGGACCCCGATCTGAGGACGACGAAGGCCTTGGGAACCTCTCCCCAGCGGGGATCGGGGATGCCGATGACCGCAGCCTCGAGGACCTCCGGATGCTCGTACAGGGCACGCTCCACCTCGGAGGAGGCGATGTTCTCTCCGCCGGAGATGATGAGGTCCTTCTTGCGATCCTCGATGTAGAGGTAGCCGTCCTCGTCGATCCGCCCGATGTCCCCGGTGTGGAACCAGCCGTCCCGGATGGCAGCCGCCGTCGCCTCCGGGTCCCGCCAGTAGCCCTTGAACACCTTGGGGCCTCGAAGCACCACCTCGCCCAGCTGGTTGGGCGGGACCTCCCGCCCCTCCTCATCGACGATCCGAACCCCGAGATGAAGGACCGGCTTGCCGACCGACCCGATCTTGGAGATCACGTGCTCGCGGTCCATGAAGGTGTCGCCGGACACCGTTTCGGTGAGGCCGTAGGCATCGGAGAACCACGCGTTGGGGAAGGCGCGAAGGATCCGCTGGATGAGCGGGATCGGCATCTTCTCCCCGCCGTTGATGATGAAGCGCACGGAGCGGGTGTCGTACGACTCCAGGTCCGGCAGCTGCAGGATCATGTTGACCATGGCCGGGGCCAACCAGAGGTTGGTGACGCCCTCCGCCTGGATGGCAGCCAGGGTCTCGCGAGCCTCGAACTTGCGTAGGAGGACGAGGCTACCGCCGGCGTAGAGGACAGCGCTGGCCGGGAGGTCCATGCCCCCCACGTGGTAGAGCGGCCCGGCGACCAGGGTGCGGTCGCTCGAGGTGATCCCGAACTCGAGGATGTGGCTGACGTTCTTCCAGAGCAGGTTCCCGTAGGTGATCATCACGCCCTTGGGACGAGCGGTGGTCCCGGACGTGTACATGAGCCGCTGGAGGTCGTGCTCCCCGACCTCGGCGTCGGGCACCCGCTCCCCGCGGTACGGCTCGACCAGGGTCTCGAACGCCATCCATGGTCGGTCGGCGTCGGCTCCGAGCAGCACGCGATGCTGGAGTTCGGGGAGCTCCCCGGCGATGGCATCGATCAGCGGCGCGAACTCGGGCTCGGTCACGATCACCCTCGCCCCCGAGTGGCCCAGGATGTACTGCCACTCCGCCGCCGCTAGCCGGTAGTTCAGGGGCAGCCAGACCGCACCCAGCTTGTTGGCCGCGAAGGTGGCCTCCAGGAACTCGGGGCAGTTGTAGAGGAGGAGCGCCACCACCTCTCCCCGCCCAATGCCCAGCTCCTTCAGCCCTCGGGCCAGCGCGTTGACGCGATCGGACAACGTCCGGTTGTCGATGCGTCGGCCCCCGTGGACGATGACCTCGCGATCCGGCCATCGCTCCCGGTTGCGCTCGAGGATGGCGGAGAAGTTGAACATCGCCTAGCTCCGGGTGGCGTGGAAGCTGTGAAGGGAGCGCCGAGCCGCCCCCCACTGGATGCCGCTGATCATCCCGCCGTCCACCACCAGGTCCGTCCCGGTGACGAAGTCGGAGGCCGGGCTGACCAGGAAGAGCACCGCTTGAGCGATGTCGTCGGGCCGGCCCAGGCGCCCCCAGGGAGTGTTGGCCACCGTGGCTTCCCTGATCACCTGGTCGGCCAGGGTGTCACGGTTGAGCCCGGTCTCGATGACCCCGGGGCTGATCGAGTTGATGCGGATACGTTTCGGCGCCAGCTCCGAGGCCAGCTGACGGGTGATCGCGAGCACCCCGCCTTTGGTCGCCGTGTAGGAGACGTAGCCGTACCCGGTGTGGCCGGCGATCGAGGCAACCTGCACGATCCGCCCTCCGCCGGCGGCCTCCATGCGCGGCACCGCTGCCCGCAGGAAGTGGAAGTAGCCGGTCAGGTTGACATCGATGACGCGCCGCCACTCCTCGGCGCTGGTCTCGAGCAGGTTCTTGCGGACGACGATCCCGGCCGCGTTGACGAGGATACGCAGCGGTCCCAGCTCCCGCTCCGCCCGCTCGACCGCGGCTTGCACCTGGGCCTCCTCGGCGACGTCGCCGACGATCGCCGTCGCCTGACCCCCTCTCGCCTGGATCTCCGACCTCGTGCGATGCGCCGTGCCCTCGTCCCGATCGAAGCAGGCTATCCGGGCCCCGGCCTGCGACAGCAACAGCGCCGTCGCCTTGCCGATCCCCGAGCCGGCCCCGGTGACGATGGCCACCTCGTCGTGCAGCACCTGTTGCATCCCATGTCCCCCTAGGAACCCATGAAGTACCCACCGTTCACGTCCAGCACCGTCCCGGTCACGTAGTCGGAGGCGGGAGAGGCGAGGAAGAGCGCCGCCTGGGCGACATCCTCCGGCCGACCCAACCGACCCATCGGGCAGTAGTCGGGGGTGTAGCCTTTGCCCCGGATCATCTCCGTCTCCACCGCGCCGGGGGCCACGGCGTTGGCGCGCACCCCGTGGGCGGCCTGGGTCTTCGCGACCCATCTCACGAGCGCGTGCACGGCGCCCTTGCTGGCCACGTAATGCGGCCCGGCCAGCACCCCGCCCGCCCTGCCGGCCACCGAGCCGATGCAGACGATCGCGCCCCCGTGTTGCCGCATCATGGGAAGCGCCGCTTGCACGCACCACAGGGTGCCTTTGAGGTTGACGGCCAGCACGGCCTCCAGCTCGGCCGGGTCGAGGTCGTCGATGCCCGTCGTGCGTCCGTAGATGCCCGCGGCAGTCACCAGGATGTCAAGTCGACCCTTGGGAACAGCTGCGGCGAAGGCCCGCTGAACGGCTTCGCGATTGCTCACATCCGCCGACACGGCTCGGGCGCGGCCACCGGCGGCCCGTATCTCGGCCACCGTCCCCTGGAGGTCGAGGACGTCCATCCCGACCACCTCGGCACCTTCCCCGGCCAGGGCCAGGGCGATGGCTCGGCCGATGCCGCGAGCGGCTCCGGTGACCACGGCCACGCGCCCCGCAAGGATGGAGGCCCGACCGGGCAGCGACGAGGTCCCCATCGTCCTCAAGCCGCCGTCACCGGGCGGGCCGCCAGCTCCTCCAGGAGCACGGGCACGCCCATGGTGCAGGTGTGGATGCCGAGCACGCTGGTCAGCTCCAGCACCTCCATCACCTCTTCCTTGGTGGCGCCGTAGCCGAGGGCGTTGCGGATGTGCTGACGCAGGCCAGGCTCGTAGAGGTGGGTGGTGGAGGCGTCGATGGCGACGTAGATCAGCTCTTTGACCTTGGGCTCGAGCACCCCACCCCGCCAGGGGACCGAGGAGAAGGCCAGGTAGGCCTCGAAGAAGTCGGGCGCCAGCTGGAGCAACCCGTCCCAGAACGCGTTCCAGTAGCCACGCGCCTCGATGAAACGCTCCCGCAGCTGACGCTGCCGCTCCGTCAGCTCCATTGGCTCACCTCCTCACTCCGTGACCTCGATCTCGGCCAGCAGCTCGCCGGGGCGGACGCCGGTCCCCTCAGGAGCGACGATGCGGGCCACCCGCCCGGAGGCCGGGGACTCCACCTCGCCCACGGCCTTGTCGGTCTCGATCGTGACCAGCACCTCCCGCTCTCGGACCTCCTCCCCCTCACCGACCATCCACTCCTGGACGACGCCGTCCTCCATGGTCAGGCCCCAGCGGGGGACGGTCACCGGCACCAGCCGCCTCTCAGGCATCGCTCCTCCCCATCACCCTCCGGCAGGCAGCGACGATGCGCTCCGCGTCGGGGAAGTACCGCTCCTCGAGCGAGGGCGCGAACGGCACCGGGGTTCGGGGTGGGGCCACGCGCGCCACCGGCGCCGCCAGCGTGACGCGCTCGGCGGCGCGGGCCCCCAGCTCCGCCCCCGGCCCCAGGAAGCCGACCGCGTCGTGGACCACCACCAGGCGGCCGGTCTTGCGCAGCGAGGACTCCACGCACGCCCAGTCCAACGGCCATAGCCAGCGCAGGTCGATGAGCTCGACGTCGATCCCCTCCCTTGCCGCCAGCTCGCAGGCCTGCTCCGCGCGGGACAGCGCGCCCCCCAGCGACACCAGGGTGAGGTCGATCCCTGACCGGCGGACCGCGGCCCGGCCCACCTCGGGCGGCTCCTCGCCGGCGACCTGGCCGCGGAGGTTCCACTGCCGCAGGCTCTCGAGGACGACGACCGGGTCGTCGCAACGGATGGCGGCCCGAAGCAGGTCGTAAGCGTCGGCCGGCGTGGCCGGCATGGCCACCAGCAACCCCGGGATGTGACCGAGCCACGCCTCCAAGCTCTGCCCATGCTGGGGACCGGTGCCCTTGCCGGCACCGACCAAGGTGCGGACCACCAGGGGGACCCGAGCCTTCCCCCCGGTCATGAACCTGAGCTTGGCCGCCTGGTTGGCGAGCTGATCGAGGGCCAGGGTCAGGAAGTCGTTGAACATCACCTCGACCACCGGTCGTAGGCCGGCCAGTGCAGCGCCCACGCCCAGGCCGACGATCCCCAGCTCGCTGATGGGGGTGTCGCGCACCCGGTCGGGGCCGAAGCGCTCGCGCAACCCTCGGGTGGCACCGAAGGCCCCGCCCGGGACGCCCACGTCCTCGCCCACCAGCACCACCCGGGGGTCGCGTTCCATCTCCTCGGCCAGCGCCTGGTTGATGGCCTGCCAGCAGCGCAGCTCGGTCACCACGACGCCTCTGCGCCGGCCAAGTGGAGCATCGCTCCCAGCTCCAGCGGGAGGCTGCGCTCGGCGAACGCCACCGCGGCCGCGATCTCCGCCTCGACATCGACCGTGACCGACGTGAGCCAGCCCTGGTCGGCCCATCCCTCGGCAAGCAGCCGGCGACCGAGCCGCGCCACCGGATCCCGGCGCCGGGCCTCCTCCAGCTCCTCCACGGGACGGTAGCGCTGGGGGTCGCCCTCGAAGTGGCCGTGCCAGCGAGGGGCGCGTGCCA
>DATGLL010000288.1:0-33989 GCA_035294145.1 Candidatus Dormiibacterota bacterium | reverse complement strand
CTGGAACGGGTCGACGGGGAGGTCGAGGCCGCCTGGGACTGCCTCCAGGCCTTCGTGGGCGAGAGCTTCGGTGACCCCGAGGGGATCGGCATCCTGGACGAGACCGGGTTCTTAGAGGATCCCATCGAGACGCGTCTCGATGGGGAGCCCTCGATGGGGTCCTCCTCGCCCGCCCCTCGCTCAGCGATCCTAACCACCTTGCCTCCTCCCTGGCCCTGGCCCCGACCGAGGTCTCGCTCCAGGAGCTGGCGACGGTGGCCACGCTCCGCTCCACCGCGGAGCCGTGCCTCAAGGAGGCGAAGGGGGAGGACCGGGCTGGATCAGGACTAGGTCCGGCGCTGGCCGAGCTGGCGCCGCCTCACCCTGTCAATCCCAGCCCACGCCTGGCTGGCCGCGACCCGCCATCAGGCCGAGGCGCAAAGGGGGGGTATTCCCCCGGCCTAGCCAGGGGTGCCCAGGTGCACTGGCTGCTGGTGGTGGCGCTGCCGTCCAGGAGTGTGCCCGCGCCGTGGTGGACGTGGGCAGGTGGTGGCTTGACGCCGCCGCCCTCCTCATCGCGGGCGCTGGGGACGGTGGGTTCGGCCCACGGTCGAGATGGCCGTGCGAACGCTCGGCGGGTTACCGCCACTGACGGACGTCCGGGGAGCAGTGGCGAGCGCCGACGCTGGGCCGTCCCTCGAACGCTCGATTGTAGGTCGCATCCCGGCCGGGGCCAGCCTGAGCCCGCTGGCCACCGTGGCCGTCTTCCACCTCCGCCACCGGGCCGGCACCATCCTCCCATCCCCCCAGCGCGCAGGGACCTGCGAGGGACGATTAGGCCCATCGGATCCCGGCCGGCGGGTCCCCTGATCTGTTGGCCCGGGCTTGCCCCCTCGGGCTGCTCGGACCGCGGTCGCCTGCAGCCGAGATGGTCCGGTCCCGCGGAGGCTGGGGAGTGGCCACCTCAGCTCGGCGACTCAGGATCGGATCCACCCGCGTACCCAACGACCTGGCGCCGGAGCGAGCGGTGTTCCTCTCGCGAGGCGGACGGCAGGTCGCCTAGCGGTCATTGACCCGCTTGCCTCACGTCATCGGCTGGCGCTGGAGTGGGGCGCTGACTACGCGTTCCACCCGTCCGAGGCCGAAGCTGGGATCCGGGCGATGACCGAGAGAATGGGAGTAGACATCGCCATTGAAGCCACCGGCTCCCCCATCCGCACTGCAATCGGCGACACGGTGTACGGGTCAGGAGGGCACGATCGTCGTCATGTCGTTCTTCGGCACACGAGTGATGCCGCCGACCCTCTCACCCGAGTTCCACTTCCGCCACCACCGCATCGTGAGCTCGCAAGCCAGCAACGTGGGAAGCAGGTGCAGCTGCGGTGGCCCCAAGCCCGCCGAGCCAGCGTGGGCTTTGACATCCTGTGCCAGGACTGGCAGAAGACGATCGTCACGCACCGGATGCCGTTCGAACGCGCGGCCGAGGCGTACCGCCTGCTCGACATGCCATCGGAGGAGGTGCAGGAGGTCCTGCTCACGTATCCATAAGGGCTTCACCCCCCCGTTGGCTTGGTCCCCTTAGGCAGGTCGGCAAGGCCTCCACCTCCGGCCTCCGGGCGGGCGAGGCGGTCGAGCCGGCCTCAGCCACCACCGGCTCGCCTCGCTCCCTGGCCGGGCGCCCCCCTCTCCGACGACGAGGTCAAGGCGCTCGAGGGCCGCTCGACCCGCTGACGAGAGGTCGTGTTCCGAAGCTTGGCCCTGGCCTCAGCGTCGGTCAGGAGGCGGCGGCCATGCCGAGGTGGGCGGCAACACCTCCGACGGAGACGGCAAGCTCGATGCGCTGCGGAGCGTCACCAGCCCGGCCCCGCGGCAACGGAACCTGACCGTGTTCCGTCGGCTCTTGCGCTCCATCTCCCGCAGCCAGCGCGGCTCCGCTCGCTGCCGGCGCAAGGGACGGCGCCGTGCCCGGCTCCATGCCCACCTCGCCGCCATCCGGCGCCACGAGATCCATCGGCTCACCACCCGGCTGGCCAAGACCCACGGCCGGATCGTGGGAGAAGGGCTGGATGCCGCCGGGATGCTCCGCCAGCAGGGGTTGCCCGAGGTGCGGGCGTGGCGACGGGGACTGGCCGATGCCGCTCTCGCCGAGCTTCGCCGGCAGCTCCGCTCCACGACCGGCTGGGGGACCCCATCGGAACCGGTTCCGATGGGGTCCCCCAGCCGGCTTCGTGGGGAACCCGCAAGGGCAGCCCCGTGAGGGGTGCCGCGTGAGCGCCATCGCTCACTCTGTGGCAACGGTATGGTCGCTCCCCAGGGCGGCGAGCCCCGCCGGGGTCGGCCGATCGGACAGGTGGGCGCAGGACTCCGGGGCGAGCCGCAAGCACCGGTGAGGGACCTGGCCCGGGAGTCGCCTGGCCTCGGCGAGCGGCAGCGAGGCGGGAGCGCGGGGTCGTCCTCGCTCGGCGCGGGGACGGTCGCGTCGGGGTGGACTGGGAGGCCACCCGTCGTCTCCGCCAACGGCAGATGGCCGGGCTCGCGGGGCCGGAGGGCGGCCCCGAGCCGCGAGGTGTGGAGGGATAGCGGACGGGGATCAGGATGGCGCGGTTCCAGGGCGGGAGAACGGGGGTGGTGGTGGCGGCGGGCCGGGACCGGGTGGTGGACCTGGTCGCCAGCCTGGCCGCCTTCGCCCGCCAGCGGCCTGGGGAGGCGGAGCTGCTCGGGGTCCTGCTGCCGACCCCGGAGGGCAGCTGGGAGGCGCTGATCCGGGCTGGGGCCAGGGCTCGGGCCGCCCTGGAAGGGGGTCACCCACCGACCACTGCTCGGCGCCCTCCGCCGACCGGCTACGGCCTCCCCTGCTTCGCCACCGACTTGGGATCGCCCATCTGAGGTGGGCCCACGCCGTTGGAGAGCAAGTGGTCTTCACGCTCAAGGGAACTCGGAGCGGCGGTGCTGGGCTGACCCGCCACCCACGAACCCATGGCCGGTCGCTGATCGAGTTCCCCCGGCCGCCACCAGAGGATCGTTGGGTTGCAGCAAGGGCGCCAGGCAGCGGTCCCTGCCGGGAAGGCCAGGGCGATCCCCACGGTCGACGACGCGGGCCCGGGATGATCGAGACGCTGTGGCCACCTCGATGGCGACCCCCGGCGCGAGCCCTGCACCGGAACGCACTTGCGGCGGTGGTGATGACCGTGCCCGACCAGATTCGTGATCAGCGGCTTCATCTCCCCACCGGGGTGGTGGTCGTCACCGCGCTAGCTTCCGGGTCGGTGAAGCGCGAGGTCACCCGCTGGGGGTACCAGCTACTCGTCGGCCCAGCAGGTCAATCCCTGCCGATGGCGGCATCCTGAAGGCGCCAAGCCTTTGACCCCGTCATTGACCTCTGTTCACGTGACCGGACGTGGCCGAGCATGGTTACGTTTCGTCCATCACGCACGCAATGACAACCATCAGCATTATTGATTAGTGATATCCCTATGGCACTGCTAGGTTATTTGGCAGAGCAGGCCTGTGAAGTCAGCCCGAGCGCTGGCGCAAGGACGGAGGTCAGACCAGGGCAGGGAGGGAGCATGACGAGAAGGCTTGATCCCGCCAAAAGAGGCAAGGCAAGGCGCCTTGGTGGGGCCTTGGTATTGGTACTGACGGTGCTGCTAAGCGCCTGTGGGCAGCAAGCCATCCAATCGAGGGCATCTGGCCAGGTGACGACCATCACCCTGCGCTATCTCGCTACTGGACATGACAAGATGGCCCCATTAGTGCAGAGGTTCGAGAAAGCCAACCCTAGCATCAAGGTACAGGTTCAATACGTTCCCGTCGAGCAGTACGGCCAGTCGCTCATCACGGCTCTCCAGGCTGGGAACGCGCCTGATGTTTTCTATACCAATGGAGGCACTGGTCAATCACTCTCGGTGCTTCCACTCGGCAAGTCGGGATACCTTGCGAACCTGTCAAAACGTAGCTGGGCGGGTTCCATACCCAAGCTCGCTCGCAGTCTGTATCGGTCTGGGAATAGGCTGTACAGAGTCCCCATGGCGCTGGGTCTGGGTGGCGTTATCTACAACGTTGACCTCTTCAAAGGCCTGGGCGCCACGGTACCTACTACCTTCGGGGAGTTTCTCTCCCTCTGCACGAAGATCGAGGGGGCGGGCATGATCCCGGTAGCGCTCGCCGGCCAGTCACCTGCCTTCTATGGCTTGTTGCCCGCGGCGGATCTTGTGTACTCCGCTGATCCGAGCTGGGATGCGGAACGCGCGGCAGGGAAGGTCACGTTCTCAGGGAGCAATGGCTGGCGCGAGTCGCTGCAGGAGTTCCTTGAGATGAAAGGTGCTGGCTGCTACGAGCCCGGTGCTGCCGCGGTCACAGTGGCTCAAGCAGTGAACTTGATCGCTTCGGGACGTGCGGCGATGTACCTCGGCCCATCCGCGGCAGCTGGCTCGATCAAGAGCATCAATCCAAAGATCGATGTCAGGATGTTTCCCCTGCCTGGGCCCACTGCCGCATCGACGCGAGCGATGGCAGGTTACGTTGATTCATTTAGTGTCAACGCTCGCTCGTCACACCTGGCAGCAGCGATGAAGTTCATTGACTTTCTCGCGGATCCCGCGCAGTCCATCACCTATGCTAGGCTCTCCGGCAACATCTCGCTGCCCGATGCGGCAAATGGAACCGCCCCGACCGAGTTCAGCGCCTTTGGGCCGTACCTAAGGGCGGGAAAGGTAGCCCCCATCCCCTACTTGGAATGGCCGAACGCGGTCATTGAGAGCAACCTTACTCAGGGCTTGCAAGGCCTACTAACGGGCCAGAGGACGGTCGATGACGTGCTGAGGATGATGGACACGGCATGGAACCAGGGTACGGGCTCCTGATGGCACACTCCGAGGTCACGGTGAAATCCCCGGGCAGAAGGTTGGGAGAGTAGCAACTGGATGTCGACCCCTTCCCCGTGCCGTCGACACGCTTCGTCCTCATGGGGAAGGAGGCCTCCCTTTTGACTTCATGGTGCCGAAACATAGTACACGCACCTACCACATGCGTGATTGTAGGATGCTCCGACCTCGCTGGTCATCGGCAACCGAGATTGGCATATCCAAGAGAGGCGCTGAGACGTCTGACCTCTCGTCCGCATCTACCATGCTCCCATCCCCTTGGTTGATCGATGTTCCGAGATGGTCTCCGGAGCGATGACTTTGACAAATTCGTGAGGGAGAGCATGATCGTCGACCATCAAGTCCATTGGTTCCCGCCGGCATCGCTCAACATGTTGGTTGGAAGAACACGCCTGCCACGAGCAGAGCGTAGTGGCGAGATGTGGCTCCTTGAGATCGTCGAGGGACGTCAGATGTCGGTTGGGCGAGAGCTGACCGACCTGGAGGCACAGCTCGTGCTCGCATCAAACTTGGGGGTCGACGTGCTGGTGATAAGCCCACCTTCGCTCGGTGAATGCCAGCATCTGCCTGGCACCGAGGCGGCTGAGATACTCCATAGAGTGAATGCTGAGCTAGCGGCGGCGCAGCGGATGCATCCTGATCGCCTTGTCGGCCTGGCTATGTTACCGATGCAGGATCCTGAGGTGGCGATCACCGTGCTTGAAGAGGCCGCTGAGCTGGGGCTCCGCGGCATCTGCATGCTCTCCAGCATTGAGGGGCGTCCAATCGCCACTGATGAGACCCTTCCGGTGTTTCGTCGTATGGATGAGCTAGGGATGCCACTGGTCTTGCACCCTGCTGTGCGTTCTCAGACTCGCACCCCAGGTGGGCTGCCAAGCGTCGGCGAATCCGGCATCGGCTGGATGGCACACACAGCGCTGGCGGCGCTGAACCTGATCGAGAGTGGCACGCTCGACAAGTGCCCCAACCTGGTCGTCCTGCATCCCCACCTGGGGGGTGTGCTGCCCTACGTAATCGGCCGGGTGGAGCGAATTCAGAACGAGCGGGCGCCTCTAGCCATTGGTGAGTATCTCCGTTCGCGCTTTTTCACCGATACCGTCAACCGGACGCGAGGAGCGATCAAGCTCGCCTTCGATACCTATGGCATCGACCATGTCCTGTTCGGAACGGATCATCCATTCGAGCAGATGGCAGCGATGAAGCAATTCATTGTCAGCCAGGGCGTTGCTGACATTGTCTTCGGCAACGTGCTGCCAGGGCTTCTTCCACCCTCCCTCCAAGACACCCAGTAGGACGGCATGTCAAGCAGCCGAGGGTAGAACTCCCCAACCACTCGACGGCGTCCGGCTTCCCTGGCACCACAACGCGAGCTACGAACCACCTGGATGTCAACGGAGCCATCCGATGGCCGCGCCACCACCTTGTGTCCTCGCTCTGCCCTCCCAAGGCCATCATCGCCGCCGGCCATCGGACGTAGAAGGACGGTCACCAGCTGCCAACCGACCTCGAGGAGCTTGGCTAGGAGCCCCGGCTCTCCCTGCTCCTGCTGCACCACCATCCAGAACGCCAAGGTCATGAGCACCAAGGTGAGGTGGTGACACCAGGCCCGAGAGGGCGCCACCCCATCGCGACCAAGAGGTTGAAGCCGTTGCCCTATCCATGTACTGCAACTGGCTTCCGTGAACTTGAAGGAGTGGGCACGGCAGCAGGGCATCCACCCGAACGGGAGGCTGCCGGTGCCCGCCCGGCGAGCGGGGGGATTGATCCTCGTGGACACGCCCCCACCGACCCCGGCGGGCGGCGTCGCCCGCGTTGCTTTGGCCGACCAGGCGGCCGACCTGGATCGCAGGTGGCGCGGGGGAGCGCCTGGGCTGCCGAGCAACGGCTCGCGGTGGGGCGGGTGGGGAGCGAGGTCGGTTCGGCGCTGAACGGGGGCCGTCGGTGACCACGACCGCGGTCGAGCACGGGATTGGTTCACGCGGTTCGGGGCTGAGTCCGTGGAGGCCGCGCTGACGGCCCAGGGCTGGAGGTTGCTGGTGCCCCTCCGGGGTCGATGACGATCTCCACCCCCACGAAGGGGGTCCTAAGGAACGATGGGCGGTGGCGGCGAGCGCTGGGGAGGATGCCGGACAAGGCCGGGAGAACGGGATCCTCCCCGCGGACGGCGCTGTGGTCATCCCGCCCAGCTGCGATGGGACCGCGACCGGGCGAGACGTCATGATCCAGATCGTCGACACCGACGACGGGAGCGAGCCGTGCCGCCGTCGGGGCGGGCCACGCCGGGGGTGATGAGCTGTCGTCGAGGGGCATGGGTCGACCGACGAGGGGTCCGGCTGGTGGGAACGTCATCCATCGACCGCTCGACACCGGCGATCGCGCGGCCGTCTCAGCAGGTGGCCACCGGCCCCTGGCCGAGGCTCACGCGGGTTGGGCTCCAGGCCCTGAGGGTGGTGCCGCTCAAGGCTGCCTTCCGCCCCGACCGCCTGAGGCGGCGGCTGCGGGGCGTGGCTGGCCGGCTGAGGTCGGAGGAGAAGCTCGGTGATCGCCGTGGATGGCCTCGACGAGGCCATGCCATCGGGGTCGGGGAACCGGCTCGGCCCGCCCCGCCATCTGCCGAGCGGACGGGCAGACGGGTCCGGCACCTGCCCCAGGGGCGGTGGCGCCACCACGCCCGCCTCCGGGGCCGCCGGCGGGAGGGGCGGACATCGGAGGAGACGGTCCTGGGCACCTCCTCCTTCGCACCGTGCGCGCAGCGCTCGCCGTGCCCCCAGGAGGCAACCTCGGCTCTCCCCCTCCAGCCGCGCCACGCCCTGGAGGGCCAGCCTGGCCTTCATCTGCCAGCCCCCTGGCGAGCCCCGACGCATGGCCGAGCCTGATGCCCCATCCTGAGGTCGAGGGGCGGCACCGCCACGGAGGCAACCAGGCGGAGGGGGAAGAGGCGGACGGTCCCACCCCACGAGCGGGCATGGCCATCGGGCCGCGGCATGGCCAGACCGCCCGGGCGATCCCGCCCGCACCGGCATGGACCGGCCCAACGGCTCCCGCCCCAGCCGAGCGCGCCACCGCCCGAGGTGCCGCCGGTGGCGGCGGACACCCAGCCCCGGCCGTCTGGGACCACGCCCACCACGCTCAGCCGGTCGCCCGGAAGACCCGGATGGTGCCGCAGCCGAAGGCGGTGTCCTTGCCCACCCCCAGCTCCGCGCCCAGGATCAGCAGGTCCATGGCCAGGGGCGACATCCCCTCGTAGGCCATCACCCCGCGCACCCCCACCAGCCGCTGCTCCTGGTCGGTCCGGCTGGAGCGGCGGTTCCCTCCTGCCACGTGCAACCGGGCCCATGAGAACCGGGCGTGGCGGGCCTCCCGGACGGCCCGCCCCACCACCGCGGGCAGGTCGCCCTCCTCGCCCCAGCGCTCGCAGAGCTGGCGCAGCCGCTCCCCGGCCGAGCGGACGAGGACCTCGGGCGGCGGCGGCTCTCGGAGGATCCGCCCCCGGCTGCGGACGCAGAGCGGGGCCATCGCCTCCACCAGGCAGGCCCCCCCGCGCTGCCCCAGCTCCGGCTCCGGCACCGCAGGGCCGAAGCCCAGGTCCTCCCGGCCCTCGGGCAGCCAGCGGAGCCGCAGGTGTCGGGTGCCCACCAGCCCCCCACCGACCGCGGTCAGGCGCAGACGTCCCAGGGCCGCGGCCAGCTCCGGCCAGGCCCTGGCCAGCGCCCCCAGGCAACGGGCCTCGGCCCGAACCGTGGTCACCGGCCCCTCTGGACAGTCCCAGCCCACGAACCAGAAGGCGGGGACGCCCTCGGCCCCGTGCACGGCGGCGAAGGCCTCGTGGGCGCCCATCAGGCGCAGGGCCGGGCCCAGGGCGCTGCGCAGCTCCCCGGCCAGGCCGGGCCGCAACCGGGTCGGGCCGCCCAGCTCCCACTCCAGAGCCAGGCGGCGCACCCCCAGCGAGCGCCAGCAGCGCCGCAAGGTCTCGATCTCTCCCCCTCTCGGCGGCAGGCCCGCCTCGAGCTGCCGGTCGGCCCCGGCCTGCCGGTGGACGTGGAGCCCAGGTTCGGTTGCACTCATCTCACCCACTACTGGTCGCCAAGCCCGGCCGCGTGACGCGAGCCCCGCCCTGCGACCGGGACGACGTTGGCCCGAGCGCGTCACACGAGGCCGCCTGGCGACCATATCTCGATGTGAGCAGCACGAAGCCCGCCCTGGTCCGGATCGAGACCTCCGGCAACCAGGCCTACATCTTCGCCAGCAACCGGCTGCGCCAGAACGTGGGCGCCTCCGAGCTGGTGCTGCGCTCGTGCAGCCAGTGGGTGCTGGAGGCGGTGAAGGAGAAGGCCACCGGTCGGAGGCTCTGGGCGCCCTCGGTCGAGGACCGAACCCGGCGCCTGCGCGACCGGGCCCTCAACCCCCATCTGGGCGCAGGAGGCAACCGGGTCGAGGTGGTGACCGCCACCTCCGGCTCGGCCTGCCTGCTGACGCAGGATCTCCAGCTCGGCCGCTGTCTCGTCGAGGCGGTGACCCGGCGAGCGCTCCGCGAGGCGCCGGGCCTGGCCGTGGCCGGGGCGGTGGTCGAGATGAGGGATCGACAGGGGTTCCAGGACGCCTTCCAGAACGCCAACACCGAGCTGGGCCGGGTCCGCTCCCGCCTGCCCGCCCCCGAGGCCCGCTTCCGCCAGCTCCCGATCGTGGAGCGGTGCCGGACCACCGGGCTGCCCGCCGCCAGCTACGACGTCCCCTTCGGCACAGAGCCGCCCGAGCCGCTGTCGGCGGTGGCCCGGGCCAAGCTGGCCGCCTCGAGGCTGACCCTCTCTCGCCTCCGAGCGGAGAGCTGGATCGAGCATCGAGATCGTTTGGCTCGCTCGCTGGCCGAGCTGGAGCGGGGGCTCGAGCAGGCCGAGGAGCGCTGGCTGGCGGTGATCCACATCGACGGCAACGGGCTGGGGGCGCTGCTCGGTCGTCTCGGCCAGGCGCAGCTGGGCCGCGACCGGGTGGAGGCCGTCCGCTGGGTCTCGACCGGGCTGGAGCGGGTCGCGGTCCGGGCCTTCGACCGCGCCCTGAGGGCGGCGGTGGCGGCCTGGGAGCGCGAGCACGAGAAGGGCAGCGAGTTCCTCGTCGTCCCCCTGGTCGTGGGCGGCGACGACCTGACCGTGGTCTGCGAGGGCTCCCTGGCCATGGCCTTCACCATCGCCTACCTCCGGGGCTTCGAGGCCAAGAGCGAGGAGGAGCTGGGCGAGCTGCTGCAGGCGGTCGAGGTGCCCCGGCTGACCGCCTCGGCCGGGGTGGCGCTGATCAAGCCCCACTACCCCTTCCACGCCGCCTACGAGCTGGCCGAGCAGCTGGCCGAGAGCGCCAAGCTGGTCAAGCACCACGCCCCCGGCCGCTCCGCCCTCGACGTCCACCTCCACCTCGACACCACCGACGCCGACCTGGACCGGATCCGTCGTCGCCGCCGCTCCCACGGGCCGGCCCCGGTCGCGCTCTGGGGCGGCCCCTACGTCCTCGGCCCGACCACGGGCGACGACCTCGCAGCGATGCACCCGCTGGAGCAGCTGGGTCGGGTGGTGCGGGTCCTGCGCCAGCGCGAGGACGGCCGGCCGCTGGTCTCCTCCAGCCTGGCCCATCGCCTGCGGGCGGCCCTGGCCGAGGGACGGGGGCGGGCCGACGCCGAGCTGGGCCGGGCCCGCCGCGCCCAGCCCAACGCGAGCCTGTGGCCAGAGCTGCTGGCCGCCGGCGACGGGCGCTCGCTGGTACGCGCCCTCCCCGAACCGACCGACAAGGCCGGGCCCGAGGCGGAGCCAGCGTACGCCACCGCCCTTCTCGACGCCCTCGACCTGGCCGGCCTCTGGGACGGCGAGCTGGAGGAACGACCATGAGCGCGCCACGGGCGCGGCCCGAGTTCACCCTGGTGGTGACCATGGGGTCGGACTGGCACGTGGGCGCCGGGGTCGGCCGGCCCGGGGCCGTCAACCGCCTGGTGGCGCGCGACCAGGACGGGCTCCCCTACCTCCCGGCCAAGACCCTGACCGGCATCTGGCGCGACGCCTGCGAGCAGGTCGCCGCCTCGCTGGACCAGGGGGGCTCGGGCTGGACCGCCCTGGTGGAGGCGGTCTTCGGGAGCCAGCCGGGGGCGGCCGGGAGCGAGGGCGAGCGCCGGCTCCAAGGACCCCGCCCCGCCGCTCTCTCCGTGCGACCGGCGCGTCTCAGCCCGGAGCTGCGGGCGGCCTTGACCGCGCCCGACCGCAGCCCCCTGCGCGAGGCCCTGACCTTCGTCCGTCCCGGGGTGCGCATCGACCCCGCCTCCGGCCGGGCCCTGGACCGCCACCTGCGCTTCACCGAGATGGCGCGGGGCGGCTGTCGGCTCCGGGCCCCGGGCTGCCGTCTCGACCTCGACCGGCTGCCCGGCGAGGAGCTGGCCCTGGCCGCCTGGGCGCTGTTGGTGGCGGGCCTGCGGCTGGTCGACCACCTGGGCGGCAGCCGCCGGCGCGGGGCGGGACGGTGCCGCTGGTCGATCGAGGGCCTCGGCCCGGAGGAGGAGCTGGCCCTGATCAAGCACCTGGAGGCGCGGCCCCGGGCCCCCGAGCCCGCGCTCCCGGGGTCGCGGCCGAGGGCCGGGCTGCGGCGGCCATCCTGCGAGGGCGAGGGGTGGGTCGAGCTCCAGCTCCGCCTGGAGCTGCTCGACCCGGTGCTGGCCCAGAGCCGGGTGCTGGGCAACGTGGTCGAGGGGCTCGACCACCTGCCCGGCCGCCTGCTCCTCCCCCTGGTCGAGGCGGCCGTGATCGCGGCCGGGTTCGACCCCCGGGAGGCCATCGCCCGCGGCGACCTCCGGGTGCTGCCCGCCTACCCCGAGCTGGAGGGGGCCCGGGGCCGGCCGGTCCCCTTCGTCCTTCGCCAGCGCAAGGGGGCCGGCCCTCGGGGCAGCTTCCACGGAGCGGGGGCGGTCGAGCCGGGCCTCAAGCCGGTACGGTCCGGCTACGTGGGACCCTGGAGGGAGGGGGACGAGGAGATCGCCTACCGCCGCGCCGCCAGCGCCGTCCACGTCCACAACACCATCGCCGACGCCCAGCAGCGGCCGGCCGGGCCGGGCGGCATCTACGGCTACCAGGCGATCGAGGCCGGCAGCCGGCTGGCGGCGGCGGTGCGGCTGCGCTCCGGCCTGGCTCAGGACCTGGGTGACTGGTGGCGGCACCTGGCCGGCGAGCGCCGCCTGGGCGGGTCCCGCAAGGACGACTTCGGTCGGGTCCGGGTCGAGGTCGCGCCGCCCCGTCGGCTCGAGCTCGGCCTCCGCCCCCGCGACGGGAGGCTCCGGGTCTGGTGCCTCTCCGACGTCCTCCTGGAGGAGGGCGGCCTGCGCGACCCTCGCCTGGGCGGGACCTCGGCCGAGCGCCTGGGGGAGGAGCTCGGCCGCCAGCTGGGGGTGAGGCTGAGCGTGGACGAGGGCCCGCTCGGCCTGCGCGTCCGCCGCCACGACGCCTGGCAGGAGCGCTGGGGGCTGCCCCGCCCCTCGCTGGTGACGATCGCCGCCGGCTCGGTGGTGAGCTTTTGGGTCGAGGGCACCCTTCACCCTGAGGCGGCGGCACGGTGCCTGGCCGCCGGCGTCGGGCTCCGGCGGGCGGAGGGGTTCGGCGACCTCGCCCTCAACGACCCCCTCCTCTTCGCCCCCACCGTGAGCTACCGTCCACCCCGCGATCCGCGTCAGGACGCCCCGGCATCGCCCGGCCCGCTGGACGAGGCCGACCGGGAGTTCGCCGAGGTGGTGGAGCGAGCCGCCTGGCGCTCGCAGATCCAGGCCGCGGCCATCGACCGGGGGGCCGAGGACGAGTTCCGCTCCCGGCGGCTCGGCTGGGGCCCAGGCCTCACCTCGAGCCAGCTGGGGACGCTGCGGGCCATGGTCCGGAGCCGGGACCGCGTCGAGCGGCTCGAGGCCCTGGCCGCGGTCGAGCGCCGGGCGAGACGCTGGGGCATCGACGCGATCGGCGAGCTGCGGCGGCTCTTCACCAACCCGGAGGAGGTCTGGCGGCTGCTGGAGGCGGGGGGCTGGCCGACGCTCACCCCCGACGGTGCCGCCCGCCTCCGCCAGGAGCTGTGGGAGGAGGCGTTGGTGCTGCTGATCGACGAGGCGGCCCGGCGCCAGGGAGGAGAGCGCTGATGGCCCGACCCATCTCCTGCCGCTACGAGCTGAGCGCCCGCCTGCGCGTGGTCACCGCCCTGGCGGTCGGCTCCGGTGCAGAGGAGCGAGGGGTGGACCTGGCCGTGGCTCGGGATGGCCGCGGCCGCCCCTACGTCCCCGGGACCAGCCTCGCCGGCGCCCTCCGGGCCTGGAGCCTGCTCAAGGGCGACCAGGATCGAGAACGGCGGCTCTGGGGCTGGCAGTCGCCTGACGACGCCGCCCAGGGCTGGGCGAGCCGGATCTGGGTCGAGGACGCCGCCCTGGAGCTGCCCCAGGAGGCGATGATGGAGGAGATCCGGGACGGGATCGCCATCGACCGGCGGACGGGGGCGGCGGCCCGGGGCTTCAAGTACGAGCGGGCCGTGGTGCCCGCGGGCACCACGCTCGCGCTCCGGCTGGGCTGCGCGGTGGAGCCAGCGCACGAGGCAGAGGCGCTGGCCCTCCTCCAGGAGATCCGGGCCGGGCTGCGCACGGGCCGGCTCTGGCTCGGGGCCGCCCGCTCCCGGGGGCTGGGCCGCCTGGAGCTGGTCGAGGGGTCGGACCGGCTCCTCCGCGAGCGGCTGGGCACCCGGGAGGAGATGCTGGCCGCCCTGCGCCGGCGGGTGCGGCGCAAGCCCTCAGAGGGCGAGCGGGGCCAGGGAGAGGAGGTGCCGGAGACGACGGAGGTCCGGCTGGCGGAGCCGGCCGAGCTTCGCCTCCGGCTCCACTGGCGGCCCCTGGGTCCGCTCATGGTCCGAGCCAGCGCCGACGGCCTGAGCGTCGACTCCCTGCCCCTGACCGCGGCCGTGGACGGCACGCGGGCGCTGCTGCTGCCTGGCTCCTCGATCAAGGGTGCCCTGCGCGCCCGGGCCGAGCGCATCCTCCGCACCCTGCTCGAGGCAAGGCCGGCGCCGGCCGACCTGCCCGGCCAGCTCCTCCCCCACCGGCTGATCGGCTGGATGTTCGGGAGCGCGCCCACGGACCAGCCCGCCGGCCACGAGGCGGGGGCGACGCCCCAGCCGGGCCTGGCCGCGGTCTGGGTCGCCGACTGCCTCTCCCGAAGCCGGGTGGAGGCCGACCTCTGGGCCCAGGTCGAGTCGGCCCGCCGCCTGGGGCAGGCCGACCTCGGGACGGCCGGGGAGGGGGACCGGCAAGCGCAGCCCGGCGCCGAGCCCAGCCTGCGCGAGGTCCTCGACCGGTCGCCCCTGCTCCGGGCCTGGGACCCGGCGATCCATGTGGCCATCGATCGCTGGACGGGCGGGGCGGCGGAGGAGCGGCTCTTCTCGCTCCTGGAGCCGCACGGGGTGGGGTGGGGCCCGATCGAGATCGTCGTCCACCTCGAGCGCCTGCCGGCCGAGCTGCACCGGCCAGCCCTCGCCCTGCTGCTGCTGGTGCTGGACGACCTGGCCCGGGGCGAGCTGCCCCTGGGGTTCGCCACCAACCGCGGCCTGGGCGACCTGGAGGTGGAGACGATGGAGATCGAGGTTCAAGGCGCGACGTCGCTGGGCTGGCTCGCCGGCCGCCACTCGATCGGCGGCCGGGGCCTGCTCGCCGCCCTCGGATCGGCCAGGCCGGCCGAGCTGGCCGCGTTGCGCGACACCTGGGGAAGCTGGCTTGCGGCCCACGGGAGGCCCGCCTCGCCGCCCCCGGGCGCGCCCACCGACGGGAGGAAGGCACCATGACCCTGGTCTACGAGTCGCGGGTCGGCCTGGGCCTGGAGGCGGCCCTGGCCGAGGTCCACGCCGCGGCCGGGCTGGTCGGGGCGGTGGCCCTGCTGGCCGCGCCCGATCGCTACACCGTGGGGTGGATCGAGGGGCGCGCCTCGAAGGCGCCGTGGCCCACCGACGCCCGGGGCCAGGCGCTCGACCTGGAGGGGATCTTCGACGCCCGCGTCTTCACCCCCGAGCGCGAGCTGCGCTGGACCTGGAGCGAGGCGGGGGGAAGCGCCCTGCTCCTCTCCGAGCCCGGCGCCGGCCTCCCCGGCTGGGAGCGGGTCGTGCTGGAGGCCGAGCCCATGGAGCCGATCACCTACCTCCTGCTGGGGGAGCGGCAAGGGCCGGCGGGAACGGGCTGGTCCCGCCTCGTCTCGGGCCGGACGGGGGCGATCGAGGTGCCCATCGCCGCCGCCGCCCGACGCCTCCTGCTTCGGGCGGTGGAGTACGTGGCCGTGGACCCAGAGCACGGGAACGCCTTCGTGCGCGAGGAGCGCTTGCTGGAGCTGGCCCCCGCCCCGGAGCCGGACCGAGGAGGTGAGGCATGAGCCAGGGCTTCCACAACCCCTACACCTTCATCCCCTTGGTCGACCGCTCCCGGCTGGGGGGAAGCCCCCTGGGCGACCGACCGCCGCTGGGTCACGCCCGCCACGTCCCCGAGGCCTGGAACGGGCGGCTGCACGTGCTCCTGAGCGTGCACACCCCCCTCCTCCTGCTGGACCCGGCCCGAGCCACCCGCGACCGGTCCGGGCACCAGACCTACCCGGTCCGTCTCGACGCCGCCGGCCGCCCCTACCTGGCCCCGAGTTCTCTCAAAGGCATGCTACGCAGCGCCTACGAGGCCATCACCAACTCTCGCCTCGGCGTCTTCTGGGGACGGGAGCCCCTCAAGGTCGGCGGCCAGCTCAGCCGGCGCTCGCCTCGCGACCTGCTCGAGGCGCCCCTCCCCTCCCTTCTACCCGCCGCCCGGCTGGAGAAGCTCTCACCGGCCGACCGGGTCTTCGGCTGGGTGGCCGAGTCCAGGAGCGAGCGCGAGGCCGAGGCCGCCCATCGTGGCCAGCTCCGGCTGGGGCCGGTGCGCTGGCTGGAGGGGGCGGCGGTCACCTTCCCCGAGCCGGTGCCCCTGGCCATCCTCAGCTCGCCCAAGCCCAACCAGGTCCGCTTCTACCTGGGGGACCTGGTCCAGGGCCGCTCGAGGGCCCAGCGCAACGGTCGCGGCGACGCCGAGGCCGGCTACGACGCGAAGGAGGGGGAGGACCAGGCGCGCCGGACCCTGCGCGGGCGCAAGGTCTACCCGCACCACGCCGCCCTGGAGGGCCGGGAGGGGCACTGGCAGGAGCCGTGGGCGGCGCCGTGGTCGACCCCTCTCCGCGGCCTCTACCGCGAGTACCTTCGCCCCAAGGGCCGCAGGGACGACCAGAACCGCTCCATCCTCGGCTGGGTGCCGCCCGGCGCCCGCTTCGCCTTCGAGATCCAGTTCTGGAACCTGGCCGCGGTCGAGCTGGGAGCGCTGATCTGGCTGCTGGAGCTGCCCGAGCCGTGCCGCCTCCGCCTCGGGGCGGGCAAGCCGCTCGGGTTCGGCAGCGTCCGCCTGCAGCTGCGGCGGGAGGCGTCCTCGGTGGTCACGGGGGAGGAGGTGGCGGAGCGCTACCGGGGCCTGAGGGCAACCGAGCCCCAGCCCGACCCCCAGCGGCTCGAGCGGCTGGTCAGGACCTTCAAGAGGGAGGTTCGCCGAGCCTACGCGGGACCCGACCGAGCCGAGTTCGAGCAGGTGCCCTTCATCGCCGCCTTCCTCGCCGTCGCCAAGGGCAAGCCCGGCCCCATCCACTACCCCCGCCTCCAGGAGCCTCCCGACCCCGAGGGCAAGAGCTTCCGCTGGTTCCAGGCCAACGCCAGAGGAGGACGATGGGCGCTGCCCGAGGCGACCTCGTCCGACCTCCTCCCCTATCAGCCAGATCGCCGCTACTCCAAGCCGTCGAGGTGACCCCATGGATCCCGTGTTGATCAACCTCACCCCTCACGCCGTCGACGTGGTGGACCCGGACTCGGGCACCGTGATCGCCTCCCTTCCCCCGGAGCCAGAGCCGGCCCGGGTCGAGATGGAGCGTGAGCGGTTGGGGACGGTGACGGTCAACGGCGTCTCCATCCCCGTCACCCGCAACCGTCTGGGCACGCCCTCGTCGCTGCCCGAGCCGGCGCCGGGCCGCTACTACATCGTCTCCCGAGCCTACGCCGAGGCCGTGCGGGCCACCGGCCAACCGCGTCCCGACCTCCTCGTCCCCGACGACCCGGTGCGTGACGACGAGGGACGGATCACGGGCTGCCGCGGCTTCGCCGTGATCGACTGACCCGGGGCGGCCCCGGGAAGGACCCTCCTGGAGCCGGCCGCGGCGCGCCTGTGGCCCACCGCGGCCGGGCCATCTCGGCCCCGTTGCCGAGAGAAAGTGGGCCGATCGCGTCACACGGACCTCCCCGATGTCCATAACAAGATGTGGGCCTCCAATCGACGACGACGGATGACATGGCTCGGCGGGCAGGGTCTCCCCCCTCGCCCGCCGAGCTGGGCCGGCAGCCCCGGCTCGGCCGCGCCCTCCCACCGCCGGACCCGGTCGGGGGAGGGACGGCAGCGGGGGACGGACCCCTCGGGAGAAGGCCAAGATGAGCGGTAGCACCCGGCCGACGGTGACGGCGAGGCCACGCGCCACTCGCGGGGGGCCACCGCTCTCCAGCCTCTCGGTCCAGCTCGAGGTGGTGACCCCGATCCTGGGCGGGGGCAGCCAGGCCCGGGAGATCGACGAGGTGGAGGTGATCCGACCGGCCACGGTCCGGGGGCACCTGCGCTTCTGGTGGCGCGCGCTCCGCGGCCACGAGTTCGAGGACGCGGCCGCGCTGCACGCGGCCGAGAGCGCGCTCTGGGGCCGGGCCGCGGACGAGCGCGGCGGGCGCTCCCCGGTCGAGCTGCGCGTCGACCTGGTCGGGCGTCCGAGGGGCAAGGTGACGTCCAACATCGATCTCTCACGGCCGGAGGCCTACGCCCTGTGGCCAGCCCGTGCCCAGCAGGGCGGCACGCCCCCGGCCCCCCGGTACCATCCGGGCACCCGCTTCCGTCTCACCCTCACCGCCCCCGCCGAGCGGGAGGCGGAGCTCCAGAACGTGGTCCGCGCCTGGGTGCTCTTCGGGGGCTACGGCAGCCGCACCCGACGTGGCCTGGGGAGCCTCACCGTGGTCGAGGAGGCCGAGCGCTGGCTGCCACGGGAGGCCACCCGCAAGGCCCTGGCCCAGCTCTTCGGGCGCGACCTCCTCGCCGGCCCCCATCGCCTCCCGGTGGACACCCCCTGGCTGGCCGGGGCGGCGCTCCGGGCCGGCCACCTCGAGGGCGACCCGGTACGGGCCTGGACCACGGCCCTGGGGTGGCTGCGCGAGTTCCGGCAGGGCACCAGCGGCCCGGCCGGCGAGCGGGCCCGGGAGCCGGGGTCGAGCAACCGCCCCTCGGTCTCCAACTGGCCCGAGGCGGACAAGGTCCGCCACCTGACCGGGAAGACCAAAGGCCACCCGCCCCGGCACAACGCCGTCCCGGCCTGGCCCCGGGCCGGCTTCGGGCTGCCCATCGGCTTCCACTTCAAGGACATGCACGGCCTTGAGCCCGGTGACGTCAGGTTGATCTGGCAGCCCAGGGACGAGCCCGACCCAGCGGACCGCCTGGCCAGCCCGTTGATCACCAAGGCCCTGCCCCTGGCCGGGGGTTCCTTCGCCCCCTGCGCGCTCTGGCTGCACCGCGCCCATCCCCAAGGGGTGGTGGTGCTCGAGGGCATCCCCGCCTCGGCCGCCCCCTTCGACCGGCTGGTCGCGCCCGGCGACCAGGCCCGGTTCCGGCCCCTGGTGGGCAAATCCGACCTGCGGGCCGCCTTCCTCGACTGGCTGGACCGGCGACACCGGCCCGAGGTGGTGGCGCAATGAACGCCGACGAGCACCTGCTGCTGATCGCGCTGGGGCCGGTGCAGTCGTTCATCGCCCAGGCCCGGCGCACCCGCGACCTCTGGTACGGCAGCCACCTCCTCTCCGAGCTGGGCCGGGCCGCCGCCCGCCACCTCCTCGCCGGCGGGGCGGAGCTGATCTTCCCCGCCCTCGACCCCGGCCACCCCGAGCTGGAGCCGTGCTTCCAGCCGTTGCGGCCGGACGGGACGCCGCCCCTGAACGTGGCCAACAAGCTGCTGGCCCGGGTGCCGGCCGGGGTCGACCCCGAGCAGCTGGCCCGCGACACCCGGGAGGAGGTCCAGCGCTTCTGGCGGGACGGGCTCGCGGAGGAGGTGTGGAGTCGCTGCCGACCCCTCTTGGCCCCCGGCGTCCGCGACGCCTGGGAGGAGCAGCTCACCACCTTCTTGGAGTTCACCGCTGCCTGGGTCCCGCTCGCCGACCGCCCCTACGCGGAGGCCCGCCGGGCGCTGGAGCGGACGGTGGCGGCGCGAAAGAACCTGCGCGACTTCTCCCCCTGGCACAAGGCACGCGGGAACGTGCTCAAGTCGAGCCTGGACGGCGAGCGCGAGACCGTGCTCCTTTCCGGCGACGACTGGAAGAAGCATCCGGAGGCCGAGCGGCTGGCCCGTCGCTACCGCATCGCGGGCGGCGAGCAGCTGGACGCGGTCGGCCTGGTCAAGCGCGCCGGTGGCGACCCGGGGCAGTTCGTGCCGGTGGTGAACGTGGCCCTGGCCTCCTGGATCGCCGTCGCCGCCACCGTCGCCCCCCAGGAGCTGGCGCGCCTCCGCGATGCCTGCGCGGCGCTGGGGGTGGCGCGGGTCACCCGTCAGGTGCCGGCGACCAGAAGCTTCGGGTTCGACGCCAGCGTGCTCCTCCCCAGCCGCTGGAAGGCGGTCTTCCAGGAGCAGGAGCTGCCCGACACCCCCCAGGTCTGGGGCGAGGCCCACGTCCGCCCCCTGCTCCGACGGATGCCCGAGCCCTACCCCTACGTCGCCTGTCTCGTCGCCGACGGCGACCGCATGGGCAAGGCCTTGGACCAGCTCGAATCGCCTGAGGCCCACCGCGCCTTCTCCCAGACCCTTTCCGAGTTCGCGGCCAAGGCCCGGCAGATCGTCGAGGACCACCTCGGCTCCCTGGTCTACGCCGGCGGCGACGACGTGCTCGCCTTCCTGCCCCTCCCCACCGCCCTCGACTGCGCCGCCGCGCTGCACCACGCCTTCGGCGAGACCATGGCCAAAGCCGGATCGCCGGCCGGGGAGCGGCCCACGCTCTCGGTCGGGATCGGGGTGGGCCACGTCATGGAGGGCATGGGCGAGCTGCTGGGGCTGGGCCGGGAGGCGGAGCGCATCGCCAAGCAGGGCCGCGGCGAGGGGGACACGCCGCGGGACGCGCTGGCGGTGGTCGTCGACCTGCGCTCGGGAGGGAGGCGATCCTGGCGGGCGAGATGGGATGACGAGCCCACCACCAAGCTCCAGGAGGCGATCGCCGCCCTCCAGGGCCCGCTCCCCTCGCGCAAGGTCTACGAGATCGCCCGCACCCTACGCCAGCTCCCCTCCCCCTCCCAGGTGGGGGAGGGCCGGCAGGAAGGCTGGGCCCAGGCCCTGGCCTCGGAGGTGGTCCGCTCCCTCTCGCGGGTGCGTGCCGAGGAGCGGGTGGAGCCGAAGGAGGTCGGCCTCGACCTCGGGTCCGACGGCATCCCCTACCGCGAGGTGCACCGTCGGGTCTCGGCCTGGGTGGAGCGGATGCTGGTGGCCCGCACCTTCGCCGCCGCACGGCCCTGGCTGCGGTCAGGGGAGCGGGACACACGGGAGGGAGCGGCATGAGCGCGATCCGGTCGCTGGCGCTGGTCCCGCGCGACGGCGTCTTCTGCAAGGACGGCCGGGGCTGGTACACGACCGCCCTGGGCCGGGCCCATGGCACCGACTGGCCCTGGCCCTCGACCGTGCTCGGGGCGCTGCGCTCGGCCTGGGGCCGGGGCCTGGAGGAGCGCCAGGGCCGGCGCCTGGAGCGGGGTGCCTGGCCCGAGCGCACCCGGGAGGTCACGCTCGGGCCCTCGCTGGCCCTCCGCCGCCCACTCGGCGCCGGCTGGGCGCCGGAGCACCGGGCCTGGCCGGCACCGGCCGATGCCCTGAAGGTGAGGGACCGGGAGCGGCTGCTCCGTCTCCAGCCCGGGCCGCGCGACCCGGCCGGGCCGAAGACCCTGGGCCGGGACGACGACCCGGCCCGGGAGGCGCTGTGGCTGGCCATGGTGGACGAGGAGGGGAAGCCGGAGCGGATGGAGCCTTGGTGGAGCGAGGAGCACTTCATCGCCTGGCTGGCCGGGGAGGAGGTCCCCGCCCGGGCCGAGGGCCGGCGCTTCAGCCTTCCCCGACGCCTCCAGTCCCACGTCACGATCCGGGACGAGCAGCTCACGGCCGAGGACGGCAACCTCTTCTCCCACGACGTCCTGGAGACGTTGGAGGGCCCTCGGGGCCGAGACGTCCCCGGCGGGCGCGAGCCACAGGAGGAGGAAGGGGAAGCGGGAGGGGCCTTGGCCGAGTGGGCGATCGGGGTCGAGGCACGCCTGCCCGACCCCTTCCTGCCCCGCCTGGGCCGGCTCGGGTCCGACGGCCGCCTGGTCAGGATCGAGCCCCTGCCCGAGCCCCTGTTCGCCCCCCCACCCGGGCTGCTGGCCGCCTTCGCCCGGGGCAGCGCCGGCCTCCGGCTGGTGGTGGTCACCCCGGCCTCGTTCGCCCGGGGCTGGCTCCCCGACGGGCTGGAGCGCCTCCAGAAGGAGACGGAGATCCGGGGGCGCCTGCCCGGGGTCGAGGCCGAGCTGGTCCTGCGCGCGGCCATGGTCCCCCGCCCCCTCCACGTCTCGGGCTGGGACATGGTGGCGGGAGCCCCCAAGCCGGTCTCCCGCCTGGTCGCCCCGGGGGCCGTCTACTTCTTCGAGCGGGCCGACGGCGGACGCTTCGGCGAGGCCGAGGCACGGGCGCTGTGGCTGGCGGCGGTCGGCTCGCGGACCGAAGAGGGCTACGGCCGTGTCGTCCCGGGGGTGTGGAACCCGAACCAGAAGAGGAGTTGAGGATGCGCTCGCGACCGTTCCTCGTCCACGCGCTGTCCCCCCTGCACGCCGGCACCGGCCACGCCGCCGAGCTGGTCGACCTGCCCACGGCCCGGATGCGATCGACCGGCATCCCCATCCTGCCCGGCTCCTCGATCAAGGGCGTGCTCCGCGACGCCCGCCGGGAGGAGGCGGGAGAGGACGAGGCCCGGCAGGCCAGGGTCGAGGCGGTGTTCGGCCCACCGCCTGAAGACTCCAGCGCCCACGCCGGCGCCCTGGTGGTGGGCGACGCCCGGCTCGTGGCCCTGCCCGTGCGGACCTTCCGGGGCACCTTCGCCTGGGCCACCTCCCCCCTCCTCCTCGCCTTGGCCGCCCGCGACCTGGAGGAGGAGGGCCGCTCGGCGCCGGCGGTGCCGGCGCTGGGCCCCGGCCGCAGGGCCCTGGTCACCGACGGAAGCCTCTGCCTCCACCAGGACCACCTCTACCTCGAGGACCTGGACCTCCCCGCCCGGACCTCACCGGAGCTGGGGGAGTGGGCCCGGCTCCTCGCCCCCCTGGCCTCACCCGGGGCCGACATCTTCAGCCCCCGCCTGGCCCTGGTCGACGACGAGACCATGAGCTTCCTCTGCGAGACCGCCACCCAGGTCGACGCCCGGGTCCGGCTCGACCCCGCCACGCGGACGGTGGCCCCCCGCGCCCTCTGGCTGGAGGAGAGCCTCCCCCCCGAGACCCTGCTGATCGGGCTCCTCAACGCCGAGCGCAGCCGCCGACAGGGGACCGAGATGACCCCGGAGGAGGTGCTCGACCTCGGCCTCCCCCGAGAGGAGGTCGTGCAGCTGGGGGGGAAGGCCACCACCGGCCACGGGCGCTGCCGCCTCATCCCCATCCCAGGAGGTTCCGATGGCCAGGCCTGATCCCCCCACACCGCCCCCGGCTCCCAGCCAGCCGCGCCTGCGGCAGCAGATGTGGGCGTTGCACGCCTACGAGTCGGTGCGCTCGGTCACGGGCAATCGCACCGACTACGAGATCGCGGTCAACGACCTGGGGACCGACGTCCTGCGCAGCGGCCTGGCGGCGGCCATGGCCGCCTTGGAGCGCAAGCGTGACCGAGGCGGGGGCCTGCTGCTCAAGCACCTGGCCGACGCCAAGATCAGCGGCCTGGACGACGCCACCGCGCAGGATCTCCCCGACCGGGTCCGGCGCCTTGACCTGGACGCCTACCTGCTCGCCACCCGCGAGGTGCTGCAGCTTGCCACCTGGTTCAGGAGGGCGGTGCAGGCCACCTCCGACAAGGAGGGCTGAGCCGTGCGCGAGGTGCTCCGGAAGCTCGACCTCTCCCGGCTCGAGAACGTGAGCCTGGGCTACGACGCCTGGGCACCGGTCGGGGAGGACGGCAAGGTCCCGGAGAGGGAGCGTCCCCAGTGGCTGGCCCGTCTCGCCGACCTCCCCGTCTCGCCCGACTACCGCCACGCCTTCGAGCGCTGGCGCTCGAGCTTCACCCGGCCCGGCGACCGGCTGCGCGAGGTCACCCTGGCCGGTCGCCTCCTGATCGGCCACGGCAACCCCAGCGCGGCCGAGGTCGGGCTCACCGTCCACCACCCCTGGGGAGTGCCGGTGGTGCCCGGCTCGGCCCTGAAGGGCCTCCTCGCCCACTACGTCGAGGCCGTGTACGGACCCGAGAACCCCGATCTGCCCCCCTGGGAGCAACCGGGGGAGGAGCGGGAGCGGGCCCGCTACCAGGGCGTCACCTGGGAGGGGCAGCGCATCCGCCGCGGCCCGGGTGAGTGGTACCGCCGCCTCTTCGGCGCGCCCGAGGCCGACGAGGACGGGATCTACGAGGAGCACGGGCTGGGGCATGGGGCCAGCCGGGGAGAGGTGGTCTTCCACGACGCCCTCTACGTGCCCGGGAGCGCCGGGGAGGATCGGCCGTACGCCGTGGATGTCCTCACCGTGCACCAGAAGCCCTACTACGACGCCCACCTCCGGGGCCCGGCGGACCGGGCCGTCGGCATCTGGCCGAGCGACCACGCCTCCCCCAACCCGGTGGCCTTCCTCACTGTGCGGCCAAGGGTGAGGCTCCTCCTCGCCCTCTCCGGGCCGCCGGAGTGGACGGAGGCGGCCGAGGAGCTGCTGCTCGACGCCCTGGAGCGCTGGGGGGTGGGGGCCAAGACCAGCGCTGGCTACGGCCGCATCCTCTCCCCCGAGGCCGGGGCCGGCGACACGGAGGACAATACCGGGGTCACGCCCAGCCCCCGGTACCGCCGGAGGGATCGGATCACGGTCACCCGCATCGAGGACTCCAGGGGCAGAGGACAGGCCCGGTTCCAGGCTCCGGATGGACGCTTGGGGCAGTTCGTGGGGGAGACACCGCCCGAGGTCGAGGTCGGGGAGACGGTCGAGGTCTGGGTGGCCAACGCCGGCCCCATCTACACCCTCACCCTGAGGTCGCCGGAGGCCCGAGAGGCCAAGGGGAAAGAGAGGAGGGAGAGGAAGGAGAGGAGGCGATGACGACTCCGCAGATGGACCTCACGCCCGAGCTGAGGGGGCTCCAGGAGCGCTGGCGGGAACTCGGACGGAAGGAGCAGGATCAGCTCTATGCCCGCGAGCTGGCGGTGCCGCTGGCCCGGCGCTTCGCCCAGCTGCCCCTGGCGGGAGCACCGGCCGACCTGGAGCGGCCACGGGCGCTGATCAGCGTGCTCGGCTTCTCCTGGCAGCCGGTGGCGCTGATGGCCGCCTGGTGCCGGCCGGAGCGGATGCTGGTCCTGGGGACCGAGGATTCCCTGACGGTGAAGGTCGACGGCGAGGGCGTGCTCTCGCTCATCGCCCGGATTGCCGGCATCGATCGGGACGTGATCTCGGAGGAGATGGTGGGCGACCCCGGCGAGCGGGACATCTATGAGAGCATCCACCGCTTCTTGCACCGCTCCGGCATCCCCGCCCGGGAGGTCCTCATCGACCCCACCGGGGGGAAGAAATCGATGTCGGCCTCGGCCGCCCTGGCCGGGTTCCTGGTCGGCGCCCCTCTCGCCTACGTCGACTACCACGAGTACCACGGCCCCAACCGCATCCCCGTCCCCGGCACCGAGTACCCGCGGCTCCTCACCAACCCCTTGGAGGTGTTCGGCGACGTCGAGCTGCGGGCGGTGCTTGCCGCCTTCGACCGAGGTGACTTCCAGCAGGCGGCCGAGCAGGCAGAGCGTCTCGCCAAGCAGCTGTACGAGACTCGGGAGGCCCAGTGCCTGGCCGCGCTCGCCCGCGCCTACGATGCCTGGGAGCGGTTCGATTTCGAATCCGCGCAGCTGAGCCTGACCGAGGCCCGCGACCTCCTCGACCGGTTCGCCAGCCAGGGGCGATGGGGCTGGGCCGGCCACGTCCGCCCGACCCTGGCCTCCAACCTGGAGGCGCTGGAGGAGCTGGCCGCGGCGCGGGGGCGGATCACCCCCGGGGACGGCGGGGAGCCGGACCGGCTCGAGGATGGGCTGCCCTTCCTGCTCTGGTACCTGGCCACCGCCGAGCGGAGGCTGGAGGCAGGCCGACCCAGCCAGGCTGCGCTCATGGTCTACGCCGCCATGGAGCGGTACGTGCGTCTCTGCCTCCAGGTCGACCACGGGCTGGGCGGGAAGCGGCCCGATTACGAGCGGGTGCGCGGCCAGCTCGACCAGGTCGAGTACGACCGTGCCGGGCGTACGCTCTTCGGCGACGACTACCGCCCCCAGGACCTCCGGGGTCCGATCACCTTCCTGAACGGCGCCCAGCTGCTCCGAGGCCTCGGCTCCACCCGCCTCCAGGCCAGCGACCTCGGCCCCCTGCGGGGCCTCTCCAGCGCCCGCAACGACTGCGAGTACGAGCACGCCTGGATCCCCAAGGTCCCCGAGACGAAGAGGATCGAGACGTTCCTGGAGCGGGCCAAGGAGGTCGTGGCCCGGATCGCCGGCGGCCGCGACGCCCTCGACCGGCGGCTGGAGCGCTACCGAGTCCCGCGGCTGGCCCCGCCCGGCGACTGAGCCCACCCCCACCCCGAGGGCAGGACGCGGGGGTGGGACGACCACGGTGGGCCGGAGGGTGGGGGGATGCGGGGTCCCGGGCCCGGGGATCACGTCCCGAGCCCGGGACCGGGATGCGGTCGGTCAGGTCAGCTTGATGTTGATGTCTCCGCTGAGGAGGCCTGGCGTCCAGACCAAGGTCAGCCCACGCGGGGCGTTGGCGCTGGCCTCGAAGGCGATGCACTTGGGACCGCTGTCGGCGCCCTTGGTGAGGTTCACCGCGTCGAACAAGGGGCAGGAGTCGGTGAAGGTCACCGTGTGCTTGATCCCCTTGCCGTCCAGCAGGACGAAGTCGGTGGGGTTGAAGTTGGCCTCCTGATCGCTGGTGTTCTTCATGTCGACGTTCATGGTCACGTAGACGTTCCCGGCCTCAGGCGTCTCGAACTCATTCCCGCTCGAGGCGCCGTAGGCCACGTTCGTGACCGTGACGATCACCCCGTTGTGCACCGCGCAGGGCTGCTGGCAGGCGGAGGAGGGCGCCTTCTGGGCCGGGGCCGGGGTCTTGGCCACGGTCGCGGGCGACTGGGCCCGGCTCTGGGCCGTGGTTTGCGTCTGCTGCGCGCCGGAGCCGCCGCAGGCGCTGAGCATGACCACGCCGAGCAGCGCCACCGCCCCGCAGGCGCTCAACCCGACCCGCCGAAGGCGCGGCCACGCGCGACCTGGCCGGTCCCCCCTCGGCCGCAGCCCCGCTGGCGACGCCGGGCCCGCGCCGGCCTCGGCAACGCCACCGATCCGAACTTCGCTCTCGACGTTCATGAGCTCGTCTACCTCCTTCTTGAGGGGTGGTTGATGTCGATGCCACGCCGGGGGCTCAGGGCCAGACCCGTGACCTCAGGGCCACAAGGGCACCCGGCCACCCCGTCGTGGCCGATCCCCTACCTAGCGGGGCGAAAGCGGACACCCGGGGTGCCGCCGTCCTCTCCGCCACCGGAGCGACGAGGCTCAAGGCCTTGCTCGGTCGGCGACGGTTCTCAGTCCCCTATCTCGGGTACGGGAGGTTCCCCGCCTCTCCTTGAGGGGCGGCTCCCGAATGCGCTCCTCGGCTCACGCCGGTGGAGCCAGACGATGGACCTCCTCCACCAGCTCCTCGACCCGCTGCAGGATGGTATCCCCTGGCTTGAAGGTCACGGGCCCTTTGGGCGGGTCCTGCTCAACCTCCTCGATCACGCCCTCGATCAGCTGACGTACCTCCCCGGCCGGGGGCGGCAGGGCCCAAACCCGGTGGCCGAACGGCCCCTCGTTCCGCACCCGCCACAGCCTGTGGCCGTGAGGGCGGGCCAGCACCCGCCAGGGGGCGGGCCGGTTCCCACCCATCGCCTTCTTCGTCGGCGCCGGCCAGGCGGCCTCGGCCGCCGCGCAGGTGGCGTAGATGGCCCGCCAAGGATCGGCTTGGGCCAGGGTGGCGAAGGCCCGGGCTCGGGCCGGGAACCAGACCCGTGGGTCGGGCGCCTCTCGCCCCCCTCCAACCGGCGTCAACAGCCGCTGGAGCTCGACCACCCGCGGCTCCAGCCCTGACCAGCGATCCGATCCCAGCTCCAGCGCCCACCTGACCGTGCCCAGGTCGAGCCGGCGCAGCGCGAAGCGCAGGATCGGGGCCACCACCTCGTCCGGGCCGAGACGGGGGAGCACCCGCTCACGCGTCTCCTCCAGGACCGACGACCACTCGCCCCCGCTCTTCCGCTCGTGCAGGTAGGCCACCCGGAGGGGCAGGGCACGGTTGGTGCCCCACTGGCCGCCGGCCAGGGTGACGACCACGTTCATCTGCTTGGTCCCCGGCCCGACCACCAGCAGCGCCTCCGAGCAGCTGGCCAGCCGAGGGTCGCCCTCCAGCCACCGCCCCACCTCGCCCAGCGCGGCTCGCGTGCCCTCAGGATGCACCTCGATCGCCTCGACGCTGCCGAAACGCCGCTGGAGGGCGAGGTCGCGAACCCGCTGGGCGTGGGTCCGTACCCGTTCCGAGGAGACCAAGCGCAGGTGGACCCGCCCCCGGGGCAAGAGCCGGAAGGCCAGGTACTGGACGATGGCATCCACCGCCGCCTGGGCCTGCTGCTCCGGCGTCCAGCCGCGTGCCTCTCGGTTCTCGGTCTGGCCGACGGCCAGGAGCAGCAGCAGCCCACCCCCCACCGGCGGGGCGGACCCCAGGCCCAGGTCCTCGGCCAGCGCCGCCAGGGCATCGAGGTGATGGTAGGGCCAGTCGTGCCCGACCGGCCGACCGTGGCTGGCGAGGCCGCCGAGCCGGCAGAGCTGCTGGACGGCCGGCGTCCCCACCAACGCCCGGATGGGGCCAGGCGCCAGCTCCGACCACCGGTCCAGCAGCCGGCCCAGCGCCTCGTCCGCCTCGGGGCCATCGAGCGCACGGACCAAGGGGTGCTGTCGGTTGATCGGGTCCTGGTAGGCCAGCTCGTGGACGTGGCAATCGGTCCAAGGTCGGGCCAGGTAGAGGGCCGAGGCCGGGTCGCCCATCGCCCGGATCAGGAACGAGGCCTGGAGGACCCGCCGGTACCAGCGCCACCCTGCCTCATCGGTCGGCCTGCTCCCCACCCCGTCCGGGGGACGGGGGAGGTCGAGGGCCATGACCCCGGGATGGCGCTGCCGCGTCGCCTCCACGTCATCCCTCCCCACCTCGACCTGGCCCAGGGCACGCCAGTCGAGCGCCTGCGCCGCCGCCAGCGCCCGCCACACCCGACGCTCGACCTCTCCCACCTCGCCCAAGCTGGCGAGCACGTCGTACTGGTGGGTGCGCACCAGCCAGGGCACCAGGTCCGCCTCCAGGCGGAGGAGGCGAGGGGCAGGATGAGCCTCGCCCTCCCGCTGCGGCTCGAGCACCTGTGGCAGGTGGCCGGCCTGGACCATCCCCAGGAGAGCGGCGATGAAGCCCACCTTGGGCCCGCCGCCCATGACCAGCACCACCTCGCCGATCTCGAGCTGGGAGGCGAGCTGGCGCAGCCCCGCCTCGGTGGCCTCCCGAAAGCCATCGACATCGAAGCGTCCCACCTCGACCACCCGGACCAGCAGCTCTCGCTCCTCCAGGAGCGGTCGGGCGAGCTCGGCCAGCCGCCAGGTGTCCCCGGTATGGGGTGGATCCTGGCGGGTGGCGATCAGGAGCAGCCCATCGCACTCGGCCCTCAGCGCCGCCAGGAGCGGCGTGGTCGCGAAGTCAGCGCCGGCGGGAGACGTGGCTTGGGGCTTCCGGCTCAGCCGCTCCCAGCGGGCATCCCCATCGGGGAGCTGCCCCAGGGCTGCGAGCTCCCGCGCGAACTCCTCCACGGTGAGCGCGTCCAGGTCCGCCGCCCCCAGCACGTGGATCCCCAGACGTCGCACGCCCCTTCGCTCCGACCCCTTCTGCCCATCGTCCATCTCAACGCTCCCAGCGTTCGCACTCCACCCTGCTGCTCGCACCCCCAGCGGCCCCACACCGGAGACGAACCTCCGCGTCACCGCCGCCACCCGATCGGCCGTGGCCTGGGTCCGCGCCTCCCGCGCGGACCCAGGGCCGCAGAGGTCCTCCGCCTATCCGGCCACCGCCTGGCGCGGCCGGCCCAGGAAGGCCAGCAACGCCCCGACCAAGAGCAGGATCCCGGAGAGGATCCAGAAGAGGGAGGCGGCGACGAAGCCGGCGACACAGGCCACGAGCATCAAGAGCGCCGCCAAGCGCGGCCTCGCCAGGGCCAGGGCGCCGCCGATGATCCCCACCACTCCAGCGAGCAGGGCCAACCAGGCAAGGCCGCTGACCGTGCCCGCGCCCTGGGCGTGCAGCGCGGTGCCGACGCCGCCGATGAACCATTCCACGACCGAGACGATCAAGCCCAGGGCGCCGCCGGCGATCCCCAGACCGAGCGCGATCCCACGCATCCACCAACCTCCTCACCGTTTCCAAAACGACGCCGAGCTCATCCCTCCGAGCTCGATCCTCACTCGCACCGACCTCAACCCCCGAGGGCGGCGCCCCGATCGCCCCCGCCGCCGGGCGGCGCGCCCCGGCCGGCGCCACGCCGCCTCAGCGGAGGCCGATCTCGGCGGCGACCCGTTTCACCTCCTCCTCGAGCCCTTTGAGCGCGCCCACGATGGCGTCGTCTGGCTGGAAGGCGACCGGCCCGTCGGGCGGGCGCCGCCGTACCTCCTCGATCACGCCATCGATCAGTCGGCGCACCTCCTCGGCCGGGGGCGGCGACGCCCAGACCCGATGCCCAAAGGGGCTATCGTTGCGCGCCCGCCAGAGCTCGTGCCCACGCGGTCGCTCCTTGACGCGCCAGGGCGAGGTGCCATACTTGCCCCCGTCCCGCCTGGGCGAGGGCCAGGCGGCCTCGGCCGCCGCGCAGGTGGCGTAGATGGCCCGCCAGGGGTCGTCCTCAGCCAGGGTGGCGAAGGCCTGGGCCCGGGCCGGGAACCAGGCCCTGGCCTCCTTCGGGGCCTCGTGGCCCCGCCGAGGTCCCATCAACCGCCGCTCCAGGTCGGCCACTGGCGCTCGCAATTCCCTCCAGCGATACGAGCCCAGCTCCAGCACGTGCCTCGCCGTGTCCAGCCTCAGCTGACGGAGGGCGAAGGTCAAGATTGGGGCCACGACCTGGTCGGGGCCGAGGCTGGGCAGCACCTGATCGTGATCCACCTCCAGCCGCGACGAGCGTTGCCGCTCGTCCTCCCTGAGGTTGGCCACCCGCAACGGTCGGGCTCGGTTGGCACCCCACTGCCCGCCGCCCAGGACCACGGCCACGTTCATGGCCTTGGTCCCGGGGCCGGTGGCCAGGAGCACCTCGGCGCAACCGGCCAGAGTACGATCACCCTCCAGCTGGCGCGCAACCTCCGCCGTCGCCGCCTCGATGTCCTCGGGGTCGACCTCGATCGTCCCCACGCTCAGGAACCCCAAGTCCTCGGCCTGGGCCTGGATGCGCCTGGTATGGTCACGCACCTTCGCCGAGGTCACCAACCTGAGGTGGACATGCCGGCCGGCGATCGAGCGTAGCGAGAGGTGGTCGGTCAGCGCCCCCAACGCTGCCTGGGCCTGCGACTCGGCGCTCCAGCCACGCTCCTCCCTGAGCTTGGTCTCGCCCACCGGCAGCAGCACCAGCAGCTCCTCCATCACCGGCGGCAGGGCGTTGGGGGCGAGCTCCTGGGTCAGCGCCGCCAGGTGATTCCGCAGGTTCAGGAGCCAGTCGCGCTCGTCCGAGCGCAGCTTGCCATGGCTGGCCTTGCTGCCCAGCTGGCACAGCTTCAGAACCTGCTCGTTCTCGAGCAGACCCCTGACCAGCCCCGGCCCCAGGTCCCGTGGCCGCGCCAGCAGCTCGGCCAGAGCACCGTCCCTCCCCTGGCGGAGCGCCTGGAGCCCGGCGTGGTCGCGATTGGGGTCCCGGGAGGCCAGCTCGAGGATGCGCGCCTCCGTCCAGGGACGGCCCAGGTAGAGCGCCGAGAAGGGATCGCTGGCGGCCCGGACCACGAGCGAGGCCTGCAGCGTCCGCCGGTACCAGCGCCACTCCTCCTCCGTGATCGGCTTGCTCGCGACCTGGGCCAGGGGGCAGGGGAGGTCGGGGGCCGGGACCTCGGGGTAGCGCCGCCGCAGCCCCTCCAGATCCTCCTCCTCCACCCCGGCTGCGGCCAGCGCCCGCCAGTCCAGGGCCTGGGCCGCCGCCAGCGCCCGCCAGGCCCGCCGCTCCGACTCCTCGAGCGTGGTCAGCTGGGCCAGCACCTCGTACTGGTGGGTGCGCACCAGCCAAGGCACCAGGCTCACCTCCAGCCGCAACTCCCGGGGCGGGGCCAGGGACTCGCCCTCGCGGGGCGGCTGGAGCAGACGGGGGGTCCACCCGGCCTGGATCAGGCCGAGCAGCGCCCCGACGAAGGCGAGCTTGGCCCCGCTACCGACGATCAGCACGACCTCGTCGACCGGCGTGCCCTGGGTGAACGCCTCCAGCCCCTCCCTGGCTGCGGTTCGGAAGCCCTCCAGGTCGAACTTGCGCACCTCGACGCTCCGCACCACCACGCCACGCCGGCGCAGCAGCGGTTGCACCAGCTCGGCCAGCCGCCAGGTGTCCCCGGGATCGGGCGGGTCCTGGCGGGTGGCGATCAGCAGCAACCCGTCGCAGCCCGCCTCCAGGGCCGCGTGCAGCGACCTCATCGCGAAGCGGCCCTCGGTCGGCGTGGTGAGCTGGGGCGGCCGGGTCAGCTCCTCCCAGCGCGACGCATCGTCGGGCAACGCCTCGAGCTTGGCAATCCCGGCCTCCAGGTTGGGGGAGGTCACGTCCAGGTCCGCCGCCCCCAGCACGTGCACCCCCAGGCGCCGCACCGTCCGCCCGTTCGACGTCCTCCGCACCTCGCTCATCGCACCCTCCCCGCCGGCGCGGTCTCCCGGCCGGCGACCTCGCTCAAGGTCCTCACATCTCGATATGGACGTCGAGAGCCCCGATGTGACGCGGTCGCCGCGCCCGTCTCCGCGCCGCCCTCTCGCGTTCCGGCGCCGCCGGCCGTCACCAGCCGGGCCACGTCCGCCTCGAAGAAGCCGATCGCATCCAGCAGCGATTCCACGGCGTCGTCGTCCAGCCGGGGGAGCCCCCGCGCCCCCACCCCCTCGTACAGGCGCTCGGTCAGCTCCCTCAGCAGGGGCATCAGGAGGCGCCGGCCACGGCTCCGCGCCGCCCGCCGACGCGGGTCCAGGCCGCCCTGCCGGCCCAGGGCCCGGTACTGGTTCGGGGTCAGGGACAGCTCGCCCGAGGCCAGCCGCCGGCGCAGCTCTCGGCGGCCCCAGTCGAGCTGCATGGACAGCTCGACCAGCCCGCACGCGTCCTCGGCGGGGACGACCAGGGCCGCCTCCAGGCCCTCCACTCGCCGCAGGCGGCGGGAGCGGAGCCTGGCCGCGCGCTGGATGGCCCGGGCCAGGTAGCCGCCGTGGTCCCGGATCGGGCACGGGCCCGCGGCCCGCCGGGGGGCACGCTCGACAAGCCCGACGATGACGTCCATGACCAGGTCCTCCGACTCGCCCCCGTGTGGGAGCGACCGGGCAGCGATGGTCAGGTAGTAGCGGGGCCTGGCCACGAAGCGGGCATAGAGGCGATCCGCGGCCTGGGTGGCCGAGAGCAAGGGCTGGGCAGCTTGCCAGCCCGGTTCCACAGGGATTGGAGCGATCATGGCCTCCGGGCTCGCCCCGCTCCGGCGGACGAACCCGGCGCGACCGCCCACACCGGCATACCCCGGCGGAGCCGCGCGCCAGCCCAGTATAGCGCAAGCCGACGGCGTGGGTGACGCGGAGCGGGGTGGGTCACGCCCAGCCTGGGCTGCGGTGACGCAGCCCGGCCGACGCCGAGGGGCACCGGGATCGAGGCTGGGGCGGCCGATCGCGGAACGGCGGGTCAGCGGGACGGGATCACGGCGGCTCGCCAAGGAGGAAGGAGACGTCGGGACGCCGGATCAGGGTCGAGGCGCCGGTGGGATCTCTCCCGGCCAGGGAGCAGAGCGTCACCGACAGAACCAAGGACCCACCTGCCGGGCCGAGGCGTCCTGTGGCGGCGCGCCGTCACCCCTGGCCGGCGCAGATCGGTCATCCGCAGCGTGCGCACGGCGAGCCGGGATCGGAGGCGAGCACCGCTCGCCGCATGGTGCCACGGGGCCCACCAGGGTGAGGTCCATGGGGTCGGCCCGCTGCCGCTCCTCCGAGCGTTCCTCGATGGCGACCTGGACGGTGACGTGGGGCAGCCCGGCAGGAGCCGGGGAACCCCGGGCGGCCGAATCCCGCGCCGGCTCACCATCGCCACACCTGGACGACGATGTGGCGTGACACGATGACTGGCTCGGGATGGGAGATTGGACGCGGGTCATGTGCTGCTTCCGGCCGCCAGCGGAGCGATTCACGGACGTTCGGTCGATGGGAGTCTGCACCCTCGTCACGAGCCGTCATTGGCACGGATTCTCCATGGAAGCTGACGCGATCTGCCGATGACGGTTTCGCGCGCCCCGCCGTAGAGTGCCTCCGTGCAGATGATCGACGAGAGTTCCCGGGTCGAGGGAGCTGACTCGCCGCTCGAAGGTGCAGCGGAGAGACTCTGGTTCCTCTCCCTGGAGGTCACGGGGCGCTGCCAGCTGCGCTGCCGGCACTGCTACGCCGACTCCGGACCATGGGGCGACCACGGGACCATGACCACCCTGGATTGGAGACGCCTGGTGGAGGAGGCAGCGGCGATGGAGGTGCGGATGCTCCAGCTCATCGGGGGCGAGCCCACCCTGCAC
>DATGLL010000287.1:0-3884 GCA_035294145.1 Candidatus Dormiibacterota bacterium | reverse complement strand
TGTCAACCCATGCCCGTTCTGGACGACCAGCGTCCCACGGTCAACCGACCCGCCTCACCCCGCCGATCTGGAGTTCGGAGAGCTGGGCCACGCCGGCACCGGCCCCGGGCTGACAGAGAGGACGAAGCCGCCCGCCACGATCTCGAGATGGCCAGGCAGCGCAGCTCACGGGTCAGGGGATCGAGCCCCGGCCAAGCGTGTGGGCCCGCCTTCGTCGCCGAGCTGGGGACTATGTGCGGCGGCCGCGGCAAGCCACGGAACTCAGCCAGGCCGCCCCGAACCTCTCACGATGCCACCTCCCCACAGGTCAGGAGCTGGCTGGCGACGGTGAGGGCGGAGGCGCGGCCCATTGCGATGACCCGGACGGTTGTGTCGAGCGCTGGAGAGAGCCAGGAGGCCATGATGGCGCCAGCGCATGATCAGCCGGGCCCACGAGGGGTCGAGTTCTTCGACCGGACGGGCGAGGTCGGTGAGCGTTGCAGGTGGCTCGACGATCGCGACGGCCCACGCCGCTCGACGTGCGTTGGCTGCCCCGCCGCCAGGGCGGGACCGAGGCGGCCAAGGGATCCAACCTCCGGTTCGAGCACCACGAGTAGCTGAGCCGGCTCATCTGACCACCTGCCGGGTGATCCCCTTCGACCTCGACGGCGCGCTGGTTGACTCGACCGAGGCGTTCCGCCGCCACTGGTTGACGTGGGCGGCCGGGTACGGGCTCGACGGGGAGTCGACCTTATCGTCGGGGGCGGTGACCTCGGGCATCCGGCCCCTGGCCGAGCCCCACCCTCGCGCCGCCCGGTCGCCGATCCCCGCGCCCTGCCGGGCGCGGATGACGTTCGCCATGGGAGACCTGTCCAGGGTGCCGCCGGCGTGCGAGCCAGGCTCTCGGCCCGCCCCCGCACGGCGCCATCGTCATCGAAGATCCCCCGGCTGGGATCTCTGCCGGTCGGGCCGCCGGGGCGATGGCGGTCGCGGTCCCAACCGCCCACCCCATCTCTCAGCTCGCCAGGGCCACCATCGTGACCTCGCCCGCCGACATCGACCTCAAGGGCGAGGGCCGAGGGAGGCTGGCCCTGCGCGTACATCGGCCTCGAGGCGAGGCACTCAGGCGCTGAGCCGGAGATCGGGGAAGCAGGTCCGATAGAAGTCAGGGTCCCGGGTCAGGAGCTGCTCGGCCTGAACCACGGCGTGGGCCCCGATCAGGAAGGCCCCCCCAACCCCTCGACCCTCACCGGCCCCCCGCCCGCCGCGAGACGCTTGCTCACGCCGCCCGTGCTCCCGCCATGCCCGACCTGCCAGGTACAGGCTGGCGAACGCGAAGGGATCGACACGCAGCCCGGCGTCGCGCAGGAACGCCCTCAGCTCCTCCTCCCGCGGGAAGCAGGCCCCCAGTTCCGCCACCACGATCGGGCAGACGACGAGCGGACCGGCGGTCAGCGCCTCGGCCAGGCGCCGCTCGGAGTCAGCGGCGTGGGGGGCGCCGGGGATCAGTACATCGAGCAGGACCGGGGTGTCGACGGCGGTGATCATCCGCGTAGGTCCTGGATCAGCCGGTCGGGGTCGTGTCCGGCCAGCCTCGTCAGGTACCCCCGATAGCGCGCGAAGGGGCTGGCGCGCAGCACCTTGCGGATGCGGTACCCGCCGTCCACGGCCACGAACTCGACCTCGTCACCCGGCCGGAGCCCCATCGCCTCCCGGACCGCCCGGGGGATCGTGACCTGGCCTTTGCTCGTGATCCGTGCCGCCACCACAGAGCAGTTTATGCGCGCCCCTGCGAGCCCCGGGGGCAGGGAACCGGACGCACGAACCTCACCCGTGCCTGCTCGCACCCCTCACGCGCGAGGCACCACCACCCGCGGTCGCTCACCCTGCCCGCCGCCCGCACGAAGGCACGGATCGCAACCGGGCCGACGAGGCACGGCTGCGACGCTCCGGTTCCCAGCTCAACTCAGGGCATCGCCCTTCGCGGCCCCCAGGCAGCGACGGGCGTCGTGGAGCACGGCCTCAACCCTGGCCTGGTTGCGCACGATGCGGCGATCGGCCAGCCTGGATGGATTCGAGCGAGAGCCTCCCGAACGCCGCACCCCGAGGTCGACAGGGCGGCCGCTTTCAGGTCATGGCAGCGCCGCGAGCGCGGGTCGCGGCCACGCCAGGAGCAACGCCGACGGTCGTCCTTCGGCGGCGACCACCCACCGGCCCCGCCCTCTCGCCCGAGAGCGTCGGTTCACCCTCGGAGGTGTCGACACGCCGAGAATGACAGAGTGCGCACGGGACATTCCAGATCGTCGATGAGGGAGGGTTGATGGAGGTCAGGGTCGCCGAACCAGGCACCACACGGATCGGCTTCGTGGGCCTCGGTCTGATGGGCCGGCCCATGGCGCGCAACATCCTTCGGGCCGGCTTCCAGCTCACGGTCTACAACCGGACGGCGGCCAAGGCGAGCCCGCTGGTCGAGGCCGGAGCGCGCCAGGCCGCATCGCCTGCCGAGGTGGCGAGGGACTCGGACGTGGTCGTGACCATGGTCACCGACAGCCCGGACGTGGAGGTCGTGGTCGCGGGGGAGAACGGGGTCCTGAGCGGATCGCACGTCGGCCTGATCTGGATCGACATGAGCACCATCGCGCCGGAGACGACCCGACGACTGGGCGAGATGGCGGCGGCTCGAGGCGTGGAGAGCCTCGACGCCCCGGTGAGCGGCGGACCGCCGGGCGCGGAGGCGGGCACCCTCTCGATCATGGTCGGCGGACGTCGGGAGGTCTTCGAGGCCTGCCTGCCGGTCCTCCGTACCATGGGCCAGACGATCGTCCACATGGGCGACCTGGGAGCTGGCCAGGTCACCAAGGCCTGCAACCAGGTGGCCATCGCCGCCACGATGGCCGGCGTCGCCGAGGCCCTGGTCCTGGGCGCTCGAGCCGGGGTCGACCCTCGTCGCATCCGGGAGGCGCTCCTGGGTGGCTATGCCGCCAGCCGTGTCCTCGAGGTGCACGGCGAGCGCATGATCGAGCACGCCTTCGCCCCCGGGTTCTTCGTCAAGCTGCACGACAAGGATCTTCACATCGTGCTCTCCATGGCGAGGGCGCTGGGAGCCCCCGTCCCGGTCTCCGCGCTGGTGGCGCAGCAGTTCAACGCCCTGGTCGCGGCCGGCGACGGCGAGCTCGACAACTCGGCCCTGGTCAAGGTCTACGAGGAGCTGGCCCGGCATCGGTTGTGACCGTGCCGAGGGCGCCATCCCCGGGGCAGGTCTCGTGCACTCGAGGGACGACGGACGGGGTTAAAGACCCGAACCAGCCCTAGCACGCGCTCGGCGTGAGCGGCAGTCGCCGTTGCCGCTGAGTAAGCGATCGTCTCATGCGGCACCCCTCACGGGGTTCCCCTCGCGGGCTTCGCACCTCCCCGCCGCGTGCCCGGGAAGCCCGGGTCTCACCGGGACCCCACGAGGCCGGCCTCGTGGGGCCCCCTGACCGCGGCTCTACGCCTCACGGAGGCTCCAACGGAGCCGACGGGCGGGGCCCCCACCAAGCCAGCTTGGTGGGGTGCCCCGGGGCCGATACCTCGCCAGATTGATCGCGGCGTGGTCATCGCGCCGGTGGCGCGCCCCACCGCCGTCACCCCTCCAGTGCTCGGCCCACCCGAGGTCCTGGACCAAGCCGCAGCCATGGCAGGTCCTCGAGCTGGCAAAGCACCGGTCGGCCTCCACCACCTCCGAGCCGTACCAGGGGGTCTGGTAACGAAGCTGCCGGCGGCGTCCAGCCCTTCCCCCACGATCCGGCCGTGGGGTGTGGCCAGCCGGGTGGTGAGCCGAGGGATCCCGTGGCGCCGGAGGGCGGCGAGATGGGCCTGGAGCCGGGCTCGACGCCGTTCCTTGCGCCGGCAGCGATTCGAGCCGC
>DATGLL010000286.1:0-2284 GCA_035294145.1 Candidatus Dormiibacterota bacterium | reverse complement strand
TGGCCGAGGTCCGGCGGCAGCTGCGCGACAGGACCGGCTGGGGTCCCCATCGGGACGGGCTCCGATGGGGTCCCCCTGGGAGGGCTCGGAGCTGGTGGGGGCCGAGCGGTGCCTCCCCAGCTCCAAGAGGGGTCATCGCTGTGGTGGCATCCGGGCCATCGGCCGGGCCGAGCGCTGGGCGTGCGACGGCGGTGGGAGGCGCCGCCAGCGCGATGGCCACGCGGCGATCGACCTGGCGAGGCCCTCGCCCGGGGCGCCCCGTGAGGGGTGCCGCTTGAGCGCTATCGCTCTCTCTGCGGCAACGGCTCGTTGCCATCGGACCTTCTCCTCACATTCATCAGCCAGCCGTGGCTGACAGAGCCGCCGTCCATGGCCGAACCCTTGCCAGCCTGGTGACGGGGCCTGGTGGGGGGCGCGGCGGCGATCGTGGTCACCGTGCCCCGTCCGCAGCCATGGCCACGCCTCATGGGACGAGAGTCAAGCACGACGTTCTCCGCATTGCCGTAGAGAGGGAGCTCGGCCTCCCTCCGCTGATCGCTGCCGTGGCGGGGCGAACACCGAAGGCAAGCTGCGCCACGCACCTCGCGAACATCGTTCTCTCGCAGCATGGGCTCCGTCGATCTTCATGGGGCCAACGTTGGCTGGCGGTGGCCTCTCCCCTGACAGGGATTCATGTCAGCGATCGTCTTCTGGGCTCCCCCAGGGGGTGCTAGCACCCCCTGAGGGATTCAGGAGGGAGGAGAGAAGGGCCCCGGGGGAGACATCCCTTGCCCGCAGCCTCCGCTGACTTCCCTGGGCCCGGGAACCTGCTCCGTCGATGCCCTCATCGTAGGTCGCTCCCCTTCACCCCGGGCAGGGTCGGATGTCCCTGGATCGGCGAGCCATTTGGCCCGGGTGTCGCAACCGAACCTCGCAGACCGTCCGGCCCGGCGGCGTCGGTTTCGGAGCAAGCTCAACGAGGTTCCTGGATCCAACCAGATGTGGAGGCCGACAGCTTAGGGCTCAACTGGGGGGCTGCCTGCCCGGCCAGCGTTCAACCGGACGGCCAGCGAGACGGCGAAGAACGCGGCCAGGGTGCCGATGTTGGTCAGCTGGGCCAGGATGTCGATGGGGGTCAGGCTGGCGAGCAGAGCCACACCGCGCCCGACCGAAAGGGTCGCCGTCCATGGGATGCGGGTCCGGGGGTGGACCCGGCCCACCGGACTTGGAAGGAAGCCATCTCGGGCCACAGCGAAGACGATCCGGCTCTGGCCGAACAGCAAGACCAGAAGGACGCTGGTGAGGCCAGCGACGACACCAGCCGCGACCACGGCCTCCGCCCAACGGAGCCTGACCGCGAGCAGGGCTCCGGTGCCAGGAGAGGGGTTGTCCAGCGAGGAGGTGGGCACCATGCCGGTGAGCAGAAGCAGGACGAAGACCGCCGGCAGGTCGACGATCCCAGGTGGGGAACCGAGGGGTGGGCTGGTGAGCGCCCGGGGCAGCTCCACCCCTAAGGTGCTGCGGAGGAGGTCGTGCACGTAGCCCGACCAGCCAACGCCGACCGCGGCCGCGCTCACGCCATACTTGAGGATCAACGCCCAGCCCACGACCCAGGCCACCACCTCCCCCAGCACCGCGTAGGCGTAGATGTAGGCGCTCCCCGCCACCGGGACGTAGCTGGCCAACTCCGCGTAGCAGAGCGCCGCCAGGCCGCTCACGACGGCTGCCAGCAGGTAGGAGAGGACGATCGCGGGGCCGGCGTAGCGAGCGGCTGCTACCCCGGTTAGGACGAAGAAGCCGGTACCGACGATGGCCGCGATCCCGAAGGCGGTAAGGCCGGGAAGCCCCATGGAACGGCTGAGGCGATGCTCGGGCTTGTCGGCCTGTTGCAGGAACAGCTCGATCGGCTTCGTGCGCCAGATGCCGGCGGCTGGCGCCGCTCGTCAGCCCCTGGAGCTCATGCCATCCGGCGGTGCGTTGGGGGGCGAGCGTTGGGCTGCCCGCTGCTTGCCCCCGAGGGATCGCTCATCGCGACCAGTGGGCGGCCTGGGTGCCGAGGAGGTGGGCGAGGTGGTGGGGGTCGGGGGGAGCTGCTGATCGAGGCGGGGCTGGCGCTGGCCTCGGAGCTGGGGCTGGATGGGTTGTTGCGGCGGATCGTGGAGCTGGCGGTGCGGGTGGTGGAGAGCTTCGCCAAGCAGGTGTCGGTGGCGCTGGAGTCGGCCCGGGCGCGACGGGAGCTGAGCCGGCTGGTGGTGCTGGAGGAGCGGGAGCGGATCGCGAGGGAGCTGCACGACGGGATCATCCA
>DATGLL010000285.1:0-2687 GCA_035294145.1 Candidatus Dormiibacterota bacterium | reverse complement strand
ATGGCCAACCCCAGTATGGATCGTGACGTCACCACCTGGCTGCGCCAGCAGCTGCAGGAGGCCCACCCGGATCTGCTTCGGGAGAGGCTGGCGACGATGGGGCAGGAGCTGATGGGCGCCGAAGCCCAGCAGTTCTGCGGTGCCGGCTACGGCGAGCGCTCGAGCGAGCGGACCAACTCTCGCAACGGCTACCGGGAACGAGAGGGGAACCCCCGGGTCGGCTCGATCACGCTCGCCATCCCCAAGCTGCGCCAGGGCAGCTACTCCCCGGACTGGCTCCTGGAGCCGCGGCGGCGGGCGGAGAGAGCCCTGGTCAGCGTGATCGCGCAGGCTGACCTGGCCGGCGTCTCCACCCGCAGGGTGGAGGGGCTGGTCCAGAGCCTGGGCATCGCGCATCCCTCCAAGTCCCAGGTCTCGGTCATGGCCAAGAGCCTGGACGGGATGGTCGACGAGTTCCGCAACCGCCCCCTCGACAGCGGTCCCTCCCCCTACGTTGGGGTCGACGCCCTCACCCAGCGCTGCCGGGATGGTGGCCGCGTGGTCAACGTCGGCACGGCCATCGCGACCGGCGTCAACGCCAACGGCTACCGCGAGATCCTGGGCGTCGAGGTCTTCACCGCCGAAGATGGCGCGGCCTGGACCAGCTTCCTGCGCGGTCTGGTCGCCCGGGGTCGCTCCGGCGTTCGCCTGGTCATCTCCGATGACCACCTCGGCCTCGAGCAGGCCATCGCCGCGGCCCTCCCCGGCGCGGGCTGGCAGCGCTGCCGAACCCACTTCATGCGCAGCTTGCTGACCCGGGTGCCGAAGTCGGCCCAGACCCTGGTCGCCACCCTGGTCCGCTCGATCTTCGCCCAGCCCGACCACGAGGCGGTCTGGGCTCAGCCCCGACGAATGGTCGACCAGCTCCAGGAGCGCTTCCCGGACGCCGCCAGCCTGCTCGACGAGGCGGGCTCGGACGTGCTCGCCTTCGCCACCTTCCCTCGCGAGCATTGGCGCCAGCGGTGGAGCAACCACCCCCAGGAGCGGCTGAACAAGGAGGTCCGTCGGAGAACGGACGTGGTCGGCATCTTCCCCCGACCGCAGCGCGGTGCTTCGGCTGGTCGGCGCCGTGCTCGCCGAACAGCACGACGAGTGGCTGGTGGCCTCGCGCCGCTACCTCCGCGCCGAGTCGCTGAAGGCAGCGCAGGCGCCGCCGGTCGAAAAGGAGGTGCCCGAGCTCGCGGCGGCGAGCTGATCGTCATGGATGACTCGATGGCCTGTCGTACACCACTTGACAGGACGCGGCCCCCATCAGCTCCTGCACGAAGGTCGAGAGCATGCCGCGGAGCAGGTCGGGGTGCGCCGTCTGGAGCTGCTCCGGCATCCAGACCACGACGTCGGCGTCCATACTGGCCTTGGCCATCGGTTCCTCCTTGTGGGTGTGAAGTCCGTCAAGGATGGCCGGTGGTCGTCTTCTATTCGGGCCGGTTCAGCAGCCCTCGTACACCACGTGCCTGGACACTAAGTCGGACACTCCGATTGGCATCAGGTTGGCGTCAGCCGGAGGAGCAGGGATGGGACGGACCAAGGCCAAGCGGATAAAGCGGCCCAATGGGGCCGGCAGCCTCTACCAGCGGCGTGACGGCCGCTGGCACGCTCGCTACACCATCGTCGACCCTGAGACCGGCCAGCGGGTGCGTCGCTCCCTCTACGGCGCCACCGAGCAGGAGGCCAGGGCCAACCTGACCCGCGCCCTGGACGCGCCCGGGCGCGGCGGCCTTCCCCTCCACCGCTGCGAGGAGCTGCTGAGGTACGCCCTGCCCAACCTGGGCCACCTGCAGCTGGTCAAGCTGGAGCCCCATCACGTCGGCACCCTGCTCACCCGGCTGCGAGATGGCGGCCTCTCCGCTCGCACCTGCAACCACGTCCGATCCGTGCTCCGCAACCTGCTCAACCAGGCCAAGCGTGGGGGCTCGTGCAGCGCAACGTGGCCGAGCTGGCGCGACCCTTGCCCCTGGAGGACGTCCGGGCGGGCACCACGCTCTCGGCCGAGCAGGTGCGGATGCCGCTCTCCGTGGCCGAGCACCATCGGGACGGCCCGCTGTGGGTGCTGGCCCTGGCGACCGGTGCCCGTCAGTCGGAGCTGGTCGGGCTGCGCCGGTCGGATGTGGACCTGGAGCGAGGCAGCCTGACGATCGCGCGCTCCATCGCCAGCGGAGACTGCAGGCCGAGGAGCGGCTGGCGGCCGGAAGAGCTGGCGAGACGCGCATGGTGATCTCGTCTTCCGGGAGCCGGACGGCTCTCCTCTCAAGGGGACCAACGCGACCAAGCGGCTCCAGGCCCAGCTCGCCCGTCTCGGGCTCCCTCGGATCCGCTTCCACGATCTCCGGCACTCGGCCGCCACCTTCCCCGCCTTGAGCGGGGTGCCGGTGGCCCCGGAGCTGGCCCGGGAGGCGGCCGAGGCCCTGGACCGGGTGCTGCGAGGCGACGCCGAGCGCCGATAGGCCCCAACGTCGAGGACCTGGCCCAGGCGCCCTCCAATCGCAGGATCGTCGCCCCTCCGGCCCAGCCTGGTTTCGCCGAGGCTGGGGCCGTGCCTGTCAAGAGACCCTACACAGCACCCAGCGCCTCTCCAGCGGATGCGGACGAGATCGCGGCGATCGTCGACCCGCTGGAGCGGTACGTCCTCGCCACCGAGGCTCAGGCGC
>DATGLL010000284.1:0-2680 GCA_035294145.1 Candidatus Dormiibacterota bacterium | reverse complement strand
GGATCCGCATCAGGCGTGGGGCCAGGTCCAGTTGCGGATCTCGGGGGCGTCCTCCCCCTCGAGGCGGGTGTGGGCGCGAGCGGCCAGGCGGCGGTCGGCCATCAGCTGACGCACGTGCCCGGCCCGGCCGGCCAGCCCTGGCACCCGGTCGATGACGTCCATGACCCCAAGCGGCTCGGCCGTGAGGGACGGTCCATGGGCCTCATCGGGCATGTGCATCATCTCGTGATCGCGGTCGCGGGTGAGGCCGTCCGGCCCGGCTGGCCTGGGCGCCCGGCCATCGGATCGTGCCGGCGCTCCCTGTCGCCCAGCATGGTACGGCCCTGACGTCGGGAAGGGGACGACGCTGTCTCGGAGGATCCTCCCGTCAGGGTCGACGGGATGCCGGGCCACGGGCTCGGTACCCTCTCCCGCCGCACCGCCTTGATCCGCAAACCCTTGCTGGTGCTGGCGATCCTGTTCATGGGAAGACGGGCATGGCGGAGCGAGACGGGCACGGCCTCGCGTCACCTTGAAGCAGGTCAGCGAGCTGGCTGGGGTATCCCAGAGCACGGTCTCACGCATCCTGAACCAGGATGCCAGCACGGTCCCGACCAGCGGCTGCCGGACGACCATCCAGAGGCGGGCTCGTCGTCTTTCGGACCTTGCTCGAGCTGCCCTTGCCGCCGACGGCGGTGTTCTGCGCCACCGACCAGGTGGCCCTGGGGGCGCTGGCCGCTGCCGACCGGGTGGGGCTCAGGGTGCCGGTTGACATCTCGGTGGCGGGGTTCGACGACATCCCCATGGCCCGGTTCGCAGTGCCCGGCCTGACCACCGTGCGTCAGCCCCTCCGGCACATGGCCCGGTTGGCCGTGGGACGGCTGCTCGACCTGATCCGCTCGGGGGTAGCGGGACGGGGCGCTCCTTTTCCATGAATGCTGCAGCGTTGGTTAGCCTACGGGGCAGCGTCGGCCACGCTGTGGAGGAAGCCTCCAGGGCGAGTGCCTATCGGGCTCAGGATGCTGCCCGACGGACGACGTCCAGGGCCTGCCGCAGCGAGTCATCGATCGGTCCTGAGGTGTCCACGACGGCCGCCTCCGGCCAGGCCGCGAAGTCCGCGGCGATGGCGGCGGCCAGCTCCGGGGTGGCGTCCGACGGGTCAGTGCCGGCCGCTCGGCGGGCGGCGACACGGACGCTGGCCAGCTCCGGAGAGGTCACGCAGCGAACCTCGATCAGCGTGCTGAAGGTCGCAGCCGCAACCGCGGCTGCGACCCGGCGCCAGGCGCGATCGCCCCACGACGCGTCGACGACCACGGACTCGCCCAGCTCCAGCGCGACGCGGGCGCGTCGCAGCAACTCGCGGTAGGTGGCAGCGGTGCGCTCGGGTCGATAGAGACCCTGGCGGTACGGGGCGGTGGCCGAGGCCAGATGGGGCAGGCCAGCCAGCTCCTTGCGAACCTCGTCCGAGCGCAGCAGCGTCCAGCCCTGAGCGTCGGCCACCCCTCGGGCGAGGGTGGACTTGCCCGTCCCCGGCGTGCCCCCCACGAGCACCAGACGCACGGCCGCTCGCCGCAGGTGGTCGAGGCAGATGTGATGCAGCCTCCTCGCCTCCTGCGCCGCCTCGCCACCATCTTGGCTGTGCCGCAGACAGGCGACCTTGGCTCGGACCTGTGCTCGGTAGGCGAGGTAGTGGTCGGCCAGGGAACGCGGCCACGGATGACCCCAGAACTCCCTGTACCACTCGAGGAAACGCTGTCCCAGTTCTGGCCTGCCCAGGCGCTCCAGGTCCATGGCCAGGAAGGCGACGTCCCAGAGCACGTCACCGTAGCGCAGGCGGTCGTCGAACTCGATGCAATCGAGGATGCGCGGGCCGTCGTCGAGCAGGAAGATGTCCTCTGCCAGGAGGTCGCCGTGACCCTCGCGGGCCTGTCCGGCGTTGATCCGGGTCCGGAACAATCGATCTCGCCCGGCCAGGTAGGCGCGAGCCAGCGAGCGCGCCCGCTCAAGCTCGGCGGGGTCAAGGACCTCGCCTGCGAAGGGCTGCATCTCGGCGAAGTTCGCCTCCCAACCGGCCAGGACGGCGTCCCTGGTGGCCGCGGCCGCCGTCCGCTCGGAAGCCTCGCCGCCGGCGTGGAATGCCGCCAGCGTCCGGGCGACCAGACGCAGCCCCTGGTCGACGTCCGTGCCCTGCCGCACCAGGGTCGCAAGCCGGCGCTCCTCCGGCATACGGCGCATCGCGACCAGGTGGTCGAGGGGGGTGCCGGCATCGTCGACGATGGTCAGCACCCCCAGGTACACGTCCGGGGCGAGCCTGCGGTTGAGGTCCACCTCGGTCCGGCAGGCCCGCTCGCGGGCCTCTCGGGAGGAGAGGTCAATGAACCCGAACCTGACCGGTTTCTTGAGCTTGTAGGCGCGGTCGCCGATCAGGAAGAGGTTGGAGACGTGGGTCTCCACCACCCGGGCGGGAGCAGTGCGCGTCGGCTCGGATCTCACCCCCTCAGCGTCGGGCGCGATGGCGGAGAGGCCAAGGGTCGATGGTCCCGAGCATTGGGATCACTTTGGTCGGTGCGGGACCCGACCGGGCATGGGCGGCACGATGCCGCGATGTCCTGGGACAGGTGGGGATGCCGTGGTCTACAGTGTGCGTGCATCGCTGGCTGCGGGGAGGGTTGGCTGCTCCCAGCGCCCACCCCCGCGAGGA
>DATGLL010000283.1:0-15293 GCA_035294145.1 Candidatus Dormiibacterota bacterium | reverse complement strand
GGCGTGGCCGTGGCGGCCCGGATGGAGTCGATGATGGGCTTCCAGTTCGTCGTGAACTTCATGGTCCAGCCCGCCTTCTTCCTCTCCGGGGCCATGTTCCCGCTCACCGGCCTCCCCGGCTGGATGACCGTCCTCACCCGCCTCGACCCCCTCGCCTACGGTGTCGACCCCATCCGCCGGGTGGTGCTGGGCGCCGGCGGGACCCCGGGCGCCCTCCTGGATCGGCTCTCTCTGACCCTGGGCGGGCAGCCGGTGGCGATCTGGGTCGAGGTGGCGGTGCTGGCCGCCTTCGGCCTGGCCGCCCTCTCGGCCGCCATCTGGAGCTTCCGCCAGCGCGGGTGACGGCGCCCCGCGGGGCGCCGCCACCCCAGCCCATCCCGCCTCAGCGGCGGGGGGAGGGGCCGTTGCCCGCCGACTCCACCCCGTCCAGCACCGACCGCAGGACCTGGGCCGCCCCCAGCAGCCCCGAGCTCTCCACCGGCACCACCATCTTGGCGTTGGGGCTGGCGGCGAACTTGGCCAGGGTGTCGAGCTGGAGCACCGCCAGCAGCTCGGGGGTGGGGGCGTTGGCCTTGATCGCCTGGTACACGGTCTCGATGGCCCGGGCCCGACCCTCCGCCTCGAGCATCGTCGCCTGCTTTCGGCCCTCGGCGGCGAGGATGGCCGCCTGTCGCTCGCCCTCCGCCTGCTTGATCGCCGCCTGCTTCTGCCCCTCGGCGATGTTGATCTGGGACTGCTGCTGGCCCTCGGACTGCAGGATCGCGGCCCGTTTCTCCTGGTCCGCCTGCTTTTGGAGGGCCATGGCCTGGAGGATCTGCTGGGGCGGGACGATGTCCAGGATCTCGACCCGGCTGATGCGGACCCCCCACTTGTCGGTCACGCTCTCCATCTGGGCCTGGAGCCGGGCGTTGATCGCCTCTCGCTGGCTCAGGCACTCGTCCAGGGTCATCTCCCCGAAGACGGCCCGCAGGGTGGTGCGGGAGAGGTTGTCGACGGCGAGGACGTAGTCGCTCACGTTGAAGAGCGCCGCCCTCGGGTCGACGACCTGGCTGAAGATGGTGGCGTTCACCACCACCGAGACGTTGTCCTTGGTGATCACGTCCTGCCGATCGCCGGTCCGGGGCCGCTCCCGCATGTCCACGCTCACCATCGTGTCGATGAAGGGGACCAGGAAGGTGACGCCTGGCTGGCGGACGGAGTGGAACTGCCCCAGGCGCTTCACCACCCCGACCCAGCCCTGCTGGATCACCCGGACCGAGAGCCTGACCACCAGGATCACGAACAGGACGACCAGGATGGCAACGACGAGCTCCCACAGCGCGATGGGTGTCATGATCTTCCTCTCGAACCCCACGGAGACGCTCCGCGGTGACCTCCGGCTCGGACCCGGACCGTGGTCCGACTCGCTCCCACGCTCATGGGGGTAGCTCCTGGGCCTGCTGGGAGACACGATCCACGACCAGGGTCGCCCCGTGGATGGCCACCACCTGCACCGAGGCCCCAGCCGGGATCGGCTGCCCGTCCCGCGATCGCGCCGGCCAGTCCTCGCCCGCGATCCTGACGTGCCCGTGGCCGTTGGCCCCCTGGATGGGGTCCACGACCACGGTGACCCGTCCCACCATGGCCGCGGCCCCGGACAGCAGCTCCGGGCGCCGATGGGTCTGGAGGTAGTGCAGGAGTGGAGGCCTGGCCACGACGATCCCGCCCACGGCCACCACCGCCAACGCCACCGTCTGGGCCAGCAGGTCGAGGCCGAGGAAGGCGACCACCGCCGCGGCCACCGCCCCCAGCGCGATGAACGCCGCGAACAGGCCGACCGTCACGACCTCCACGATCGCGAAGGCCAGGGCCACCGCGATCCAGACAACGGTCACAACATGATCCTCTCGCAAAAGAGAACTCGCCAGCGCCCGTGAGTGGTCGCTCCGATCCGTCCCTGGAAGGACGCTCGGCGCCGACCTGCCACCTTGGTCCCCGCCGGCGGTCGAGCGGCGAGTGGGCGGTGCGCCGCTAGCGGCGCACCGCCTGTGGGGGGAAGGGGAGTGTGCGAACGGTGATCTCGCCCTGACGGGCGGGGCGGCGGCAGCGCCGCCCCTCCCGCCGCCCGGGGCACGGAGCGACCCCACCCGGGCTCCCTTCCCAGGAGGGGAGGACGGTCCGATCCGGCGTCGAGCCGTGGGCACCAGGCCCGTCGCCGGGCCAGCCGTCCCCGCCTTCTCTCACCGAGATCTCCCCTTCGATGCACGCGCCCACGCTCCTCTCAGTGTCCAGCCCGCCCAGGCCTGCCCCACGGTGGAAGCCGGGCCGACATAGACGATCTCTTGGACGCCCGGCCGTGGGGCGCCGCCAGCGGGGCTTGCGCCCCGGTCCCGCCCCCTCGAGCTGGTCCCGCCGCCCTGTCCCCTCCGTCTGGGACGACTATCCCATTACCCCGTTCCTGAAGGCTGCCTAAAGTCGGTGCGTGATCATCGTGCCCGGGCAACCCGGGCCCTCCCCCATCCACTCGTCGACGGACGAGCGGCCCTGCGTGCTCATCGTGGATCGACAGCCGCTGTTCGTCGACGCCCTGGCCAGCCTGCTGAGCCGTCCCCCACTCCTGGCCGCCCCGCTGCGCGCGCTCGGCTCCGACCTTGCCCTTGAGCTCCTGCGGGCGCGAAGGGTCGACCTCGTGCTCTGCGAGTTCCGCCCGTTGCCGGAGCTCCTGACCCATCTGCACACCCTCGACCGCCCCCCGCCGGTGATCGTGCTCGGCGCCTCGGGCGAGGAGGCCGAGCTGCTCGACCTCCTCGCCGAGGGGGTCGCCGGTGCCTTCACCAAGGACACCGAGCCGGAGGAGTTCCTGGCCGGGGTGGAGGCAGCGCTGGCCGGGCACCGGGTCGTCGGTGGCCACCTCATGCGCTACCTCCTCAGGCGGCGCCCCTTCCCCGGCGACGGTCAGCGGGCCTCGGGCCTCCACCTCCTCTCGCCCACCGAGCGCGACATCCTGGCCATGGTGGGCGCGGCCCTGACCATCAACCGGATCGCCGAGGTGCGTGGCATCAGCCCCAAGACGGTGCGCAACCACCTGGCCAGCATCTACCGCAAGCTCGAGCTCCGAAGCCGCACCGAGGCGATGCTGTGCGCGGCCCGCCTGGGGCTCGCGCCCGGTGGGGAGAGGTCTCGCGCCCAGCCTTGACCGGGACGGCCGCCCCAAGGATGGGGGCGATGCCCATTCCCGCTCCCGGCGCCGCCCCACCATCATGCCGGCATGACCGGGCAGGCGGGCTCAGGTGCGCCCGAAGGGCCGGTCGTCGGACCGTCCCCAGGTCATCGCCCCTGGCCGACGGTGGACCTGGGCATCACCCCTAGCCACGACGATGCCCTCGCCCTGGTCCCCGAGTCGTACGCGGCCGCGAACCACCTGGTCCCCCTGCGGCTGGAGGGCGAGACCCTGGTCGTCGCCTGCGTCGATCCCGCCGACAACACCCTGCTCAGCGAGCTCCAGGTGCTCACCCGACGTCGGGTGCGTGCCCTGGGCGCGCCTCGGGCCGAGATCCAGGAGGCGATCCAAGAGCGTTACCAGGTCTTGGGGCGGGTGGACGAGCACGTCCGCGCCTTCACCCAGCGCCTGGAGCGCCCCTCGCGCCTTGACGCCCGGGCCATGCTCCAGGCCATCGACGAGCAGTCACCGGTCGTCAACGTGGTCAACCTGATCATCACCCAAGGGCTGCGGGACCGTGCCTCCGACATCCACCTGGAGCCCCAGCGGACGTACCTCCGGGTGCGCTTTCGCATCGACGGCATCCTCAGCGACCGCCTGCAGCTGCCGCAGAGCATCGCCCCCTCGCTGGCGTCGCGGCTCAAGGTCCTGGCCAACCTGGACATCGTGGACCGACACCGGGCCCAGGACGGGCAGTTCCAGTTCGAGAGCGACGGCCGCCACGTCGACATCCGGGTCTCGACCATGGAGACCCAGTGGGGTGAGAAGGTCGTGCTCCGGCTGCTCGACCAAAGCCGCACCCTGCTCCGGCTCGACCAGCTGGGGCTGGCGGGCGAGGCCTACCACCGCCTGTCCGGGATGCTGCGCTCGCCCTTCGGCCTGATCGTGGTCGGCGGGCCGACCGGCAGCGGCAAGACGACCACCTTGTATGCGGCCATCAACGAGCTCGACCCGATCAGCCAGAACATCACCACGATCGAGGACCCGGTCGAGTACACCTTCGAGCGCATCAACCAGATCCCGATCCGTCGGGTGGCCGACCTGACCTTCGCCAATGGGCTCAAGGCCATCCTGCGCCAGGACCCGGACGTGATCATGATCGGCGAGGTCAGGGACCGGGAGACGGCGGAGATCGCGGTCCAGTCCGCGCTGACCGGTCACCTCGTGCTCTGCTCCCTCCACGCCACCGACGCGGTCGGCGTCGTGCAGCGCTTCCTCGAGATGGGCATCGAGGGGTTCTTGGTCTCCTCGGCCCTGATCGGGGTGGTGGCCCAGCGGCTGGTGCGACGCATCTGCAGCTACTGCCGCCAGCCCGACGAGCTCGGAGCCGACGAGCGCCGGCTCTGGTTCGAGCACGGCGACCCTGCGAAGACGGTCTTCTACCGGGGGCGTGGCTGCGGGCACTGCGCCGGGACCGGGTACCGGGGCCGGATCGGGGTCTTCGAGGTGCTCTCGGTCAGCGAGCCCATCAAGCGCCTGATCAGCCTCCGGGCCTCGGCCCAGGAGATCCGCTCCGAGGCGCTGCGGGAAGGCATGCGCACGCTCCGCGAGGACGGGGTGCGCAAGGTGGCGGAGGACCTGACCACGCCCTCCGAGGTCATCCGCTGCGTCTGGTCGGGCTGATGGCCCTCTACCGCTACGTGGCCTACGATGCCGCCGGACGGCGGCTCAGCCGCTCCGTCCCGGCCCGGTCGACCGAGCAGGTGAAGCGGATGCTCTGGGAGCAGGACCTCCACGTGGTCGAGATCCGCCGGCATCGGCGCCTTCCCCGGTTGGAGGAGCTGCTCCCCAACCTGGTGGGCGTCGGCCGAGTCGAGCTCATCATCCTCACCCAGCAGCTGGCCGCCCTGACGCGCGCCGGCATCCCCATCCTGGACAGCCTGGCGGTGCTGCGTGAGCAGGCGGAGTCCCGCCTCATGCGGCATGCCCTGGAGGAGATGATGGCGGACCTCGGGGCCGGGGCCGGGCTCTCGGAGGCCCTGGCTCGCCATCCGGGCGTCTTCCCTCGGCTCTACCCCGGGATGGTCCGGGCCGCGGAGACCGGGGGGGAGCTGCACGAGACCCTGCGCCAGCTCGCCGCCCACCTGAGCCGAGAGGAGAGCGCCATGCGCCGAGCGCGGACCGCCGCCATCTACCCCGCCATCGTGGTCGGGCTGGCGGTGGCCGTGATCATCGTCCTGATCGGCTTCGTGCTGCCCGCCTTCGCCCGCCTCTTCGCCGACCTCGACGCCCGGCCGCCGATGGTCACGTTGGCGCTGCTGGCCGTGGGCACGTTCTGCCGTGCCCACCTCCCGGCGATCCTCGTCGGCCTGGCCGTGCCCGTGGGCGCCGGGGCCACCTGGGCGCGCACGCCGGGTGGGCAGGAGCGGATGGGCGCGCTGGTCATCCGGCTGCCGATGGTCGGCCCCATCATCCGCTACACCATCGTCGAGCGCTGTCTGCGCACCCTGGCCACCCTGGCCCGAGCCGGCGTCCCGATCATGGTCGCCCTGGAGGTGGCCGCGGACGCGGTCGGCAACGCCGAGTTCCGCCGTGGCCTCCAGTCGGTGCGGGAGGCCGCGCTCGCCGGCGAGAGCCTGGCCGTCGCCCTGGGGCGGACTGGGCTCTTCCCGCGTATGGTCGTCCAGATCGTCCGGGTCGGTGAGGAGACGGGGCGGTTGGAGACCAACCTCGAGGGGATGGCCGAGCACTACGCCGAGGAGGTCGACTACCGGCTGAGGCGGCTGATCGCGATCCTGGAGCCGGCCCTGGTCGTGTCCGTGGGGGTGGTGGTGGCCTTCGTCGCCATCTCCGTCATCGCGCCCATGTACGCCTTGGTCCATGCCATCCGCTGAGCCCGCCCCCGGGCGGTCGCGAGCCCAGCGCGGCGCCTCGCTGATCGAGTCCCTGGTGGCCTCGGCCCTGCTCGGGGTGGCGACGGTGACCGGGCTCACCGCCTGGGACGCCGCCTCCCTGAGCGCGCAGATCGCGACCCGGCAGGCGTGGGCGGCCTGCGTCGGCCGCGCCGAGCTGGAGGCGGTGCTGGCCGCGCCCTGGTCGGCCGGCGGCTACCCGGCGCCCCCCTCCGTCTCGGTCCAGGTGCGCCCCGCCCCCGGATACCCCAACCTGCCGGGGCTGCAGGAGGTCACGGTCACGGTCACCGACCCGGCCTCGTCGGTGACGTTGTACCAGGCCTCGGCCCTCAAGGCCCGGGCCCTGTCCGCCCTCGGCCAGCCCCTCCAGGGCGCTGCCCTGGCGGCGGTGGAGGAGGGGTGCCCGGCGCCGTGAGCCGGCGGCAGCGGGGCGAGACCCTGATCGAGCTCATGCTCGCGATGGCGGTCGCGAGCCTCATCCTCGCCGGCCTGGCGGGCGTCACCTTCACCGCCAGCGACCGCTTCGAGCGCTGGAGCGACCGGGTGACGGCGGCCTCGACCGGCTCGGCGGTGGCGGCGATGGTGCAGGCGGACAGCCATCGCTACGTCCCCTGCACCCCTCAGGCCGCCCACCTGTCCGAGCTGGCCCTGTGCTCGCCCCTGGACTGCCGGCCGGAGGTGGTCTACACGGGGAAGATCGCGGCCGGCACCTACGTCCTGGTGCGCCGCGAGCAGGGCGCCGAGACGCCGCTGGCGCGCGGCGACCGGCCCCTCACCGTCGCCGTCCGCGGTCGAGAGGGCCCCGATGACGAGTTCGGTCGGATCGACCTGTCGGGGGCTGGGGTGACGGCGCTCAGCGTCGCCTACCGCGCCCCGCGGAGGAGCTGCGGGTGACCGGTCAGCGCGGCCAGGTGCTGATCGCGGTGCTGGTGGTGACGACGGTGGTGCTCCTCCTCGCCGGCGCCGTCGCCTTCGAGGCGTCCGCCCTTCTTGCCCAGCAACGCCACGGGGCCGGGGGGGCGGTGCAGGCCGACTTCACCGTGCGCAGCGCGGTGGCGGCGGCGGTGGCCCAGGTCCAGGCCGACCCCCAACGCTGCCCGGCGGCCCGGCGGTCGCCGGCCACCTCTGGGACGTCGACGCCGGTCTCCCCGCCCCCGGCCCCGGACCGGGGCGAGGGCGGAGGCGAGCGGGCCGTCCAGGCCACGCCGCGGGCGACCTCGGAGACGCCCCGGTCGGATGCCGAGGGGCCGACGGCCCGACCCCTGGGCCCGAGGCCGTCCCGCCTGGAGCGCCCGCGGGCGCCCACCCCGGGCCCGCCCACGCCCACCTCCCCGGCTCCCTCCATCCTCCCAACCGCGCCGACCGCCTCCCCGGCTCGCCCGGCGCCGACGCTGCCCATCATCGTCCCCGGCCAACCTCCGACCGGGGCCAGCTGCCTGCGGCTCGACGGTCTCCTCCAGGGGCTGAAGAGGGCTCGGCTCACCCCGCAGCCGGGCCCCGCCTGCGCCGTCGCCGCCTTGCCCGCCCTGGGGGGCCGAGCCTGGGTCTTCTTCGACGCCTGGGAGGAGGGCCCAGGGGCGGCCTGGGTGGACGCCCGGCCTACCCCTGCTTGCGCCCCGCCCACGAACGGCGGTTGCGAGCAGCGCCTCTCCGCGGGATCGTCGACCATGGTGCAGGTCGCGCTGGACTGCGACCTGAGCCACCTGGCGACGCCCTTGCTTCACCTGGCCGGCGCCTCGGCCCGAAGCGTCCTCTTCGCCGCCGCGGGGGACGCTGGCGCCTCCCTCTACCTGCTGGCGGTGGGCACGGGGTCGGGCGGGGAGGAGGTGGTGCTGACGGGCGGGCCCGGAGGGCTCGTGCTGCGCGACGAGGAGGTCGTGCCATGATCGCCGAGGCCATGCACCGACGGAGGGTGGGCACGGCTCGGGAGCGCCGTGGCCTCGTCTGCCTGGACCTCGGCGGGGGCCGCCTGCGCGCGGTCGAGATCGCCGAGGGGAGGGTGACCGCTTGGGCCTCGCGGGAGCTGCACCCCGGCCTGCTGCGCGAGGGCGGGCCCGGTGAGGTGCACCGGCTCGCGGGCTGGGTGCGGGAGCTGATGGCGGAGGCCGGGATCGGCGCCCGACGGGCGCGCCTGGCGCTCCTGGACGAGGCCGCCGTCAGCCGGACCGTCTCGCTCCCCCCGATGCCGCCTCGCGACCTGGTCCGAGCCATGCGCTATGCCGCCGAGCGCCACCTGCCCTTCCCCCTCCACCGTGCCTCCTGGTCCTGGGACGTGGTCGAGCGCTCGCCCTCGGGGGAGCGCGTCTACCTGGTCGCCGCCTGGGTCGACGTCGTCGCTCGCTACGAGCAGATGGCCCGGGCGGCTGGGCTCCAGGCCGAGGTGCTGGAGCCCAGGTCGGTCGCCGTCGCCCGGGCGCTCGGCCAGGACGAGGTCGTGCTGCTCGAGGGCGGCCCCGGCCACCTGCACCTCACCCTGATCCTGGAGGGCTGCCCGGCGCTGGTCGCCGAGGCCTCGGTCGGCCCCACCGACCGCCAGCGCCGCGAGGCCGTGGAGCGGCTGCTGCAGCAGGCCTACCGGCATCAGGCCACCGCCGCCACCCCCGGGCCGACCCTCGCTGCCCCACCTCGCCCGTCGCTCCCGGGACGCCTGGCGCCGCTGGTGGTCGCCGGCGACCTGGAGGCCGTCGAGCTCGACCTCCCGGTCCCCGCGGTCAGGGCCACGGAGCTGCTCGAGGGCCGGCTGGCCTCCCCGGCCGGCTTCCCGGCCGGCGCCTACGTGGCCGGCATCGGGCTCGGCCTGAGGTCACGACGATGAGGGAGGGCGGGCGGCGGACGCCAGAGGTCAACCTGCTCCCCCGGCGCGAGCGCCGGGTCCGGATCCCGGTCGAGCGGGGCACCCAGGCCGGCCTGGCCCTGGTCGTGGTGGCCATCTGGACGATCGTGGGGCTCGTCATCGCCATCCTGCTGGGGTGGCATCCCCACGGCGTGGGGGGGCCTTGAGGGAGACAGTCACGCATCCCAGAACCCGCATCGCATGAACACCTGAGGGAGAGACCATGAGACGACGACGCCGTACGCGGGCGAGGATCGCCCCATCCCGGCTCCCCCTGCCTGCCCACGAGGGGCCGCCGCGCAGCCCGCAGGCAGGGTTCACGCTGATCGAGCTGCTGGTGGTGATCTCGATCCTCGGCATCCTGGCCGCCATCGTCACCATGAGCATGGTCGGCATCACCACCATCGCCCAGCAGCGCGCAGCCGCGGCCGAGGAGCAGACCGTCCAGGTGGCCTTCGACACCATGCTGGCCGAGCAGCAAGTCGACATCGGGAACATCTGCCAGGGCCTGCCCGCCGACGCCCCGGCCCGGGTGGGGACCCGCGACATGAGCCAGTTCCCGGTCTCGACCCCTTACACCGGGCCGGCCTCGCACCACCCGGTCGCCCTCTGGCCCCGGTACCTGCGGCAGCAGACCACCCATGGCGTGTACCGCTGCGTGGTCACCGTTGCCCCCAACGGCACGGTCGAGGACACCGGCCAAGTCCAGCAGGTGAGCTACTCGTCCTGACCGGTGCCCGCGCGGCGCGACCCCGGCCCGTGGCAGGATCTTGGTATCGACACCGACCGCACGCGCCCTGGCGACGCCGGCGCCGGGGCATGGCCACGATCCCGACCGGCCCGGTGATGAGGGAGGCCGGCCAGGCGACGGCCTCGGCCAGTCGCTCGTGCCTGCTCTACGCAGGGCCCTTCATCATGTACGTCGACCGCTTCTCGATGGGGCCGATGCTGATCCCCATCGCGCGGGACCTGCACCAGCCCCTGGCCGCGGTGACCCAGGCCGCCACCGCCTACTTCATCCTCTACGGGGCCATGCAGGTCGTCTATGGCCTCCTCTCCGACCGCTTCGGCCGGGTTCGGCTCATGCGCGTGACCAGCCTGGGGGCGGGCCTGGCCGCGATCCTCTCGGCCATGGCCCCGAGCCTGACGGCGCTGGTCCTCGCCCGGGCCCTCACCGCCGCCCTGATCTGCAGCCTCTTCCCGAGCGCGCTCACCTACATCGGCGACCGGTTCCCCTTCCGGGTCCGCCAGCGGGCCGTGGCCGACCTGCTGGCGGTGGTGGCGGTGGGGATGATGCTGGCCAACCTGGGCGCGGGCCTGCTCGCCGCCTACGCCAGCTGGCGGCTGGGCTTCCTGCTCCCGGGGATGGCCCTGCTCGTCCTCTCCTTCGCGCTGCGCTGGCTGCCCGAGTCGCTGCCCGACGTCAACCTGGAGCGGCCGCTGGCGCAGCTGCGTCGGCTGGCGCTCCATCCCTGGATGGTCTTCCTCTTCCTGGTGACCATCCCTGAGGGGGCGGCCGTCCTCGGCTTCTTCACCTTCCTCGCCCCGGCGCTCGAGGCCCAGGGCGTGAGCCCGGGGGCGGCCGGGGCCGTGGTCGCGATCTACGGCCTCGCCGTGCTCCTGGCCACCCGAGGGGTGAAGCGGCTGACGAGCCGGGTGCCTCCCCACCTCCTGATCGTGGTCGGCGGGGGCGGCCTCTTGCTCGGCTTCGTCGTGGCCGGGCTCGGCCAATCGATCGCGACCATCCTCGTCGCCAGCGCGACCTGCGGGGTGGCCTACGCCGTCATGCACTCCACCTTCCAGACCTGGGCCACCGAGGTGGCGCCTGAGTCCCGGGGGACGGCCACCTCCCTCTTCCCCACCGCCGCCTTCCTGGGGGCGGGGCTCTGCACCACCGCCGTGGCCGGCCTGGCCGAGGCCCAGCGCTACGGGGTCCTGTTCTGGGTCGGTGCCGCGGTGACGCTGCCGGTGGTGGTGGTGGGAGCGATCGGCCGCTGGCGCTTCCCGGAGCGCGACGAGGGCGATGCCACCGAGCGCCCGAGCATCGTCGCCTGAGCCCGGCGACGCCGGGGGCTCAGGACTCCGGCTGACGGTCCTGGCCCAGGACCACAAAGGTGACCGCCAGGCCCAGCGCAACCCCAATCATGGCCAGCTCCGCCCAGGGCGCATCGGGGAAGGCGACCCGGAGCGCCCCCGAGGCCACCAGGTAGACGCCGATCAGGACCAGGGCCAGCCGCAGGCGGCGGGCCACGTTGCGCAGCTGGGCGCGCAGGCCCCCCGGACGGAGCGAGAGGACGCTCGTGGCCACCAGGGCGAAGAGGGCCAAGCCGATCAGGATCCCGCGCACAGGGCCAGTCTGCCACGCCCGACGAAGACGTCACCGGGGCTCCCGACGGGCCGTGGCCCAACCGGTAAGCTGCTCGGCATGTGGCTGGTCTGCACCCGTCGCTGCGGAGGCACGAGCTTTCGGGCCATCTTCGCCGAGGTGACGGTCGACGCCAGCGGCCGCTACCAGAGCCACGAGGTCGTGCAGCCCGGCTACCTGTGCGCGCGCTGCGGCGCCCCCGCCGCCGACCTGGGCGCGGTGCCCGAGTCGATGGCGGAGGAAGCGGCCAGCGAGCGGGCGGCCGTGGCCGTGGACATCCTCTGCCCCCGCTGCGAGACCCTGGTCAGCATCCTCCCGGGGGAGGACTGCCCGAACTGCGGGGCCGAGCTGGAGGTGGCGTAGGCGGACGTCCTCGCCTACCCGAGGGCTGTGTCGCCACAGAGGATGCCCGCCATCCAACGGGCCGCGGCGGCGTCGCCCCGGCGCACGGCGGCGCGCAGCGCCCGCAGCGCTCTGGGGGTGTCGAGATCGTCGTCCAGGGCGGCGGAGAAGGCGGCGACGAGGTCGGGGGAGGCGTCCGGAGGGGCGCCCCGCCCCGTCCCTCCGGCCTCCTTCGACCCATCCCGGGCCTCGGTCCTCGGGCCCCGGTGCGGGTCGAGGAGACGAGCCAGGTCAGCCGCGAGCCGGGCGGCCTTGGCCAGGTCCTCCCACCGAAACGACCAGTCCCTCCGATACCGATGGGACACCAGGTAGAGGCGAAGCGCAGCCGCCGGGACCCGCTCCAGGACCTCGGGGACCACCACCAGGTTGCCCAGCGACTTGGACATCTTGTGCCCCTGGTAGCGGACCATGCCCGTGTGCATCCAGGCGTGCGCGAAGGGGGGGCAGCCGGTCAACGACTCCGACTGCGCCCGCTCCGACTCGTGGTGCGAGAAGCGCAGGTCCCGGCCGCCACCGTGCACATCGACCTGGTCGCCCAGGTAGCGCATGGACATCGCCGAGCACTCGATGTGCCAGCCGGGGCGGCCCTCGCCGTACGGCGAGGGCCAGGAGGGCTCGTCGGGGGCCGAACGGCGCCAGAGCGGGAAGTCCAGCGGGTCGCGCTTCGCCCCCGGCCCCACCTCCCCCAGCAGGCCCTCGTCCCGCAGCTTGCGACGCATCGAGAGCCGGCTGAGGTGGGAGAGCTGCCCGTAGCCGGGGTAGCGATCCGCGGCATAGTAGAGCGCGTCGGTCTGGTAGGTGTAGCCTCCCTCGACCAGGCGGTCGATGGCGGCCAGGATGGTCGGGATCTCGGTCGACACCCGGGGCATCACGTCTGGCGGCCGCCAGCCGAGCGCCTGCATGTCCCTCAGCAGGCGCGCCAGCTCACGATCCGCCAGCTCCTTCCAGCCCACCCCATCGCGACGCGCTCGCTCGAAGAGGGGGTCGTCGACGTCGGTCACGTTCTGGACGTAGCGGACGTGGACGCCGCTCGCCTCCGCCCAGCGGACCAGCACGTCGAAGGCGCAGAAGGTGAAGGCGTGACCCATGTGCCCGGAGTCGTAGGGCGTCACGCCACACACGTACAGCCTGAGCATCCTGGCCCCGGGCCGATCAGGGTGCTCTGAGAGCGGGAGCGGGATCACCCGCTGGCTCAGGCTGTCGAAGATCCGGATGGTACAGCTCGGCTCCGAGCTCAAGGCAGCGTCTGGCCCCCGCAGGGAGCCCGATCCTGGCGTCCTCCCGACCGTCCCCCGGCCTCCGGTTCCGGGGCCATCGCCGGGGCCCGGCCCTCTGCCCCTGCCTTGCCGTCGCCTTGGGCTCTCCTCAATCTCCAGTCGGGGATCACCAGCGCCTCCTCTCAAGCAACCATCACGGCCCCTGGCTCGCCGGGGGCGGCCGGCCCCCCCGAGCCGGCGAGACCAGCCGTGCCGCCAGGCACGAGCGTATTCGATCGTAGCCCACGGCGAGGCCGTCCACGGTCGGGCTCTGCTCAGCCCGCCGCCCGCTGGTCGTCCTGGCCGAGCAGCTGCGCCTGGAGGTCGAAGACGTCGTCGAGCACCCGGTCGATGCGCCGGCCCTCGAGGCGATGGTCGGGGATCAACCCTCCGGCGCCGAGCACGTGACGTAAGCGGTAGGCCAGGGGGCCGTCCACGCGCACCTTCCCCGCGGCCAGCGCGTCCTCCAACAGCTGCAGGCAGAGGTCGAGGGCCCGCAGCCGGGTCCGTTCGATGCCATCTCGCGGCGTGCTCACGTCCCTAGCACCTCCACTCGGCCATCGTCGCGAACGCGCACCCTGACCAGCGGCAGGGCGGGCAGCGGATAGCGCAGGTCCAGCGACTGCCCCTGCACGTCGAAGGTCAGACCGTGGCAGGGGCACAGGAACACGCGATCCTCAGCCCGCCAGACCAGCTCGCAGGGCAGGTGGGTGCACATCGCCGACATCCCGATCACCTGCTGGCCCCGGCGCACCACGAACGCCCCGATCGCCCCCGCCACCACCCGCCGCGGGACGCCCTCGACCAGCTCGCTCACGTGGATCCCGGTGTCCGCCCAGCGGCCCAGGGCCGCCCTGGGCTCCAGGACCTCCCGCCTCGGCCTGGCCGGGCGGCTTCCCTCGGCCGGCTGGCCCAGCCGGCTGAGGCCGGTCAGGCGCTCCAGGAACGCCCCCCCGACGGTGCCGACGGCGAGGCTCAACCCCGCGGCCAGCGCCAGCCGCCGGGACACGACCCGGTCGGGTGGGGCGCCCGAGGCCACGATCTGGGCCAACCTTCGTCGGAACGCCGGCGACATGCGCGGATGGCTCTCTCGGGAGCCGGCCAGGCGTGCCCCCATCACGATCGCCTCCCGCTCGGCCGCATCCGAGGGCGAGGCCTTGAGGCGCCGACCGGCCAGGACCCTGGCCATCAGCCGCTCCAGGCGGTCGGCGGCACGCTCCTCGTCCGGCCTACGGCTCCTCATCGCTCGCCACCTTGGCCGCGGCGCGAAGCGCCCGCAGCTGCATCACCTTGACCCCGCCCACCGTGGTCCCCAGCTCCCGCGCCACCTCCTTCAAGGAGTAGCCACGCAAGAACCGCAGCTCGAGCAGCTTGCGGTAGTTCGCCGGCAGCCGATCCAGGATCCGCTCCACCCGCTCCACAGGCCCGGCGGCGTCGGGCTCCCGAGGCTCGACCCAGAGGTCCTCGCGCAGCTCCTCCTCGGGCAGCCCGAAGCGCGCCGACCAGAAGGTGGCCAGCACCGAGCGCGCGGTCGCGAAGAGATAGGCCCGGATCGCGTTCGGGCCCGCCCCCGCGCGCAGGCGTGGGATGGCCCGGATCGCGACCTGCTGGGTCAGGTCCTCGGCGTCGGCCCGATTGCCCACCCTGGCGAAGATGTAGGCGTACACCAGCTCCAGGTCCTCGAGCACGAGGTCCAGCATGTCGGCCGGCTGGGGGAGACGGACGACCTCCCCTTCCGGCGGCGAGGATTCCTGTTGAGGCCCGAGCCTCCCGGTCATCCTCCCCTAGCCTCGCACATCACTCCCCGGTTGGCCACGACGCCACCCTCGCATTCTGAGGCCGCGTCCATCTCCTGCACCACGCCCCTCTCCATCTCTGTCCGAGTACCGGCCGGGGTTACGCTCCGCCGGCGAGCGGGGAGGGCCGTGCGCGATCCCGGACGCTCACCGGCCCGACAGGGCCCGGCCCTCGGTCCTACCAGGACCAGCCCGGGCCCTGCCAGGACCAGCTCGTGGCCGGCGAGCTGCGGACCAGGTTGGACCCCGGGTCCTCGAAGCGTCCGTAGGCCGAATGGACGGCCACCCTCCCTGGCCCGTGCAGCCGCAGCCAGACGTAGCGCTCGCCCCACGTGCGCCACGCCCGCCAGGTGCCGGCCGGACGCTCGAAGTGCAGCTGCATCTGGACCCCGGCGTCCTTGTAGAGCAGCGCCGTGGGCTTGACCAGCAGGGTCTCGCCCGGGCCGAGATCGCGGACGAAGGCGTTGCCCGCGGCGTAGAGGAGCAGCAGCCCGGGCTCCCGGGGGGCGGAGAAGCGGTCCATGTACATGCCCAGCGGGTAGTGCGTCTCCCGCTCGTCCCCGTCGGCGGTCTGGAACCACACCCCGGTC
>DATGLL010000282.1:0-4109 GCA_035294145.1 Candidatus Dormiibacterota bacterium | reverse complement strand
GCGAGGGAGCTCAGGTGCCCGACGAAGCCTTGCGCAGGCTCCTGTTTCGCCGTTGGCTCGACGAGTCGCTCCCCCGCCTCGGCGGGATGAGCCCGCGGCGGGCCGCGGCCGACGGGGGATACCGGGAGCAACTGGAGTTCTCGTATGGAACGGCTTGTCAAGTCCTCCAAACGGCTTGTAGCTGAACGGTTTTGGGGCGCGCCGGCCTACGGCCGGCGCAATGTTGTTGTTCTCAGCAGTCCGGTCCGACCGGATCGAAGCGCTTGCAGTCGCCTTCGACCCTGGGGTTGGCTGCGATACCCCTCGGGCGGTCCCTTTCGCCCGGGCGGGGATCTGGCTCCGAGGTCCGCGTGTGCCGCCGGGGCGGATTGGCTCGGCCAGCTGCCGCCAATCTCGTATTCGCGGGCTTTCGCCACGCATGTCTGCAATACGCAGGACGGTGCCCCATACTTGGAACGCTGCGGCCCCTGGCGGGGCCGTCGCAAAGAACTCTCGGGGAGCTTTCCTGCCACGGCGGTGCCCCGGCGGCACACGGAGAGCTCGGTCACCGCTGAGCGAAGGCGGTGAGACCGACGAACCGATCGATCATGTGTAGCCCATCTAAACTAAATTTAGGAGCGAGGTCGCTGCCGGGCGGCCTTTGGTTTCCAGCTGAGGAGCTTTAGTGGCGTCGCCAGCCCGAACCGCTCACTGATCCGGGTGGGGGGGCCGCCTTGTCGGGGAACACCCCGCCTGCTGGCTTCCCCCGCCTTGGGAGGCCATCGCTTCCGAGCCCCTGTGCTGGTGGGTTCCAGGCGGCCCTTAGGGGTCCCCACCCGGATCAGCGGGCGGTGAACGGTTCGGGCCCAACTGGCCAGACGGCCGCCATGGGCCTCCTCGGCGGGGACTGTCATGCCACCATCTCCGCCCACAAGTGGCCGACCAGGCGCCTCGCCACAGCAGCGACCACCACAGCGCGCACCGACTTGCGGGCGTCGAGCGAGCGGAACCTCCGGCACAGCTCCACCTGGGCGGCCCAGGCCCGGGCCGCACTCTCCGCCGGGACGCCCTCTTGGCGACGGCGCAGAGAGGGCCCGAGGCTCGGTCCCGACTTGTACGCCCAGGCGGACTCGACCAGCTGGCGGCGCAGGTGCACGTCGGCGGCCCCGGTGATGCTCCCTCTTTGCACGCTCGATCCCGAGGAGTACTCGCTGGGCACCAGCCCACAAAAGCTCCCGATGTCCTCGCGCCCCGAGAAGCGCCGCCAGTCGCACACCTCCGCTTGGAGCACCAGCGCTCCGAGGCGGTCGACTCCCCGATACGCCGACAGCCTGGCCAGCGCATCGGCGAAGGGCTCGGCCTCGAGGTAGGTGGCCATATCCGCCTCGATGGCCTCCACTTCGGCCTCCCGGCACTCCACCGTCGCCTTGTAGCGGCGGAACGTCGCCGTCGCTGCGGCCTCGTCGAAACTCTGGGTCCCCAGCCACGAGCGGTACTTGAGCGTCCAGGTCGAGCCGTCCCGCCAGATCCGACCGTGGCGCAACAAGAAATGCCCCAGGCGGTTCTTCGCCCTGGTCAGGTCCTCCACCGCGTCCCCTCTCGCACGGCATAGATCCCGCACCGCCTCCTCGGAGCGGCTTGGCACCCGGATGGCCACCAGCTCCCCGGCGCGCAACTGGCGCACCATCCGCCTCGCGTCGCGCTTGTCGGTCTTCACCCGATCGCCCGGTGCGGTCGGGATCAAGGACGGGGCGACCACCTGACAGGACACCTTCAACGACGCCAGCAGCCGGTGCAGCTCGTAGCCGCACGGCCCCGCCTCATAACAGGTGCGCAGCTTCGCCGGGTCGGCGAACCCCTTCACGAACCGACGGACCGAGGCCTCGTCGTTGAAAATCCTCTCGATCGTAGGCGTCTCCTCACCCGGGCGCAGCACCCCCGCGACCAGCTGATCCTTGCTCGTGTCGAAGGCGATGTGGACAAGATCGGCTGAACGTTGCATCCTTGGCATGGTCGGCTCCTCTCAGCTGTATGTGGCTCCTTCCAGGACGTCCACGCAATCTTGCTGCGGGAGGAGCCGGCCGTTCCATACTGACTTGTTGCGCGGCATCGAGCACCGCAGTGCATGTGAGCGGGCCGACGGCCTTCCCGGTCCGGAGGTGGCCTGGCTGCGCGCCGAGTTGGGTCTCGGCGCCGAAGTGGTGGCGGTGTAGGAGCTCACCGGGAGAGCCATCCCCCACCCGATCCCGCTGGCGCACCACACTGGCTGCTGTGACCGACACGACCAACACCGTCGCAGAGGCGGACCTCTCCGGCCTGCGAATTCCCAAGGCTCTCCGCCACGACGCCGGCCAGATCCTGGCGCTCACCACGCCGTTTTGCGCCGAGTACCTCGACGAGGAGTACGGACAGCTGTGCCGCAGCCTGGTGGGAATGCTGGCCCGCAAACGGCCGTCGCCGCTCACCCGGAGAGATCTTCGGGTGTGGGCCGCGGCGGTGATCTACACAGTCCGGGCCAACAACTTCCTCTTCGACCGGGCGAGCGAGCCGTTCCTCTCCGGCGACGACCTGGCCGCGCTGACCGGGGTGACCAAGTCGACGATGGCCAACAAGGCGCGTGCCATCCGACAGGCGCTCGACCTCGGCCCGCTCGAGCCCCGGTTGTGCCGGCGGGCCCTGCTCGAGCAGCATCCCTACGCCTGGCATGTGGAGATCGACGGCCTCCTGGTCGACGCCCGGGCGCTGCCGCCCGAGCTGCAGGACGAAGCCCGCCGGCGGGGTCTCATCCCCGATCTGGCCGTCTTGCCCGGCTGTTGAGGACGCCAGGCGGGCGAGCGAGCGACCCGGGTGCCTCGGCTTCGCGACTTACCATGTCATCGTGAGCGAGCAGGCGGTCACCGCCTTGACGTTGACAGAGTTCCTGGCCTGGGAGGAACGCCAGGCGCAGCGTTACGAGTACGTCGGCGGGCGCGCTTATGCGATGTCCGGCGGGAGCGAGCGGCACAGCCTGATGGCTGGTCATCTGGCTTCGCTGCTAACCCCGGCAGCCCGGGCCAAGGGCTGTCGGACCTTCCGCGCTGACCGCCGTCTCAAAGTTCCATCGGGCGACGTCTATTACCCGGATGTGATGGTCGCCTGCGGCAAGGCCGCCAGCGTGCAGTACGAGGCCGACGCCACGCTCGTCGTGGAGGTGCTCTCCCCGTCTACGCGAGGCCAGGACCGGCGAGAAAAGCTCCGCCAGTACGGGAGCCTTCCGTCTATCACGTCCTACCTGATCGTAGAGCCCGACGTCCGCAGGATCGAGGTCGCCCGCTGGGACGCTGCGAGGGAGATCACCTGGACGACGCTCGGGCCGGGGGACCAGATCGACACCCCATACGGGGTGTGGGACCTCGACGCGATCTACGACCAGGTGGACGCCGACGCCACAACTTGAGCCTTCTCGTCGCCACCTCGCGGGACAAGCAATGGGCGCCAGTCGGGGGACTTGCCTTCCCGGGGGCCTATCAAGAGCGCGCCGGGGCTTGTCCGCCAGGTTTCGCCCCGATCTCTGGCGGCTCAAGAGCAGGGCCCGGTCCTTCGACGGGAGCGAACTTCCTCCATCTGGGCGAGGGGCTGTACGGCGTAGGAAGTTTCCTTTTCAAGGTCATCAAGTGCGTGGGCGGAGCCGGCTTCCTGGAGGATCCGATGGCTTGCAATACCCATACCCTCCAGCAGCCAAATACCGGGCCGAGTCTCGTTGGTTCGACAGAGAAGCTCGGCCAATCAATCTCCGGACTTGCACAAGGAGTCTCGAACGTCTTCCGCGCCGGTCGCCCCTCAGTGCATCGGCGACGTGCCTCCTCCGAGGGGATGGGACGGTACTGGAACAGGCTTCGTGTGATCCGGGATATCAGCAGGTACTGAGGAATGCCGGTACGACGGTCATTCCGTCGCTGTCTCGCTATGGCCCTCGATGAGCCAGGCGCATGGGGTTATGACGCTGGGACGTCTACGGCTGTGAACATCGCTCTCGGGGTCTGGTGGTGGATACGAGGAGTGCCTGACGAGGTGGACCTACACATCGACACGGTTCTCCCGGCCACGACGGCAGGGAGTCCGCCTAGGTGGGGTTTCGTTGTTCGGCGAGC
>DATGLL010000281.1:0-44345 GCA_035294145.1 Candidatus Dormiibacterota bacterium | reverse complement strand
GCCGCGGGTGCAGAGCCGGCCTCCCGGGTTCAGGGGTGGGATCGAGGGCTGGCTTGGCTCCCGCTCGGCATCGGAGAGGGCGGTGGGGGATCCAGGTCGGCCGGGCGTCATCGTCACCTCCCATGCCGAAGCCGGCCCCCTTCCCAGGGGGCTGCCCCGGCCCGTGCTTCTCGGACACCCTCCAGCCGATCCGCTCCGCGATCCCCTTGATCGGCATCCCCTCCGGGCGGTGCAGGCCTTGGATCCCGGCTCAGCCTTCCAACCTCCGGCACCTCTGGGGGGCGGGAGGGAGGCAACTTTCGGCCCCCACCAGGGGGCACTGGCGCCCGGCGAGGCTCCAACGCGACCGTCAGGCGGGGCTGACGCTCGGACCGCCCACCTCGGCGGGGCGCGGCCTGACCACGAGCATGATCTCGCTGGATAGCCGTAATTACAAAGAGTTGAACTCGTCGGGCGACCTACCGTGGCGACGTGCGGTACCTCTGCGATAGATGTTGGTCGTGGCCGTCTGTGCTGCTCCCATCTTGCCGGTGCCATCCCTCGCGGCGTCCCTGTGCGATCGCCGGGTCGTGGGGGGGCGCTCAGCTGGATGGCGTCGGTCGAGGTGAGCGCTCTCCCCGCCTGCGCCCCCCTTGAGGCGGAGCTCTCAGAACCGATCCGAAGCGAGGCTCGCCATCGCCCGCCGCGCTGGCTCTGGCCGGCGCTTGGCCTTTTCGTGGTCTGCCGGCTCCCGTCCTTCTACGAGCCCCACTGGTACACGGATGAGGCGGGCTATGCGACCGTGGCCCGCATGGTGTTGCATGGCCTGGACCTCTACTCCCAGGCCTGGACGAACAAGCCCCCCCTCCAGATCTGGACCGTGGCGCTGGCCCTGAGGCTGTTCGGCCTCAGCGAGGCTGGCCTCCATCTCCTGACCTTCGTCAGCGGCCTGGCTGCGCTCCTGGCCGTGGCCTGGATGGCAGGACGGTTCCTCGACCCGCTGCGGGCTGGCCTGGCCACCACGGCTTTCGCGTTCGCCATTGGTCTGCCCTGGTTCGAGGCTGAGGTCGCGGTGCCGGAGAGCCTGCTCGTCGGGCCGGCCACCTGGGCCGGTGCCCTGGTTGTGGGCGGCCTGACCATGCCTCGCCACTCGGTCTGGTGGCGATGGGCATGGGCGCCGGCCGCTGGCGCGTTGGTCGGGATCGCCGGAGCATATCAGCAGACGGAGCTGGCAGACGCCCTGGCCCTGGCCCTGGTCCTGCTCCTCAGCCCGAGGGTGTCCTGGCGCCTGCTCGGCCTCTACCTCGTTGCCGTCCTGGCGGTGACGATGGCCTGGCTGCTGCCGTCGGTGGCGATCGCGGGAGCTAGCACCGTACGCTTCTCCCTCGCTGGTTTCTATGTGGACTATGCGGCAGCCAGCTCCCCAGGAGCCCTCGGAGATGCCCTCTGCCTGGCCGCGGCCTTGGCCGTGCTGGTGGGCGCCGTGATCTCCCGGCGATCGCCCAGCTCCACCTGGGCGGTCTGGGTGTGGGCAGCAGCGGATCTCGGCGTGGCCGCGATCGCGCATCGACCCTATCCTCACTTCCTGACCCCGGCCCTGGCGCCGTCGATCCTGGCCCTGGCCTCGGTGCCGATCCCCCCCTGGCGTCTGCCGTCCCATATCGTGCCCCTGGTGGGCGGGATGGCCCTGGTGGCCCTGCTGGCGGGGGTCAGCGGCGTGAACCAGAAAGCGGTGTTCAATTACGGCATTTGGTACTGGAAAGCGGTGAGCAGCGGGCAGCCGCCCCAGTCGGAGTGGCTGGTTGGCCTCGACGACCGTGTCCTCGCTGATCGGGAGGTGGCGGGGTGGTTGCGTGCCCAAGGGCTGGAGGGGGCCTGCGCGGTGGTCTGGTCCTCGGATGCGTGGCCCTACCTGCTGGCCGGGATGCCGGTCCAGCTGCCCACAGCCCCGATCTACAACGACGTGGTGCTGAGCGGCGGTTCAGACCAGGCGGTCACCAACCAGGTGAGAGCTCTGCACCCGACGGTGATCGTGGTGGCGGTCGATGCGATGGCGCAGTGGCCCTCGATCCAGGGGTTGCTCGATCAGCAATACCAGCTGGCTCTGGCCAGCTATCCCGACCTCGTCTACGTACGGCGAGGGCTCCATCTGCCGGCCACGGCCCCGGAGGCATGCTGAGGGATGATCAACAGGGAGACCTCCATCGCCGAACCTGCGACTGCGGAGGGCGTTCCTGAGCCGACCATGGCTGAGAGCGGTGGCCGTAGGCCGGAGTTCCAGGGGCGACCGTGGGGCACGCTGCGCTTGGCTCCCTTCGTGCTCGCCCTGGTGGCCGTTGCCGCCTACTCCGCGGCCGAGATCTACCGGTTCGATCGCTTCGGCAGCACGGCCTTCGACCTGGGCATTCAGGACCAGGCGATCTGGGGCTACAGCCACTTCGAGATCATCCCCAACACCGTGCTCGGGGTCCCGAACGACCTTGGTGACCATTTCGATCCCATCCTGATGGTGCTGGGCCCCCTGTTCTGGGTCTGGAACGACCCCCGGATGCTCCTGCTGGTCCAGTCCTTCCTGCTCGCCGCCGCCAGCCTGCCGGTTTTTGCCTGGGCGCGTGACCGTCTGGGGCCGTTGCCTGCCCTGGTCATCCAGGCCACCTCCTTGCTCTTCTGGGGCATGCTGTCGGCGGTGGCCTTCGACTTCCACCATGGTGCCTTCGCCGTGCCTGCCCTGGCCTTCGCCTTGTACGCCGTCATGGCGAGGAAGGACCGTCTCCTGTGGCCAATGGTCGCGGTGGGACTTCTGACCCGGGAGGACGTGGCGCTCACCTTTCTGGGCCTTGCCGTCTACGTGGGCATCTTCCAGCGGCGTTGGCGGCTAGCCCTGACCATGGGCGGCATCTCGGCCGCTTGGTTCCTTCTCGTCATGTACGTCGTCATCCCAGCCCTCTCGCCGGCTGGCTACCGCCACTGGGTCTACCCTGCGCTTGGTCCGGGCCCCATCAGCGCGGCGTTGCACGTGGTCACGCACCCCACCCAGGCGGTCCTCCTCTTCTTCACCCCCCTTGAGAAGACGAAGACGCTGTTCGCCCTGCTCGGTTCTTGGCTCTTCCTGCCGTTGGGCTCGCCGATCTCGCTCGTCGCCCTGCCCTCGCTGGTGGAGCGCTTTTGGTCCTCGGACGTCAACACCTGGACCCCGAGGTTCCAGTACTCCATGATCCTGATGCCGCCGATGGCGTTTGCCACGGTCGAGGTCCTCGCCCGGTTGCGGGCACACCTCCGGCGGCTCTCGTCCCGCCTCGGCGCTCAGGACGCTCCTCGAGGCTGGCAGATCTGGGTCCCTGCCGAGTGGCTGCCGATGGGCCTGGCCGGAATGACGCTGCTGGCGACGGTCTTCGTCACCTTCGCCGGTGTCCAGCCCTTTCGGGACTTCCCGTCCTACCTGACGGCCACGCAGTCGTTGCAGCTCGACTCGTGCCTGCAGGTCATCCCGCCCCAGGCCAGCGTCGATGCCAGCTACTACCTGGTCCCGCATCTCGCCAGCCGGCGCTCTATCTTCATCCTCCCCCCTGCCGCGAACGCTCGCTACCTGGCCATCGACCCGGCCACGGAGCCCAACGACACGGTGAAGGCCCAGACACGGCAGGCCGTGCTCCAAGCCCTGGCCAACGGCTATGGCGTGGCCTGCTCCCGAGGGCTGGCGCTGGTGCTTGAACGTGGTGGGGGAAGCGCCCGGCTCTCTCCCCAGATGAGCAGGTTCCTGGGGATGGGACCATGAGCCGATCCGCTCCCGGCCGCCGCCCAGCTTGCCCACCGCCAGGCTCCGAGTTCCAGAGGCTGAGCAGCCTCAGCCTGGTGCTCCCCGCCCACAACGAGAGTCAAAACCTGCGCTGGCTCCTGCCCCGCCTGAGCGAGGTCCTGCCCCGCCTGGCCCAGCGCTTCGACGTGATTGTCGTGGACGATGGCTCAACCGACGGCACCGGCGCCGTCGCCAGGACCCTGGCCGCCGAGTTGGGGATGGACCTGAAGATCGTGCGCCACGAACGCAAGAGCGGCTACGGCGCCGCGGTTGGGGATGGGCTGAGGGCGGCCGACCTCGAGTACGCCGCCTTCACCGATGCCGATGGGCAGCTGGACCCTGACGACCTGCGTCTGCTGATCCCTCACCTGGGGGAGGCCGACCTCGTCGCTGGCTGGCGAACGACCAGGGAAGACCCCTTGATGCGCTCGATCACCAGCGGCGTGTTCAACTTCCTGGTTCGGCTCGCCTTCCAGCTTGACGTGAAGGATGTGGATTGCGCGCTGAAGATCATTCGGACGGCGACCTTGCGCCGCTTCCCCATCACCTCGAGGAGCGCGCTGATCAACGTCGAGCTGTATTACCGGGTGCGCAAGCTCGGCGGCCGCTTCGTGCAGGTGCCGGTGCCTCATTATCCACGCCGCCTAGGCCGGCGGTCGGGGGGACGACTGATCCCGATCCTGCGGGCGATCAAGGAACTCCTCCTGCTCCGCTGGCGGCTCTATCGCGAGGGCCCGGCCTCGAGCTGAGGCCCTGATCGCCGCTGGGGCTCGTGGGGAGGGTGGGCATCCCCTCCCCACCGAGCCTCCCTAGCGGCCGAGCGTGCTCCTGGCCCGCGGTGAGCGGTCGCTGGTCCTGCGGGCGCGGAGGTTGATCAGCGCGCCCTTCCGCCAATCGACCCGAGGCTCGATCGTCTCGACTCGGACCCGATGGCGATGACGCTCCACGGTCTGGATCACGTCCTCGATCAAGGTCTCAGCCAGGAGGTGGGGCTGCAACCCAAGCTCGATGAGCTTTTGGTGCTTGGCGTTGTAGTAATGGCTCTCAGCCTCGGCCCGAGGGTTGGGTAGGTGGACGATCTCCGTCTCCAGTCCGTGGGCCCGCCGGGCCTCGCGCACCCGCTCCGCCAGCTCGCCCACGCTGAACTGCTCGGTGAACTGGTTGAAGACCCGGTATTCGCCGGGCTGGGGAGGGTTCGCGATCGTGAGCTCGATGCAGCGGACGGTGTCGCGGATGTCGATGAAGCCCCGGGTCTGACCCCCCTGGCCGTAGACCGTGAGCGGTCGCCCGATGGCCGCCTGGACGCAGTAGCGGTTCAGGACCGTCCCCCAGATGTCGTCGTAGTCGAAGCGCGTGCGGAGCTCGGGGTGGATCTGGGTCTCGGGCGTGGCGCAGCCGTAGACCACGCCCTGGTTCAGGTCCGTGGATCGCAGCCCCCAGGTCTTGCAGGCGAACATGATGTTGTGGCTGTCGTGGACCTTGGAGAGGTGGTAGAAGGAGCCGGGCTGCTTGGGGTAGGGGAGCCGGTCCCGGCGCCCGTTGTGCTCGATCTCGATGAACCCCTCCTCGATGTCGATGTTGGGGGTCCCGTACTCACCCATCGTGCCCAGCTTCACCAGGTGGCAGTCGGGGGCCGACTCCCGAAGAGCGAAGAGGAGGTTGAGCGTCCCCACCACGTTGTTGACCTGCGTCTCGACCGCCTGCTCGGCCCCGATCATGGAGTAGGGGGCTGAGCGCTGCTCGGCGAAATGGACGACCGCGTCGGGCCGATGCCGGGTGATCAGCTCGGTGAGGTCGGCCCGGTTCCGCAGGTCGAGCCGCACCCACTGGATGTTGCGCCCGGTCTCGGCCGCCCAGCGCGCCACCCGGCGCTCCATGGTGGCGATGGGCACCAGGCTGCTGGTCCCGCAGAGGGTGTCCCATCGTCGGCGAACCAGGCTGTCCACCGCGACCACCTCGTAGCCGCGAGCCGACAAGTGCAGACTGGTGGGCCATCCAAGATAGCCATCGGCGCCGAGAACGATCACTCGCATCGATCCAACTCCCTGAATCTCGAGCTGTCGGCCAAAGCGGACTGGAAATACGCGAACGTGCAGCGAAGTCCCCGATCCAGTGACATTCGGGGCGTCCAGCCGAGCCAGCGACGGGCCCGGGCGGTGTCCAGACAGACCCGGCGTACCTCGCCCGGCAGGGCAGAGGCGTGGCTTGGCTTGCCGGGGAACCCCGCGAGGCGGACGAGCGCCGCCACTACCTGACCCACGCTGGTCTCCTGGCCTGTGCCGACGTTGACGACCCCGCTGCGCCGCGAGGCCAGAGCTGCCAGATTGGCCGCCGCCACGTCCGAGACATGGATGAAATCGCGGGTCTGCTGGCCGTCCCCGTTGATGACCGGGGCCGTGCCGGTGACGAGGCGGTTGCAGGTGATGGCGACCAGGCCTGCCTCCCCAGTCCCGTCCTGGCGCTCGCCGTACACGTTCCCGTAGCGGAGCGCCATCGTGCTGATGCCGTACTCCCTGCCGGTGCAGGCAAGGTAGACCTCCTCGGCCACCTTGGAGGCCCCGTAGGCCGAGAGCGGCGCAGGGCGCATCCGCTCGCTGGCCGGGAGCCGCGGGGGCCGTCCATAGGTCGCTCCACCCGAGGAGGCGGTCACGATGCGACGAGCCCCGGCTGCGACCGCTGACTGGAAGAAGCCGACGGTGCTCGCAACCGCGGCCCGAACGTGGGCGGCGGGATCGCGGCGGGCCCGCTGGACGCCGCCTCGGGCCGCCAAGTGGAGCACCGCCTCTGGACGGAAGTTGGCCAGCGCTCGGGCCGCCTCCTCCGACCCGCAGTCGGCCACCACCAGCTCCACCCCCGGCGGCGGTTGCCACGGGCAGGCGTGGCTCAGGTCGTCGATGACCATGACCCGACAGCGCTGCCCGACCAGGAGCTCCACCGTGTGCGAGCCGATGAAGCCCGCGCCCCCGCTCACGGCCACCCGCTCCGGGAGTGCCATCTCGGTCATGGGAGGTCGAGCTCCGTTGGCGTCGCGTACGGCTTTGCAGGCATGGTCTGGGGACCGTCCGATGGCCCCCCGAGCGCAGGTGTGAGGCATCCTCCGATCAGGACCTGGGACGGTCGCAGGAGGGGCGTGCGCCATCTCCTTGGGGTCCGATGCGGTGCAGGGACGGTGGTCACGCCCACGACCATACCGGGGGCCGCGGCCAGGCTGCTTCTCGGCGTCCGTGCCCTCGGCACGGGCTCGGGACGCTGGAGGGGGAGGGGCCGGGGGCTTGCGCGAAGGTCGCCGGGATGGAGGTCGACCGCCGCCGGCCTGCGGTCAGACGATGCCGCCGACGGGCCTGGGTTGCCTCACCGATGCGGCTGAGGCGCAAGCCGTCCCGAGGTTGGACGAGGAGCTGCGTCCCAAGCGTCCTGCCCGGCGAGTCCCTCCAGCAGAGACGGGGAGGCAGGGGGAGAGGATGGTGGGGCCAGGGCGTGGGCAGATGACGGGGCGAGGCAACTCGCGGGGGGGCCAGGAGACCGGCGGCTCCGACCGGCCCGGACGGGCTGGCCCGGTGACGGCTCGCCGGGGGGAGGGCCAGGGCTCGTGCTTGCTCGCTGGAAGACGACACCTGTTCCTGTCACGGTAGTACGCAGCCTCGACCTGACTGTCATCCAGCTGTAAGAACCTGAGGGGGAGCCGGGCTCTCGCACCGGCCGTGGCCACCTCGCCGCGTCGTGGCGACGGGCGCCGGCTGGCCCATCCCTTACGCTGGTGGTTCCGGCGACGCTCCGATCAGACGCTCGTAGTCCTGGGGCGTGTCGATGTCCACCGGGTGACGATGGGCGTCGGGGACGGGCAGCGCTGCCACCTGGTCGGGCCTGGCCCGGATGATCGCCCGGCAGCCCACGTCCCCCTCCAGAGAGGAGAGGGCCGGCCACAGGTCGCGCCCGAGCACGACCGGCGGATGGAGCAAGCCGTCGAAGCTGAGCGCTGCCGCCGGGAGGCCGGAGCTCCGGTGAAGGTCGAGCAGCTGGTCGATCTGACGGCTCGTCACCGTGGGCTGATCGCCCAGGATCACGACGAGCCGTGCGACCTCCTTGCCCAAGGCTGCCACCCCGCATCGGAGGGAGGAGGCCATCCCCGATTCGTGGTCTGGGTTCACCACCACCCTGGCCCGGCCCATGTCAACCCGGGCCCGAACCTCCTCCGCCTGTGCGCCCAGGACCACCAGGACCTCGTCCAGGCGTGCGGCGCAGGCTTGCTCCACCACCAGCTGGAGCAGCGGCCGGCCGTTGACCGGCAGCAGCTGCTTCGGCCTCCCCATTCGGGTCGAGGATCCGGCCGCGAGCACGATCCCGGCCGACCTCATCGCCGCTCCGCCTCCGCGGCTTGGAGATAGCGCCCGGGCTCGGCTTCGAAGCGCTGCCGGCAGTCGATGGAGCAGAAGTGGTGCTCGTGTCCACCTGCCCGTGAACGCTCGTGCGGCTGGCGCAGGTCCACCGCCATGCCACAGACTGGGTCAGCGGCGAAGTCGCCCTCCTCGACGACCTTCGTCGCCTGGCTCGGGGAGCTCTCAGCCCCCGGCGCAGCCCGCCCTCGTTGGCGGCGCTGTCTGAGGCGTGCAATCTCGGCCAAGGCCAGGAGCGCGATCTCCTCCTGGCTCCCACCTCGCTGCCCGCCAGCCGGAGCCCGGATCCTGGCCAGCGATGCCTCCTCCAGCCCTCGTTGACGCAGCACCGCGCGCACCGCCTCGGCCCGGCGGGCGCTGGCCACCAGGGCGACCGAGATCTGAGGGTGGGTCAGCACCGCTTCGAGCGCGTCCTCGTCGTAGTGCCCCATGGTCGCGACCACGGCCCAGGTGTCCGGTCCCAGGGGGAGCGGTGTGAGGTCGAGGCTGGGCAGCACCAGGTCGGCGCCGGGGAAGTCGTCGATCCTGCCTCCAGGGTGCACGGCGCAGGTGCGGAACCCGATCAACCCGCCCAGGCGTACGAGCGTCCGCGCCGCCGGGGAGTCACCGAACACCACCAACAGCGGCCGGGGGAGCTGCGGCTCCACGAAGATGTCCAGCGCCCCGCCGCTGGGGCAGGTGGTGGCGACGGTCAGCTCTCCTCGTCGCCGCACCTGGCCGACCTCCGGGGCCGGGACGATGTGGACGAGCCGGGGCTCGCCCTCAGCTAGGGCCCGCAACGACTCACGGCGCACCAGCGGCTCGGCGCAGCTGCCACCGATCCAGCCCCGCAGCTTCCCGTCGGCGGTGATGATCGCCTTGTCGCCGGGCCGGGCTGAGGCCGGTTGCTGGGTGCGGACCACGGTGGCGAGGACGCACGGCGTTCCCGCCCTCGCGTACCGTGCCAGCAGCTCGATCAGGTCATCGTCCATCAGGCTTGCACGCCCCCCGAGCGGGCAGGGCGACTATTCCGTCACCCCCCTTGAGCGTAGTGCCGCCCAGACCTTGTCCGGGGTCACGGGCATGTCGAGGTTGGTGATGCCATACGGCCAGAGCGCGTCGATCACGGCGTTGACGTAGGCAGCAGGGGACCCGACGGTGGCCGACTCGCCGACCCCTTTCGCCCCTAACGGGTGATGGGGGGAGGGGGTGATGGTGGCGTGGCACTCGAACCTAGGCGTCTCCCAAGCGGTGGGCAGCAGGTAGTCCATGAAGTTGGCGCCGATGCAGTTGCCGTCCTGGTCGAAGGTGATCTGCTCGGTGAAGGCGATGCCGAAGCCCTCGCAGAGCCCACCGTGGATCTGACCTTCCACGATCATGGGATTGATCCGGACGCCGCAGTCGTCGACCGCCACCACCCGCCGCACCTTGACCTGGCCGGTGCCCCGGTCGACGTCGACCACCACAGCGTAGGTCCCGAAGGGGAAGGTCATGTTGGGAGGGTCGTAGTAGGTCACCCCTTCCAGCCCCGCCTCCATGCCTTCGGGGAGGTTGGTGTAGGCCGCGAACGCGATCTCCTGGATGGTCTTTGCCCGCTCCGGGGAGCCCTTCACGAAGAACCGGCCCCGTTCCCACTCCAGGTCGTCCTCGGCCGCTTCCAGGAGGTGGGCAGCCAGCTTGCGCGCCTTGTCGCGCAGCTTGCGACAGACCACGGCGGTCGCGGCCCCCGCGGTGGGGGTGGAGCGGGAGGCGTAGGTGCCCAAACCGTACGGGGTGTTGTCGGTGTCGCCGTGCTGGACCTCGACGTCGGCGGCTGGGATGCCCAGCTCCTCGGCCACGATCTGGGCAAAGGTCGTCTCATGACCCTGGCCCTGGGTCTTCACGCCGAGCTTGAGCACTGCTTTGCCGGTGGGATGGACGCGGAGCTCGGCCGAGTCGAACATACGCAGGCCGAGGATGTCGAAGTCGGCGCCATGGCCAGCGCCCACCACCTCGGTGAAGCTGGCCAGGCCGATCCCCATCAGCTCACCCCGGGCCCGGCGCTCTGCTTGCTCCTGGCGTAGCTCCTCGTAGCCGAGCTTCTCCAGGGCCAGGCGCAGGGCGGCGGGGTAGTTGCCGCTGTCGTAGACCCAGCCCGTGGCCGAGCGGTAGGGGAACTGCTCAGGCTGGATGAAGTTCTGGAGCCGCAGCTCGGCCGGGTCCTTGCCCAGCTCCAGGGCGGCATTGGTGACCAGGCGCTCGATCAGGTAGGAGGCTTCGGTGACCCGGAAGGAGCACCGGTAGGCGACCCCGCCCGGCGCCTTGTTCGTATACCAGCCGTCGGCGCTGACGTGGGCGGCGGGGATGTCGTACGAACCGGTCACGATATGGAAGAGTCCAGCCCTGAACTTGCTGGGCTGGGCGTCGGCGTAGAAGGCGCCGTTGTCGCTGTCCAGGTGCACGCGCAGCCCCAGCATCTTCCCCTGCTCGTCCAAGGCCAGCTCGCCGGTCATGTGGAAGTCACGGGCGAAGCCGGTGGAGATCAGGTTCTCGGTCCGGTCCTCCACCCACTTCACCGGTCGTCCAAGCAGCAGGGAGGCGGCGGTCGCCACCACGTAGCCGGGGTAGACGGGAACCTTGTTCCCGAAGCCACCGCCGATGTCGGGCGCGATCACGCGGATCTGGTGCTCGGGAAGCCCGGCCACCAGGGCGAACACGGTCCGGATGGCGTGCGGGGCTTGGCTGGTCAGGTAGAGGGTGGCCTTGCCGGTTGCGGGGTCGACGTCGGCCACGATCCCGCAGGTCTCGAGCGGGGCAGGATGGGAGCGTGGATAGTGGGTGGTCAGCCGCACCACCCGTGCCGCCCGGGCGAAGGCGGCGTCGGTGTCCTCCTTGCTCCCGGCCTCCCAGTGGTAGATGTGGTTGTCCTTCTGCCCCTCCTTGTCGTCCCGGATCAGAGGCGCGTCAGGCCGCATCGCCTGCTGCGGGGAGGTCACCGCCGGCAGCACCTCGTAGTCGACCTCGATCGCGCTCAGCGCGTCCTCGGCCAGGTACTTGCTCTCGGCGACGATCGCCGCCACCTCCTGGCCCTGGAATCGGACCTTGTCGGTGGCCAGCACGGCCTGGGTGTCGCCGGACATGGTCGGCATCCAGGCCAGCTTGTGCTGGGCCAGCAGCTCGCCGGTCACCACCGCCACCACCCCCGGCGAGGCCGCGGCGCGGGAGACGTCGAGGGAACGAATGCGGGCGTGGGCGTGCGGGCTGCGCAGGATGGCCATGTGCAGCATGCCCGGCAGCACGATGTCGTCCAGGTAGCTGCCGCGGCCGCGCACGAAGCGTGCGTCCTCCTTGCGCTTGTAGGACTCGCCGATACCACCGTGCGGACGGACCTCGACGCTCATCCCGCACCTCCCGTGGGCACCGGCGGCGCGGGCTTCTGCCGCAGCCGGGCCGCGTGCTGAATCGCCTTCACGATGTTGACGTAGCCGGTACAGCGACAGAGGTTGCCGCTGATCGCCCAGCGGATCTCCTCTTCGGTCGGCTCCGGGTTGCGCTCCAGCAACGCTGCCGCCACCAGCATCATGCCCGGGGTACAAAAGCCGCACTGGAGTCCATGCTCCTCGTGGAAGCCGACCTGGACCGGATGGAGCTCCGACCCCCTCGCCAGACCTTCGACGGTGGTGATCTCATGGCCGTCGGCTTGGACCGCGAGCAGCGTGCAGGACTTGACCGGCTCGCCGTCGAGCAGGACCGTGCAGGCACCGCAGCTGCTGGTATCGCAGCCGATGTGGGTCCCGGTGAGACGGAGCTGGGTCCGGATGAAGTCGACCAGCAACACCCGCGGCTCAACCTCGTGACGCTGCTCCCGCCCGTTGACCCGCACCCCGATCTCGCTCATGGCCCGACCTCCTCAAGTCGTTGCCGCAGCGTGCGCAGGCCGCGCTGGACAAGGATCCGCACCATGTCACGCTTGTAGGCGGCGCTGCCCCGGATGTCGTCGCGGGGGTCGGCCGCCTCGGCCGCGAGCCGGGCCGCCTCGGCGATGGCCGCATCGTCCAGCTCGCGACCGGCCAGGGACGCCTCGGCTGCCCGTGCCTGCAGGTTGGTGGGGGCGACCGCGGTCAGGCCGATGCCGGCCCGTCGCACCCGCGGTCCGTCCATCTCGACCTGGACCGCGACGCCCACGGTGGCGAAGTCCCCCACCTTCCGCTCCAGCTTCAGGTAGGTCCCCGCCGCCCGGCCCGAGGGGATGGGGAGGTGGATCTCGGTGAGTATCTCGTCGGCCGCCAGGGCGGTGGTGAACGGTCCCTTGAAGAACTCCCTGGCGTCCACCATCCGCTCCCCCCGGGAGGAGCGCAGGGCGAGCCCGGCCCCGAGTGCGATCGCCACCGAGCCCCAATCGCCGGCCGGGTCGGCATGGCAGAGCGAGCCCCCGACCGTGCCCACGTTGCGGATCAGCGGGTCCGAGATCTGGGGAGCGGCGTCATGCAGGATCTCAAGGCCCGCCGGAAGCGAGGCCCGCTCCACGTCCACGTGACGGGTGCGTGCCCCCATGACGAGCGTGCCGTTCCTCCTCACCATCCCCTGGAGCCCTGGCAACCGGCCGATGTCGACCAGCAGAGCGGGCGAGGCCAACCGGAGCTTCAAGAGTGGGATCAGGCTCTGGCCGCCGGCCAGCACCTTCGCCTCCTCCCCATGCTCCCTGAGCAGCTCCAAGACCTCGTCCAACGAGGTCGGGGCACGGTAGTCGAACGCTCCTGGGAACATGACGTCACCTCCCAGACGTACCGATGTGGCCTCTTCGAAGGAGATCCCGTGCCTGCGTGTTGGCACGCATCGCGTCGTCCACCACGGGATCAGCCGTGCCTCGCCCACTTGGCCAGCTCGGGCTCACCGTTACTCTCCTCTGAGGGCTGGGTGAGACTCCCGCCCGAGTACAGCATACGGGCGACATGGCGTCAACCGGCATCCCATCGATCTTCGGCCTCCGTACGCATTGGTGCCTCGCATCTAGATGCGTCTCTCACATAGGTGCACACCCTCATCGCCATGGTCACCCCTGAGCGAGATTGCTCGGCGAAAAAGAGATCGGTGACGAGGAGGCAGGCGCCTGAGCCCGCGGTCCGGCATGGCCAGGGCGCGGGGCTCGCCGGGGTCTCCGGACGCCATCGGATCGGCCTGAGGGGAGGACGTGGTGGCTCGAGGCTCTGCCGCGGCGAAGCTGCCGGTCGCCGGAGGCGGGCGTCTCACAGCAGCCGCTCGGCCTGCTCTCGGAGCAGCTCAGCCAGCTCGGTGGCGTTGACGGCGGCGTAGTTGGAGAAGCAGTTGTTCATGATGACGTGGGTCCGTCGGACCTTCCCGGCCACGGCCAGGATGGCGGGGGCCCAGTCGGCCAGCTGGTCCGGGTCGTACAGGTAGCGAAAGCGCTCCGCGGGGGGCACGTTGGGCCGTTCCCAGGTCTCGGCGCGACGGCCGTGGAACCGGAACACGGCCAGGTCGGGCGAGGTGGCGGCCACCACCGGGGGCACGGAGCTCTTGAGGCCTTGGGGCTCATCCACGATGACGTAGGGAAGGGAGTGCTCCCCGAGGAAATGGAGGGTGCGCTCGGCGTTCCTCTGATTGAACCAGGAGCTGTGGCGGAACTCGACCGCGACCGGGAGGCCGCCGAGGCGGTCGCGCGACTCCAGGATGCGTTGCCAGGCCTGGGACGATGGGATCACCCAGCGTGGATACTGGAGGAGCACGACCCCCAGCTTGCCGCTCTCGCGCAGCGGCTCGACCACGCGTCGGAAGGTCGACCAGATCTCGTCGAGAAGCTCGTGAGGAAGGTCGTGGGCGTACAGGCGGGGACGCTGAGCCAGCTCTGGTGGAAGCTCCTCTCGGATCGCTGGGGGGAGTCGTCTCGGCTCCGAAGGCTGCCCGGTCATCAGGGCGTGGGCCTTGACGTTGAAGACGAACCCAGGGGGCGTTCGCTCCACCCAGCGCTGCGCCGTCTCCACCGAGGGCAGGGCGTAGTAGGTGGCGTCGACCTCGACCAGGGGGAAGCGGCTGGCATAGTAGCGGAGCCGCCCCTCGGCGGTGGTCACGCCCCGTGGGTAGAAGACCCCGGGCCGGGTCATGGTGGGATCGGTCCAGGAGGCGGTGCCGACCCGGATCTCGCCCTTGGGGAGCTGGATCGGGGCTCCCGTCCCGATCGCCCCGACGCGACGGGACGCCTCTGCCCATCCAGGGTCGTGCGGGTCAGCCACTGAGGCCATCATCGTTCGACGCTAAGCCGCCTCCCACAACGTCTGCGCGTGTCCCTCGGGCAACCAGGGTGACCGGAACGGCGAGGCACACCGCAGCCGCTGCTCCTGGCTGCGCTCCCGAAAGAAGGCCCGCACCTGACGCATCCGACCGGCCATGGCCTCCACCGGGGTGGTGGCCAACGCCGTCTCATCGCCCCCCAGATCCGCTCCGCCAGTGGTGGGGCAGGCGCCAGCACCCGCTCTGGGGGCTGGAGGAAGCCGGCGCTGGATGCGTTCTTGGAGCCGGGGGCCGCCCGGCCGCGGTCGCCCCGACCGGGGGCGGTCGCTGAGCCCGGCGATGCCCTCATGATTGAGGCGTCCGATCCCGCGCCGCACGATGGAGGGGTCAAGCCGAAGAGCTCGGCGATGGTGGTGGCCGGGGAGCCTCCACGAGGCGACCTCGTTCTCATGGCCCTCCTCCACCCCGGCCGGTGGCCTGGTCCATCACGCGCGGGACCTCCGGCACCTGCTTAGCATTCGATACGTGAGCGATCGGAGCGACGCGGTCGTCCCGCCCAGGGGGGTGGCATGATCGTCCTGGACGCGGAACCGATCCGGTTCCCCCTCGATGCCAGCGTGTACCTGGGCCTGGTGGCCCTGGCGGTCGTTTACGTGGCCCTGGCCAGAGGCGAGCGGATGCGCTGGAGCGAGGCCGGGTTCTTTGGTCTCGGCCTGGTTGTCATCTGGGGAGCGCTGGAGACGCCTCTGGACCCGCTCGGGGATCAGTACCTCCAGAGCGCCCACATGCTCCAGCACATGCTGCTGATGGTGGTGGCCGCGCCGTTGCTGGTGGCCGGGCTCACGCCGGGCATGGCCCAGCGACTTCTCCGGTGGGTGCCAGGTCTGGGATGGCTCAGCGAGCCGGTGGCGGCCCAGGTCGTCTACGCGCTGGTGGTGCTGGCGTGGCACGTGCCGCCCGCCTACGACCTGGGTCTTGAGAACGAAACCGTTCACATCCTTGAGCACCTGACCTTCCTCGTGGCCGGGGGCCTCTACTGGTGGCCGGTGGTCGGCGCCACCTCAAGCCGGGCCCGGTGGCGCCTCAGCGACCCCCAGAAGATCGTCTACGTGTTCATCGGCATGATGCCGATGATGCTGGTCTCGCTCTCCCTCCAGTTCTCCCGGCAACTCTTCTATGCCCCCTACGCAGAGGCGCCGCGGCTGGTCTCGGGCATCAGCCCTGTCCTGGACCAGACCATCGCCGGGATCGTGATGATGAGCATGGACATGGCCAGCTCCGCGTGGGCGTTGCTGGTCATCTTCTACCGCTGGATGCAGGAGGGGCTGCGCCAAGACCTCCAGGCCGGGGAGCAGGGAGAGGAGATCGGGTCTCTGCCCGGCGCCCCGACCCGGCGCTGAGCGATCCGGGTCAGGGTCGATCCCTGGTCCCACTCAGGCCGGCGACTCCGGGTACGCGTCCGGGCGCTCCTCGGGGAGGAGCCAGGGGAGCGCCTCCGACATCGGCTTGACCAGCGCCCGGTATTCCCCGTGGCTGAGCCAGTCTTGGGCGATCAGGGCCAGGGCCGCTCGTCGCGCCGCCTCGGCGGCGGTCCGACCCGTGAGCTGGTCCTCCGCCTGCCATTCCTGGCCGTGGGTGACCTGGCGCAACTCCTGCTCCGCTGCCTGCAGGGCTGGTTGCAGACCGGCGGAGCGGATGGCCGCCTCCGCCTTCGCGCAGGCATGGTCGCAGGCGTCGAGCTCGGACCGCGCGTACCGACGCCAGCCCCAGGCCACCCGCTCGATCCCGCTCGGTCCCAGGACTCGGGTGTCGGATAGGAGCCGTTGGATGCCATCGGGGTGGCGGGGGACGTTGCCCGTCGAGCCTTCCATGGGGGCACCTCCTGGCGAGCCGTTGTCCGCTCTCTGGTTCCAATGGTGAACGGTTCTCGGCCGCGGCCTGTGTGCTGCGCCTCGTCACTCCCAGTGGAAGGTGGCGGAGGCCAGGCCCGCACCCAGGATCGCCCACGCCGCCAGCTCGGCCAGGTCGCGGAGCTGCAGGCCGCCCCCCTCGCCCAAGGCAGCTCGCAGCCCTTCGGTCAGGGCAGTGATGGGCAACAGCTCGGCTGGTCTTTGGAGGCCGGAAGGAAGGTCGGAGACGGGGAAGACCACCCCTCCCACTACCAGCAGTATCAAGTACACGAGGTTCGCCGCTCCCAAGGTGGCCTCTGCCCGCAGCAGGCCTGCCAGCAAGAGCCCGAGGCCGCTGAACGCGGCCGTGCCAACCAGAATCAGGAGCAGCGCCGTCGGCACGGACCCGTGGGGTCGCCATCCCAACCCCCACGCCACGAGCCCGAGGACCAAGACTTGGATCGCCTCCACCCCGAGCATGGCCGTGGTCTTGCCTAGGATCAGGCCGGAACGGCCGAGGGGCGTGGCTCCCAGGCGCTTCAACACGCCGTACCGCCGGTCGAAGCCAGTGGCGATGGCCTGTCCGGTGAAGGCGGTCGACATGACCGCCAGCCCGATCACGCCCGGCAGCAGGAAGTCCACTCGGTTGCGCTCCCCGAGCACGGGCGCGATGGAGAAGACGACGAGGACGAGGATCGGGATGGCCAGGGTCAGTAAGAGCTGCTCACCGTTGCGTAGCTGGAGTCGGAGCTCCATGGCGGCCTGCGCCATCACCCGCCGCAGCGCTGGCGCCGGCCCAGGGGCGGGAGCGAAGGTCCCCCGACCGTCCATCAGGACCGCAGCTCCCTGCCGGTCAGGTCGAGGAACACGTCCTCTAGCGACCTGCTCTCCACCCGCAGCTCACCTGGCAAGATGCCGCGAGCGGCGCACCAGGCCGCCACCCCGGCCACGACCTCGGGCCCGATCTCTCCCTCGACCACGTAGCGTCCAGGTGATGCCTCGCGGACCACGTGTCCCGGGGGCAGGGCCTCCGTCAGCCCCATCAGGTCGAGGCCGGGCTGAGCCCGGAACTCCAGGCGTCGGCGGTCACCGAGGCTGGTCAGCTCTGCGGGCGTGCCATGGGCCACGACTCGTCCGCGATCGATGATCACCACCTGGTCGGCGAGGCGCTCCGCCTCCTCCATGTAATGGGTGGTCAGGACGATCGTGACCCCGTCCCGCCGCAGGTCCGTGATCAGCTCCCAGGTAGCCTGCCGTGCCTGTGGATCGAGTCCGGTCGTGGGCTCGTCGAGGAAGACCATCGCGGGTCGGCCCACGATGGCCAGGGCAAGGGCGAGGCGTTGTCGCTGCCCTCCAGACAGACGCCGACAGGGGGTGCCCGCCACCTCAAGCAGGCCCAGCCGGTCCAGCAGCGTCTCTGGGGCCAGAGGGTGGGCGTAATAGGCAGCGACCAGCCGGAGCATCTCCAGGGGACGGGCGGCTGGGTAGATCCCGCCCTGCTGCAGCATCACCCCGATCAGCGACCTCAGCCGGTGTCCCTCGCGTCTCGGGTCGAGGCCCAAGACCCGTATGTGACCCGCGTCCTGCCGGCGGAATCCCTCGCAGGTCTCCACCAGGGTGGTTTTGCCAGCTCCGTTCGGGCCCAGGATTGCGGTCACGGCCGCCAGCTCGGCCGTCAAGGAGACCCCATCGATGGCTGCCCGCGGCCCGTACCGTTTCACCAGCCCTGCCACCTCGAGCGCGACACCGGCCATGGTGGCCAGTGTAGAAAAGCCCGTGGGGACCCGGGTGGAAGCCAGGGGCCGGCGCCCTGGCGCAAGCCTGGCCACGAGCGACAGGAAACGGTGGCCAGCGTGAGCGACCGCCCAGGCCCGACAGCTACGGTCTCCCCACCACCTCGCTCGGGGTGGGCGAGGAGGTTACCCTCCTCGCACCTCCACCGAGCATGGCTGCGGGGGTGAGATCAAGATGAAACGGATGTGAACGCGGCTACAGCCGCTAGCCGCTCGTTTGCGTGCTGTTTGTAGACAGTTTACCAACGAGGACGGTTCTAGCATACGTCGGTGGTTGGGTCCCGCACATCCCCAAAATCGATGAGGCGAGTCCAGTGCTCAGGTGCGCTCCTCCCACCCCGGGTTTGTGCCTCCCGGTCCGAGCTCGCCGGCCGAATGGTGTTGCGAGCCAAACCCGAGGTCACGAGCCAATGCCACGGCTGCCAGCTGGGAGCTGACGCCGAACTTGGTCAGGACCGAGCGGATGTGCGTCCGCACCGTGGCCTCGGAGACGCCGTGAGCCCGGGAGATGGCCTTGGCGGTGCGGCCAGCCATCAGGTCGGTGAGCACCTCCTCCTCCTTGGGGGTGAGCCTGATGCCACGCCGGGAGCGGATCAGCGCCTGCTCAAGCCCAGGCGCGGCCAGGGCCGCGATCACCGACAGCAGGCGGGCATGCTCAGCAGTCCAGGTGACGTGTCGGTAGCTGCGAGCGGAGAGCACACCCACCCGGCGCTGTCCGATCACCAGGGGCGTGGCGATCCCGCTCTTCAGGCCCTGGGAGACGGCGGTCGTGACCGCGTACGCAGAGCTCGGGTAGTCATGGACCACGAGCGGGTGGCCAGCTTGGAAGGCAGCGCCGGTGACGCCCTCGCCGGGAGCGAAGCACCGAACCGCCCTGGGATCCCAGCTTGGGTCGTTGTAGGCAACCGACGCCAGGTGACCGCTCGCCTGGTGCCAGAGGAAGAGCGACCCGGCGTCGGCGCCAAGCAGGTCGCGAGCCAGGTCTACGGTCAGGAAAGCGAGTCGCTCGAGGCTCGTGGGCTGAGCGACGGTCAGAGCGAGCTCGCCCAACGCCCGAACGATCTCTTGAGCCGGCGCAAGGGTGGCCATCGGCGAGGTCGCGAACCTCTCCTCAGGGGAAGCCTCCTGAGGGGGTAAGGCCCACCCCCGGCCCGCTCGTAGCGGCGACGGCGTCCTTGGCTCGACCATGGCCTCAGGCCCGTGTCTGCGCTGGTCGTCCAGTCTTCCCACCTGCGACGGCGTGGTCATGCCCATGGCATAGGCGGCCACCAACGGTCCTCCGCTAGCCCCTCCAGCCTTGACCAGCATAGCCTGCAGGACCTGGCTTGGGGTGAGCCAGGGGGAGGAGGGTCGATGGCCCGTGCCGAGGCTGGTGAAGTTGCCCTTCGAGGCATCTGCCAGGATGCGCGAGCGAGCTCGAGGCGGTGGGCGCGGCGACAGGGAGCGCCTTCGGTGACCGCGTGCCGCCGGCGCGCCCGAGCAGCGGCGGGCCATCCGTCGCCGGTGGGGCGGCACGGCGGCTCGGGGCCGATCTCGACCCCGACCGGGAGACCGGTCGGTCGGGTCGTCGTTGCCCTTCCGCCCCCGCCGGCGCCGGGGAAGGGCCCCCAAGGGCGTGGATCGGGAGGGAGGAGGCCTGGTGGCCCCAGGTCGCCAAAGGGGGCCCTCACCGAGGGCATCCGGGCCGCGGTCAGGGGGCCCCACGAGGCCGGCCTCGTGGGGCCCCCGGTAGGACCCGGGCTTCCCGGGCACGCGGCGAGGAAGCGCGAAGCTCGCGAGGGCAACCCCGTGAGGGGTGCCGCATGAGACGATCGCTTACTCAGCGGCAGCGGCGTTACGCCGCCTGGGCATGGAGCGTATCGATCTCTACCAGCTCCGCTGGCCGGACGAGGTGGGGACCCCGGTGGAGGAGTCCTGGGGGAGATGATTCGCTTGATCGAGCAAGGCAAGGTCAGGGCTGGGGAGTCCCCAACTTCGACCTTCCACTGCTGGAGCGGGTCGAGGCTGTGCGCCATGTGGACTCGGTCCAGCCGCTGCGGTCGATGATCGACCGCGAGGCTGCGTCCGACGTGTTCTCTTGGGCTCGACGTCATAACACCGGCGTGATCGCCTACAGCCTGATCAATCGGGCCTTTTGACCGGACGCTTCTCCTTGCTCGTGTGGCCGCGTTGCCAGCCGACGATTGGCGTCGGCGAGAGGGGGAATTCCAGGAGCCCCGACTGTCGCGCGACCTGGCTTTGGTCGAGGCGCTGATGCCCCCGGTTCGGCGTCGTGGGGTCGGCCTCGCCGCTCTGGCCGTGGCCTGGGTGCTGAGCTGGCCGGGCGTGACCGGGGCGATCGTGGAAGCTCGACCGCCCGAGCAGGTGGATGGATCGATGCCGGCAACCCGGCCCTGGAGGAGGCCGAGCTGGACGCGATCGCCGCGGCGATCGAGCGGACCGGCGCTGGCGGTGGGGCGACCCGACCACGAGTGGTGGGCGCTGCCTGACCGACAGGCCTGTTCCCTGCGCTGGTGGGCACGCTGGCCCTACCGTGAGCACGGGCCTGCGGTCAGGAGGGCATCATCGCCTGCCGACTATGATCTGGCCTCGCCGTGGACGACGATGCTCTCAACCATCCCCAGCAGCAGGCCGTCACCCACGCCGGCGGCCCGCTCTTGGTTCTGGCTGGAGCGGGGAGCGGGAAGACCCGTGTCCTCACCGCCAGAATTGCGCACCTGATCGAGCGCGGAACCGATCCAGAGCAGATCCTGGCCTTGACCTTCACCAACAAGGCAGCCCGAGAGATGGTCTCCCGGCTCCGGGCCCGGATGGGTCGTCCCCTTGGGGATCTCTGGATCGGGACCTTCCACGCCATGGCCACGCGCATGCTCAGGATCCACGCCGATCGGCTCGGCTACCGCGAGGGGTTCGTCATCTTCGACGAGGATGACGCCCGCTCGATCCTGAGGCGTGCCCTGGCCGAGCTGGGCGCAGAGGCCAAGAAAGGCGACCTGGGCCGCCTCCAGGCCGCCATTTCTCGAGCCAAGGCCGAGCTTAGGCGACCTGAGGACATCACCGGGAAGAAGGCCGCCGATCGTCTGCTCCGTGCTGTCTATGAGCGCTATCAGACCTTGGCTCGAGAGTCCAACGGGATGGACTTCGATGATCTAATCCTCAACCTGGTGCAGCTCCTCCGGTCCGACCCAGAGGTCCTTGCCCACTGGCGCCGCCGCTTCGCGCATGTCCTTGTCGACGAATACCAGGACACCAACCGCGCTCAGTATGAGCTGCTCAGATTGCTCTGCCAGGAGTCTCGTAACCTGACCGTGGTTGGCGACGATGATCAGGCCATCTACGGCTTCCGGGGGGCCGACATTCGCAACATTCTGGAGTTCCAGCGAGACTTCCCCGACGCCGCCGTGGTCCGGCTGGAGCAGAATTACCGCTCGACCCAGCCCATCCTGGACGTCGCCCACCACGTGATCTCACGGAACCAGCGACGCATGGCCAAACGGCTGTGGACCGCCCGCCTGGGCGGGGCCAGGCCGGTCCTGGTGCTGGCGCCCGACGACACAGCCGAGGCCGCCTTCGTTGCCGACGAGATTCTTGCCGTAGCCGAGTCCGACGGCCGTCCTTTCTCTGACTTCGCCATCCTCTATCGCACCAACGCCCAGTCCCGCTGCTACGAGAGGGCGCTGATGGAGCGGCGGATCCCCTACCATCTGGTTGGCGGTCTTCGCTTTTGGGATCGGCGGGAGGTTCGGGACGTCATCGCCTACCTGCGTTTCCTGGTCAATCCCGCGGACGCCATCAGCTTCGACCGGATCGCCAACGTGCCTCGCCGCCGAATCTCGGAACGGACGGCTCAGGCGGCGATCACCGCCGCCTCCGACGGGGGGATGTCAATCCTTGAGATCTGCGGCCTGGCCGACCAGGTCCCGGTCCGGGCCGACGCTCGCCGAGCGCTGGCCGCCTTTTACGCCGAGCTCGCTCCCCTGGCGGCCGAGGTCGGCCGTCGGCGGCCTGGGGAGCTGATCCAGCTGGTGATCCAGCGCTGCAACCTGGCTGAGCACTACGACGACGGGACCCCCGCTGGCCGGACCCGACTCGACAACCTAGTCGAGCTGCGCTCGTTCGCCGAAGGCTACGATCGCCTTCCCGTGGACCGGGCGCTCGACCGCTTCCTGACCGACGTCTCCCTCGCCTCTGGGGCGGACGAGGTCGAGGGGGGGCGGGATCGGGTGACCTTGATCACCCTCCACATGGCCAAAGGATTGGAGTACCCGGTGGTCTTCTTGACCGGGTTGGAGGACGGGATCTTGCCCCACGAACGGGCGCTGGTCGACGAGGGTGGTTTGGAGGAGGAGCGTCGCCTTTGCTACGTCGGCATCACCCGAGCTCAGCGGCGCCTGTACCTGACCACCTCCGGCCTCCGCACCATCTTCGCCCGGAGTGTTGCCCTGTCCTCCAGCCAGTTCCTCCACGACGTGCCGCCGGAGCTCTTCGATCTCGTGGAGCTGGACGGTCACCGCGCCTCGAGCTTGGCGGCCAGGGTGCGCCGGGCACGCGAGGTCTCGGCCTGAGCCGTCGGCCCTCTGGCTCCGGGTGACGGCTTCAGGCGTTGCGTCGAGCCTGGGCTGCTGCCCGCGGCCAGAGATCCCCGTGTTCGCTGAGGTACGCCAGCGCCCGTTGACGCTGGTACCAGTGGAAGAGGGGCACCCCGAGGCGCAGGGCTACCCGCCCGGCTGGCTTCCGGCCCACCCCGGGGGGGCGGACGAGGCACGCGATCCGGGCGTGCTCAGCACGCAGCACGCCGTTGCGATGGCGGAGGATCCGGCCGCTGAGCACCACCGCCCCCAACAGGTAGGGGGACCGACCAACGGCCAGGTCCGCGGCCGCCATCCCGCTGAGGCCGAGGCCCATGGCGAGGGCGATGACGACGGCCGGCAGCCAGCTCCCTCGGTGCAGGAGGGGCCAGTCCATGGCCAGGAGCAGGACCAGCCCCATCAGCACGGTCATGCTCAACAGCGCTTGAGCCGCGAGACGGAACGGCAGCGTGGCTTGCTCATAGAGGCGACGGTCGCCCAGCCCTGGCCACTCGTCGATAGCGTAGATGCCGCAGACGCAACCCGGGTCGGGGGCGGGATGGCCCTCCGGGCATCTCGCCTCCATGGTCGCCCCCGTCCATGGCTCGCCCCTGATGCCGCTGATCACCCCGTCGCCGCGAACGATCCATTCCCGAAAGCCGAGGATCGGCAGCGAGGCGGCCATCAGCGGCGGGCGGGCTCGGCCTCCCGCTCCGGCGGCTCCGCCGGGACCGGTTGAGGGGCTGGGGCACGTACCTCGTCCTCGCGGGGGACGACGATCACCTCCGGCTCGCCAACGATCTTCATGGTTTCGAGCATAAGCGGCCGAAGGTCAGCTGGCAGCCGGCGCCTGGCTTCCAGGGGTCAGAGGCAGCGGCTACAGTTGCGCCCATGAGCCTGGCGACGGCGCTCGTCCTCTTAGGGATAGCCTCGTGCTTGGCGTGGCTGGGGATCACCCTCCACCCCGCTCGGCCCTGGGACCTGAGCCCGGTCGGCGACGACGGTCCGCCGCCTGACCTACCCGCCTGGCCCTCGGTCTGTGTGCTGGTGCCGGCTCGCAACGAGGCGCCCATCCTCCCTCGGACGCTGCCGGCGTTGCTGGCTCAGGATTACCCCGGGGACTGGCGAGTGGTCGTGGTCGACGACCGCTCCGAGGATGGCACCGCGGCCGTGGCCGAGGCCCTCGACGTTGGACGGCTGACGGTGGTTCGGGGAGCGTCCCTGCCCAGGGGCTGGGTGGGCAAGGTCTGGGCGCTGGAGCAGGGAGCCAGGGCCGCAGGCGATCCCGAGTACCTGCTCCTCACCGACGCCGACATCCGGCATGAGGCCGGCTCCCTGCGCCGGCTGGTGGCGGAGAGCGAGTGTCGGGGATTGGACCTCGACAGCCGTATGGCCCGGCTCCGCGCCGATTCGGCCGCTGAGCGCCTGTTGATCCCGCCCTTCCTGTTCTTCTTCAACCTGCTCTACCCCATGCGGTGGGTCAATGAGGGACGCACCGCCGCCGCCGCGGGGGGCTGCATCCTCCTCCGCCGTGCCGGTCTGGAACGAGCAGGGGGGTTCGAGGCGATCCGAGGGGAGGTCATCGATGACGTGCACCTGGCCAAGGCCGTACGTCGGGCGGGAGGGCGTCTCCGCTTGGCGATCAGCCGGAGGGAGGTGGTCAGCCTCCGTGAGCATGAGTCGCTGGCCTCGGTCTGGCGGATGGTCCGGCGTTCCGCCTTCAACGAGCTGCGCTACTCATGGCCGTTGCTCGCTGGCACTGTGATCGGGTTGCTTCTCCTCTTCGCGGTCCCCCCTGGCCTGCTCGCGTTCAGCCCCTTCTCCGGAGACGCGCGGTGGCCGGTGTTGACGTTGCTCGGCGCTGGGGCTTGGGCACTGATGACGGCGCTCTTCCTGCCCACGATTCGTTTCTTTGGCCTGTGCCCGCTCTGGGCCTTGACCTTTCCCCTGGGGGGCTTGCTGTACGGCGCCATGACCATCGACTCCGCCCTGCGCCACTCCTTCGGCCATCGCGTCCCTTGGTGAGGGCTCTGGGTGATCGGCAGCGTCGGCGAGAGCTTGGTCGACCTGATCGCGGTCGTCGAGGACGGTCGTCTCTCGGGCTTCCGCGTCCGTCCCGGTGGCTCGCCGTACAACCTCGCCGTGGGGGTTGCCCGACTGGGCCGGCAGGCCGCGTTCATCGGCCGACTCTCCCTCGACCCCCTCGGCCGCCTGCTGGCCGATCACCTGGCCGCGAGCGGCGTTCACACCAGCCTCGCCGTTGACTGCCCGGAGCCAAGCGCCCTGGCGCTCGTCACCTCTTCGGCGGGTGAGCCCGCCTACGACCTGCGTCTGGAGGGGACCGCCGCTGCTCGGCTCCAGCCCTCTGACCTGGCGCCGGCGCTCACCGCGGGGCTGGAGGCGCTTCACTTCGGCTCGCTCGGGATCGCGCTCCAGCCCAGCCGGGAGGCGATTCTGTGGCTCTGCCGCCAACTTGCCGGTCGCGTGTTCCTCTCTTTCGACTTGAACCTGAGGCCGGAGGCGGTTCGGGATTGGGATGGCTATCGAGCGGCGGTGCGGGAGTGCGTGCGCCTGGCCGATCTGGTGCGGGCCAGTACCCAGGACCTGGAGGCGTGGGGTGACGATCTCCACGGTGGCGTGTGCACGGTGGTCACCCAGGGCGCGGCCGGCAGCCGTCTCATCCGAGGAGACCTGGCTCTGGAGTGCCCGGCCGCCCCCTGCCGGGTCGTCGACACGGTGGGTGCCGGGGATGCCTATGGAGCCGGCCTACTTGTTGCCTTCGCCGAGCAAGGAGCGCTGAGCCGCCAGCGCCTCGGGGAACTCGGCAAAGCAGGCCTTGAGCGAGCCATGCGCTTCGCCTCGGCCGCGGCAGCGCTGGCTTGTGAACGCCCGGGGGCCGAGCCGCCAGGGCGTGCGGAGGTCGACGCTCGCCTGGCGGCCTGGGCGTCCGGGAAAGGCGGCCCATGAACCTCCGGCGAGATCGTTGCGCCCTGCCCGGGCCCAGGGGGGCTGTTGCTGCCGGGTGGGGGACGGATCTCTGCCTACCGTTGCCTTGACGGCTCGCGTCCCCCGTTCCTTTGGCCCGGCGCTGCCCAGCTGGCCGTCGCGGACAGGCTCGGTGAGGTTGCGAAGGTCGCGGTGGGCGGGTATCCCGGCGGTTCGCGGGCCCAGGGCTTCACCGGCCAGCACCGGACGGCGACGATGGCGCGAGCCAGGGCTCTGCGACCTGGTTCGGGCCCGGTCGCGTTCGGCGGTCTGAGTCCGCCGTCTCTCAGGTGGCCAGCTCTGCCTCAGGCCGGGGGACGAGGCCTCCGGGGCGGGGTGGTGAGCGAGTGCCGGTCGGCCCGTGCCGCGCATGGGGATGGATGCGGGCCACCGTGCAAGGCCACAACCGGCGCATCCAGGTGACCGCGATGCGCAACGGCTTTGCGTTGCCGCTGGCTCTCCTGCCCGGCCATCGCCGGGGCCGATGTCCACCCCCACGTGGGGGCGTGATGATGCCCGAGGGCAGCCTCGGCCATGACCCACCGGGCGGGGACACGCCCGTCCCTATCGACCGGCGGAGCCCGCCACGCCCCCGCCTCGATGTCGGTGCCGGGCGGGACAACCTTTATCGGCGCGGCAGCGCTGCTTTCAGGGCACCAGCACCGCGGCTCCGCGCACCTGACCTCGGCGCAGCCGCTCCAGGGCCTGGGCCACCCCCTCCAATGGGTAGACCTCGACCTCGGTGTGGATGGGCACCTGGGGTGCTAGCTCGAGGAACTCCTCTCCGTCCTGGCGCGTGAGGTTGGCCACCGATCGCAGCACCCGCTCCCCCCACAGGAGCTCGTAGGGGAAGGAGGGGATGTCGCTCATGTGGATGCCTCCGCAGACCACCACCCCACCTGGGCGCACGGCGCGCAGTGCAGCAGGGACCAGTTCCCCTGCTGGGGCGAAGATGATGGCCGCGTCCAGTGGCTCCGGGCCTGGCTGCAGCGAGTCGCCGGCCCATTCTGCCCCCAGCTGGAGGGCGAAGCTGGCCGCCTCCTGGTCTCCTGCGCGCACAAAGGCGAAAACCCGCTGGCCACGATGCCGAGCGACCTGTACGACAATGTGGGCTGCCGCCCCGAACCCGTAGAGGCCCAGCACCTCGGCTGGCCCAGCCAGGCGGAGGCAGCGGTAGCCGATCAGGCCGGCGCAGAGCAGGGGGGCGGCCTCAAGGTCAGGGTACCCCTCCGGGATCGGATAGCAGAAGCGCTCGTCGGCGACGGCAAGTTCAGCGTACCCACCGTCGATCTGGTAGCCGGTGAAGCGGGCACGGGTGCAGAGATTCTCTTGGCCTGAGCGGCAGTAGCGACAGTCGCCGCAGGCCCAGCCCAACCAGGCCACTCCGACCCGTTGCCCACGTGCGAAGCGCACGGCCTCGGGCCCTTGCGACTCGACCGTGCCCACGATCTGGTGGCCCAGCACCAGGGGCAGCTTGGGCTCGGTCAACTCGCCGTCGATGATGTGGAGGTCGGTGCGGCAGACTCCGCATGCCCGAACGCGCAGGAGGATCTGGCCCGGCCCCGGATGGGGCGCGGGGATGGAAGCAAGGCGCGGGGTGTGGCCGGGCCCGTCGAGAAGCATCGCTCTCACGTCGAGGAGGATAGATCGGGCGCGTCCGCCGCTCCCCCCGCGCGAAGGGCGAGTGGGCGCGCAATCTCGGCGCGTGGCCGGGGAGGGCCGGGCCGGAGGGAGCGGTGGTGACCAGCTCGCATGCGCCCCTCGCGGGGGCTTCCCGTCACGGGAACTCTCGCCTCGTCGCCCGCGGGCCGCTCGCCCAGGCATCGGGCCTGCCGCCTGCACCAGTCGGGGGTCGAGCGGGGAGCTGACCCCAACCGGGCCAAGGCTGGTTCCGCCTGGGCGGGCCGATTCTGCTGCCGGCCGTCAACGGTCGCCCCGGTGGTCTCATGGGTTCTTCCAGGGGCGCCTGAGGACGGGAAGCTCTGGCCCCCCTCCGGGGAGGGGCGGGATCTTCGGTCCCGGCGTTGGTGCCACAGCGCGAGCCATGGGCCGCCCGGCTCGCCCTTGCTCCGCTCAGGCCCTCCCCGAGCGCTGTCGCTCGCCGGCCCCGCCCTCGTCCTCGGCCGGGCTCTCGGCATCCTCCTGCCCGGTTGGGCAGGCTCAGCCCGATCCAGGCGCTCCCGGGCCGCCTCTCCGAGCGAGGGAGGGGGCGATGGGACTCCTCCAGCCTGGGCAGCGGCGTGGAGGTCGTCGGGCGTCACCTCGGGCACCCTCCTCCGCTGCCGGGGCAGGCGTCTCGGCGGCCTGGCGGCCCCGCTCACTCGTAGCCCGCGCTGGGGCGCTAGGGACGGAGCAGGAGTTTCCCCATCGATCCCCGGCCGAGCAGGAGACGGTGCGCCGCTGCCGCCTCGGCGAGGCCAAAGACGCGTCCGATCGGTGGTCGAACCCGTCCCTGGCGTAGGAGTTCGACAGCCGGGGCCACCAGCGTTGCCGCCCGCTCGGGGTCGGCCCGTCGGAATTCCCCGAAGCTGAAGCACAGCATCCCAACGTTCCGTCGCCGCAGCTCGCCGAAGCCAGGGATGGTGGGAGGAGTGCCTGACGATAGCCCCAGCAGCACGACCCGACCAAGCTGGTTGGTCGCCTCCAGGGCGCGCGCGCATGCTTCGCCACCCACCCCGTCCACGACTACGTCGACGGCTGGGAACGGCTCCTCGTAGCCGATCGCGTCGTCGGCTCCTTGGCCTCGGGCGAAGGCTCGCTTCTCAGGTGTGGAGGCCACCGCCACCACCCAGCCGGCGCCCAGCGCTCGGGCCACCTGGATCGCAGCTGACCCCAGGCCACCGGCGCCGGCCGTGATCAGCACCGACTCGCCTGGGCGCAGGCGGGCCACCTCGTGCAAGGCCAACCACGCCGTGAACGTGACCAGCGGCCATGCCCCGGCCTGCTCAAGGTCCATCCCGTCGGCTGGGAAGAGCCAGCGACGGTCCACCGCCGCCACCTCGGCGTAGGCGCCAGCGCGCACGATCCCCAACACCGGTCTGCCGGTCCCGACCTCTTCTCCCGCCAGCTCCAAGCCAGGCACCAGGGGAGGGGAAGGTGAGGCATGGTAACGTCCTGCGGTGGCCAAGGTGTCGGCAAAGTTGACGCCGGCTGAGTGCACACGGACCAGTGCCTCACCCTCGCCCGGCTCAGGCTCAGGCATCTCCCGCAGTTCCAACACCTCAGGGCCGCCTTTGCGGGCGGCGACGATCGCTCTCATGCCCTCAGTGTGACCGAGGGGGGCTGCCGCTCGGAGGGGATCCCGGCCGCTGCGTCATCCAGCTCGACGGCGTCTTCGGCTCCTCGCCTCGGACGTGGTCGAGACGATCGCGGCCAGCGGTGGCTGTGGCGAGGCTCAGCACCGAGAGGCGAGGTGGCGAGCGGCGCGTGGGACCTGCTGGCCGTCCAGCGAGGGTGCTGGGCACGATCCCGTGCTTCTTGAAGCCCGGCGTACGGTGGCACCCTCCCGCTCCCAGGCCGCGTAAGCTGAATCAGGATGTCGCGGGGGAGCGACAGGGGCGCCTCTGGCGCCGGGCGACCAGGCGAGACCGGCTGGGACCGCAAGCGATCGGGGGAGGTACGACCCCGTTCGATCATCAACATGGTACGAGGGGACCGATGACGATGACCGCGATCGGGCTGTGGTTCCTGGCGGGGTACGTGACCGGCTCGGTGCCGGTGGGCCTCTTGGTGGGCCGGCTGCGGGGAATCGACATCCGTCGCTACGGTACCGGGAACATCGGGGCCTCCAACGTCTGGCGCAACCTCGGCCTCCTCCCCGCCGCCCTGGTGGGACCCCTGACCTTCGCCCAGGGGGTGGGCCCGGCCTGGGCGGCGGGTTGGCTCACCGGCTCACCTTGGAACGTGGCCGGGGCCGCGGTCGGCTCGGTGGCGGGCTATGGCTGGTCCTTCCTGCTCCACTTCCACGGCGGCTCCGCGGTGGGGACCGCCACCGGGGCCCTGGCCGCCCTCTCTCCGCCCGGTCTGGTCCCGCTGCTCGGCCTCTACGCCTTGGGGGGCCTGCTGCGCCAGCCGGCCCCGGGGGTGCTGCTGGGCTTGATCGCCTTCGTGGTCTACATGGCGGTCAGCCGGCGCCCGGCCGAGCTGCTGGCGGCGAGCGCCCTCATCGTCGCTCTGGTCGTCCTGAAACGTCTGGACGGCATCCTCGACGATCTGCGGGGCGGGGATCGGAGGGGCGAGATCCTGGTCGGGCGGCTGATCTTCGACCGACGACCAGGGCAACGGCTGGTCGGGCCCAACGATTGAGACCCGGCTGGGGGCCTTGCCCGAGCGGGGAGAGGTCGAGCTGAGCGCCGCTCGGTCTCGGCAGGCTACTGCCGGGAGGCGTTCCGGCGCCGTCGATGGGTTCAAGGGCCCAGGCCGTCTCAGGTCGGGGTGGGGGAGGCCGGGGCTCGGGGAAACGCTCACGGGTGGTTGCCCTTTGGGCATCGGCGTCGGCCTCGGGTCGTGCCCTCCCGATGGGACGGCGCCGGGCGGCCGATCAGGCCAAGGGCCTCCTCCTGACCGGCGCTCGCCTGCCCACGCCAGGGCCTGCCCCGCGCCCTGGGTCAGAACCTTGTTCGGGTGCCGCTCCGAGAACGAGGCCAGGGCAGGGGACCCATCGGCATGGGCACCGACCTTGAGGGCGGGTGGCGGTGAGGTCCCGGCCTGGGCTACTGACGAGGGTCGACCACCACCTTGCCCACGCCCTCGGGCTGGAGCAGCAGCTCGAAGGTCTCCGGCACCTCCTCCAATGAGACCCTCTTGGTCACGATGCTCCCAACCTCGGGCCGAGCCTCTAGGAGGCGGAGGGCCTCCTCGAAGTCCTCCAGCCGCGAGTTGATGCTGCCGGCGACGGTGATCTCCCGAGTGATCCAGAAGACCGGGATCACGGGTACCTCCGCGATCGCAATCCCCAGCAGCACCACGTTCCCTCCGGGGGCGGCGAGATCAATCGCCTGCTGGAGCGCCTCCGGACGGCCCGAGCACTCAAGGACCAGGGGGATGGGATCCAACTCGGCCCGAGCGTCGCTGGCTCGGCCGAACACCGCCTCGGCGCCGAGGCATCCGGCCAGATCCCGGCGCAGCTCCACCGGGTCCACGCCGTAGACGCCCTGGGCGCCGCACCAGCGAAGCGCGGCGCAGGCCAAGAGCCCAATCGAGCCGAGCCCGAGCACGATCGCATTCTGGCCCTGCACCGGCCCCAGCCGGCCGATGCCGTGGAGGGCCACCGAGAGCGGCTCGGCCAGGCAGGCCACCTCCGGGCTCAGGCTCGGCGGCAACCGCCGAAGCCGCCGTTCCGGGGCAACCAGCAGCTCGGCGTATCCCCCCGGGCGGACGGCCCCCCGACCGGTCAGCGACTCGATGCAGCGATGGTAGTGGCCCGCGGCGCACTGGTCGCAGGCTCCACACCCGGTGCTCGGCGTCAGCACCACCGGGTCGCCTGGCTGCCAGCCCACCACCCCAGGGCCGGTCGCCTCCACGATCCCCGCCACCTCGTGCCCCAGCACCCCGGTGAAGAGCCCACGCTTGTAGGAGCTGAGGTCCGATCCACAGATGCCGCAAGCCGCGACCCGGACCAGGAGCTCCCCCGGCCCCACCTCGGGAGGCTCCAGCTCCACCACCTCCAGACGATGCTCTTCGACCTGGACGACGGCGCGCACGGCTACATCAGCTCCATCTCGGCGACCACTCGGAGCAGCGCGCACTGCACCTCGGGGTCGGTCTCCACGTTGATCACCGCCGGCAGCCCCCTGAGGTAAGCACGTTGGAGCGCCGGGCGCAGCTCGTCGCCCTGGGTGACGTGCTCGGCATGAGCGCCGAAGGCACGGGCGAGGTGATCGTAGCGACTGAACCCCAGCTCCGCCGCCACCCGTGGCCCCTCGTACTCACGGTTGCGCTCGAACTCGTGGCGAACGTCGCCCCAGCCAGCGTTGTTGGAGACGACGACCACCACTGGGAGCCGGTGCCGCATGGCGGTGTCGATCTCCATGGCGGAGAGGCCGAAGGAGCCATCACCGATGAAGGCGAAGACGGGCTCCTCAGGTCGGGCGGCCTTGGCCGCTAAGGCGAAGGGCATGCCAACCCCCAGCGAGCCCAGCGCGGTGGTGGTGGTCAGGAGCCTTCCCGGCCTCTCGGCGGGGAAGTAGGCGAGGGCCCAGGCCAGGGCGTCGCCTCCGTCGGCCACCAGCGTCGCCTGCCCACCGGCCACCTCCCAGGCGAAGCGGGCCACCTCGCGGGCCACGGCCCCGGCGTGCAGCCGTTTCCCCTCATGCCCGTCAACCTGTCCGTCCCAGCCGGACCGGGCGCTGGCGATGTAGGCCTTCGCCTCCTCGAGCCAGGCTTGACGACGATCCCGGCCATCCCCGGTATCGCTCCAGTTCTCGGCCAGGTCGGTCACGACGCAAGCCACGTCGCCCACCAGAGCGAGGTCGGGGCGACGGTTGCCGCCCAGGCCGTCTGCGGTAACGTCCACCTGGATCACCCGCTGCTGGGCCCCGAACAGAGGTGGACGACCGTAGCCGAGGTTGGCGTTGAACGCGCTGCCAAGAACCAGCACCACGTCCGCCGCCGCCAAGGCGATCCCGCCGTGCACCAGGCCTCCGAGGCACCAGGGATGGCTGTCCGGCACTAGCCCTCGAGCGGAGCTGGTCGTCGTCAGGGGAATGTGCGCGACCTCACAGAGGCGCTGGATGGCCTCCCCCGCGCCGGCCCAGAACGCCCCACCGCCAGCGACCACGATCGGGCGCTCCGCCGACCGGAGCCACTCCACGGCCCGGTCGATGTCGGCACGAGGGGCGGTGGAGCGAGGGATCGGGGAGGGGAACCCCTCAACGCCGCCTGCAGGCGTCCCTGGAGCGGCCAGCACGTCGGCCGGAAGCTCGAGGTACACCGCGCCGGGCCGTCCCGCCTGGGCTCGATACAACGCCTCGGCTACGTAGCAAGGCAGGCGGTCGGCCTGGTAGCAGACCGCCGCCCATTTCACCCCTGGGGCGGCGATCGCCATCTGGTCAAGGTCGGAGACCGCCCCCCGTCCCGCCATCCCGAGCCCGCTTCGCCCGCCCAGCAGCAGCATCGGCACGTTCCCGACCCCGGCGTCGAAGAGCCCGCTCAGCGAGTTGGTGAAGCCTGGCCCTGCCGTCACCACCGCCACCCCTGGCCGGCCCGTGGCCAGAGCCCAGCCCTCGGCGGCGAACGAGGCCGCTCCCTCGTGGCGGGTGTCGATGACCCGGATACCGAGGGGGACGCAAGCGTCCAGGAGGCCCATGACGTGGCCTCCCGCCAGCGCGAACACCGTCTCGACGCCAGCCGCCTTCAAGGCCCTGGCTACGAGCCGGCCACCGGTGGAAGCCTCCGGATGGCCTCCCGCCGCGGCCGGCGCCGGGTGGACGATCTCGGACATGATGACCGCCTCCTCCTCGACACGACGTGGGCCCGGGCAAGCCCCGAGCCGTGCCGTTCAGCATGCCACAGGACCGAGGGTGGCCCCACGGCCTCGGCCCCACCGACGCGCCGGACCTCTGCAGGCTCTACCCTTGGCGCGTGTCGGCTCCCGCACCCGTCGACCTCCCCGGCCATCGCTTGGCGTTGCTCAACGTCCTGTGGTTCGCCATGAACTTCCAGACCGCGGCGCTCTTGCCCGTGGTGGTCCCAACCCAGATCCTGCTCTTCGTCGCGCCGGGGACGTTGGGCAGCGCTGAGCAGGCGAGCTACCTGGGCTGGCTGGGAGCTGCCGCGGCGTTGGTGAGCATCACGGTCCAGCCGATCGTGGGGATGCTCTCCGATCGGACCACGTCCCCCCTGGGCCGACGCCGGCCGCACGTCGTCTGGGGGACCGTGGTGCAGGTCATTGGCTCGGTCGGCCTCCTCTGGGCGCATGATCCTTGGACCTTCGCCGCCTCGCTCCTGGTGCTCCAGGTGGGCAACAATGCGGCCCAGGCGGCGTATCAGGGCCTCTTCGCCGACCTGGTGCCGGCTCGACAGCGCGGAGCCGCATCCGGCTTCTTCGGCCTGATGACCATCCTCGGCAACGCGGCCAGCTTCGGGCTGGCCTTGGCCTTGCTGGGCTCGGTCACTACGGCCCACCCTCGGGCCCTCACCCAAGGAGCCGCTGCCTACTACCTGGTGACCCTGCTGGCCCTTGCCGGGGCTTGTGGGCTCCTGACCGCGGCGGTGCAGGAGTCGTCCGCTCCGCCGGTGGGGGGGTCGGGCGGGGTGCGTGCCGCCCTGGCTCGGTGGACGGAGCCATGGCGGCATCGCAACTACGCCTGGGTCTTCGTCGCCCGTTTCTCGTTCATCGTCGGCCTGACCCTCTTCCTGACCTTCATCGAGTACTACTTCGCTCGGGTCGCTCACGCGAGCAACTACGTCCAGGCCACCGCCACGGTGGCGCTGATCGCCCTCCTGGTGGCGGTGGCCAGCTCGCTCGCCCTGGGGATCCTCTCGGATCGACGGCGTCGAGTGCCCTTGGCCTTCGCCGCCACGCTGATCATGACCGGCGCCGCGATCCTGTTCCTCGTCGGCGGCGGGAGCATCCCATTGTGGTCGCTGGGGGGGCTGTTCGGACTCGGATATGGCGGCTATTTCAGCGTGGACTGGGCGCTGGCCGTGGACTCCCTCCCATCGGTCCGTACGGTCGGTCGCGACCTGGGCCTCTGGAACCTGTCCGGTGCTGTGGGGGGGATGGTCGCCCCCGCGCTTGGGGGCGGGATCGTCAGCGTAGCCTCGGCCACCGGCCATACCGAGGCCGGCTACCAGGTCGTCTTCGCAACTGCAGCACTCGCCTTCCTCGTGGCGGCAGCCACCATCTTGGGCGTCCGAGAGGACCGCTTCTCCCCCTCCGAACCAGCTGACGTCCCGCCCCACCCGGTTGCCTGAGTCGACCCCTCCGGTAGCTGACGTAGCATTCGAGCGAGGAGCCGTCGATGGCAACGCAACCACCGAGGAGGGTGTCATGGACCTGGAGGGCAAACGCATCGCCATCCTGGCGGAGGACAACTACGAGGACCTGGAGCTTTGGTACCCGTACTACCGGCTGAAGGAGACGGGGGCCGAGGTCAAGGTGGTCGGCAGTGGCCGCGCTGGAACCTTCACCAGCAAGCATGGCTACCCGGTCAACGCCGATCTTGCGGCGAGCGAGGCGCGGACCGCTGACTTCGATGCGGTCGTGATCCCCGGCGGCTATGCCCCCGACCTCATGCGTCGGAGCCCGGCCATGGTGTCATTCGTCCGGGACATGCACGCCGCAGGCAAGCCGGTGGCTGCCATCTGCCACGCCGGCTGGATGCTGGTTTCGGCAGGGCTGGCCCGTGGGCGACGGCTCACCAGCTTCTTCTCCATCAAGGACGATCTGGTCGCCGCCGGTGCTGAGTGGGTGGATGAGCCGGTGGTGCGGGACGGTACCCTCATCACCTCTCGCATGCCAGCGGACCTTCCGCACTTTTGCCGGACGATCATCGATTGCCTGGCGCCGGCCGCGGTCCGGAGCTGAGCCACCGCCGCCCGGACGCCGACTCCGATGGCGCCTGAGGATTTGTCTACCTCTCCGGCGTCGGCCGAGACGGGCAACAAGGAGAAGGACGTAGGGTAGAGATGCCGGCGCAGAGCAACGGCGCCGAGCCACTCTCCCTCCCAGCGAGCGGTGCCGCCGCTTCGGCGGCCCGCTCGTGCTCCATCCCCTGAGGGCCAGCGTTGGCCGCCCCGCCCACTCAGGTGATCGACTGCCACCGTGCTCGATGATGCCGCCCCGCCGAGGGTCGGCGCGGCCTGGGCGATCACCAGATCTCTGGCGTGGCCCTGGCCAACCGAGGCGACCGGAAGGACGAGGCGCACCACGGCCTCCGTTCCGGAGGCCCCATCGGAACCGGTCCCGACGGGACCCTCTCGGCGACGGCCTGCCGCAGCTGCTCCCGCGCCGCCGGCTGGTTGGGGTCCCCCCTGGCCACTTCCCGGGCCGGGCCCGGCCGGCTGGCGGCGGATGGGTTCGGCGAGCAGCAGACCGGCTCAGGGTCGAGATGCGGGGAATCGCCTCGGGGCTTCACCCACCCTCCCCTGGACGTCCCTGCCGTCTGGGTCCTCTCCCTCCTCCTGACTCAGGTGGAGCCAACCCTCTCCGCCCGCCGGGTGCCGGCCACAGCGCTGGCCAGGGCCACGGTGGCGAGTGCCGTCCCCACGAAGGCCCGCGGGCGTATCACCCCCGCTCGCAGGTGGGCCGCCAGGAGTGCCGTGTTCGCCGCGGCGACGGTCGACGCAAGGGCGAGCGTCCGCCACCCCGGGGGCCGCTCGGCTACGGCGCTCGCGGCTAAGCCCGCCCAGAGCGTCAGCCCCAAGACCGTTCCAGCAGCCCGGCCGGGGGCCTCGGTGAAGAGGTGGCGGCGCCTGCCGAGAAAGACAGCGGTGTCGGCGAAGCCCCCGATCGCCGCCGTCGCTGTTACCGCGCTCGCGCTCCTGCTCCTAAGCCATGTCCACATGTGTTCACCTGAGTAGGCCAGCCTTGACCGTCATGGTCACGTCCTTTTCGCTGATGCTTTCTTGCTGACGGTGCGAGTGGGCCCGGTCTTCCTCGCGGAGGCATGGACGAGCAGCGGGGCTCTCCAGCCGTTTCGCCCTCCGGTTGACCGGTCGGTGCCGAGGGCAAGGCCGGGCCGAGCACGAGATGATGGGATGACGAGGAAGGCCGACGCATCTGCCTCCCAGCGCCTGCGCGCACCGCTCGTCCCTGGGCCTGACCACCGCTACCGAACGGCTGAGCGCCGGGCTCGACCATCGCGCTCGGCGTGGCGCCGCCGAGGTGGCGGCCTTCGCGCTCCGGCGCGCGGGTTCGAGCTGAGCACGGCGGCCGTGGTGGTCGCCACTGGCCGGGCCCAAGCGCGGCCGACTGCGCGTCGCGCCTCTCCCGCCCCGTCCATCGTCGTCGGTGCGGTGACGTCGCCCACGCGCCGGCCCACCGACCACTGCGGGGGCGGGTGCAAAGCCGCTCGATGGCAGCATGCTGGGTGATGGGGCCCGGACGTTGCGCCGCCGATGAGGCATACGGGACCCCCGTAGGTCTTACGCCCTCGTCGAAGACGCCCGGGTAGCCCTCGTGGGTGCAGGAGCAGCGGTTTGGTGGCGGCGCGCTTGGCAGCCCGGGCGTCCCATGGGCAAGAGATCCCCATCGAGGTCCCCAGTCGCATCCTTTGGGCCATCTCACACCCTCTACGATGCGCCACCCGAGCTGGCCACCTCATGGGCTCAACTCGTCAATCGAAAGCTGGAGCTGACGCTCGCTCACGGGCCCGATCACAGAGGCGCTGACACGTCCCTGACGGTCGATGAAGAAGGTTTCCGGCGGCGCGGTCACGCCATAGGCGAGGGCTCCGCCGGCTACGGCTGGTCCAACCGGGTATGGGCTCTGTACGGAGGACTGGAAGGTCCTGGCCGCAACGCTGGAGTCCTGGATGTCGACGCCGAGGAACTGCACCCGACCCTGGTAACGTCTCGCTGCCGCGTTCAGGGTCGGAGCCTCCTGTCGGCAAGGTGCGCACCATGAGGCCCAGAAATTGAGCACCACTGGCCGGCCTCGGAACTGGGAGAGCCGGACCTCGCCCCCCCCGTTCAAGGGCCGGATGGTCACGTCGGGGGCGACCTTGCCAACCAAGCTCGCGTCCGCGCTCGGCGGGTGGAGCAAGCCCCACCCTAGCGCTACGAGCATCAGGGCAGCGAGGCCGGTCACCAGCCCTACCATCAGCTGCCTCATGGCCGCGTGCTCCAGTCCCTGTCCACGACCACAAGCCTAGCCGGAGCACCGAATTGCCCTTGGGCGGAAGGCACGGGTCCTTACTCGCCGGGATGTGGTTCCCCATCCCCGGCGAGCGCTCCCCACGGCGGTTGCCTTGGCCGGGCAAGGCTCGATGGGGGAGGACCGGGAACTCGTCGGAACCCCCATCCGGGGTCAGCGACGGTCAGGCGGCGCTCTCGGCCGGGGAGAGGGTCGGGTGCTCGCCGCTCAGGATGCCAGCGTCCGGGATGGGCCAGAGCCGGCACCAGGCCTCCCCCTCGATGTCAGTGCCGGGCACCGGGCCGAAGGCCCGGGAGTCCAGGGAAACGTTGCGGTTGTCACCCATGACGAAATATTCCCCCGGCGGGACCAGCTCCGTGCCATCCGGCGGCCAGGTCGCCCGTATCGTCCAGGGCTCGTTGATGTACGGCTCGGCCAGCAGCTTGCCATCGATGTACACGTGGCCGCCGCGGATCGTCACGCGATCCCCCGGCAGGGCGACGATCCGCTTGACCAGGTTCTCGCTCGGGTCCTCCGGATCCTTCAGGATGACGATGTCGCCCCGCTGAGGCCGATGGAGCCAGTAGGGAACCGGGGTGGCGATGAGGTAGTCGCCGTCGTGCAGGGTCGGGTACATGGAAAGGCCGGAAACCCGGACCGGCTCGACCAACGCCCGCACCGCAACCGCCAACACGACCGCGACGACGAGTACCTGGGCCAGCTCCATGGCGGCCGCCCGCAGCCCGCCTGCCTTCGTGGAGGACGCACTCTCTTTCGTGGCGATGCCCCAAGTGTAGTGGGCGTGCGCGTCGGTTCGGGCGGGAGAGTCGCGAGCGCCAGTCTGGCCCTGGCTCAAAAAGGGGGAGGCCGGTCGAGGGACCGGCCTCCGAGGGAGGAAGAGGGAGGGACGCTGTCGACTTCAAGGCGCCGGCTTGAAGGGACACCTGCCCAACCGCCGGCATGAGCGCGGCTGCTGCCGCGGTCTCCGGTGGCCGACGCGTCCTGGTCGGCCTGCCGGACATGTCCTACCTACCACAACGAACGAAGGGGGCTCCATGTTCCCTTCTTGATGGTTCCGAACGCCGCTGGCAGCGCCAGGGCTGCCCGGTGGCCGGTCAGGTTCCCGTGACCCCTGGCAAGCCGCCGGCACTCGCTCGACGGGGCCGGGGCGGAGAAGGCCATGCAAGGGCTGATCAAGGTCATCGGGACTCCGGGGTCTCGGAGGGCCTCGAGAGGTGCCCGGCCTTGGGAGCATGCGCCAGGGGCGGTGAGGTGGGGGCGCCTCGTCCCCCGGCAGGGGCACGGTCGCCAGCACCGAAACGCTCCCATGACCGACGATCCGTCCAGGATAGGAGGGATCATGAGGATCCTCCTGGTCGAGGACGACCATCGCCTCGCAGCCAGCCTGCGCCGGGGGCTTGAGGACGCGGGCTTCGCCGTCGATGCCGCCTACGACGGGGAAGAGGCCCTGGCCTGCGCTGAGGCCACGCCGTTCGACCTGATCGTGCTCGACGTCATGCTCCCAGGTCTAGATGGCCTTGAGGTGAGCCGACGACTCCGTGGCCGTCGGGTGCACGTGCCGATCCTGATGCTGACGGCTCGTGATTCGGTCGACGACCGGGTCCAGGGCCTGGAGGCGGGGGCCGACGATTACCTGGTCAAGCCCTTCGCCCTGCGCGAGCTGGTGGCACGGATGAATGCCCTCCTGCGGCGGCACCTGCCCGATCGCACGTCCACCCTGAGATCGGGGCCGATCGAGCTGGACCTCGGCCGACATGAGTTGCGCGTGCACGGTCGAGCTGTGGCCCTGACCGCCAAGGAGTTCGCCATCCTTGAGTACTTCATGCTCAACCCCGGCCAGTTGCTCACCCGTAACCAGATCATTGAACACGTCTGGAACTACGACTTCGATGGCGGGCACAACCTGATCGAGGTCTACGTCGGCCGACTGCGCCGCAAGCTGCTCGCAGCCGGGACCTCCGACCCGCTGGTGACCGTGCGCGGCTTCGGGTACCGGTTCGACCCGTTGGTCGGTGGCTGAATGGCACGGCGGGTCGGTCTTCGGACCCGGCAGCGCCTCACCCTACTGGCCGTGGCCATCCTGGCCGTCGGTTTCTCGGTGGGCGCCTTTGTCGCCTACACCTCACTGGCGCTCTCGCTCGATGCCGCCGCCGACGAGTCCCTCGTGGAGCAGGCCGGTCTGATCGAGCCGGGCCTGATCCAGGAGGGAGGGACGGTCACCGATGCCAAGGGAGGGCTGCCGGGCGAGACCCCCAACGGGGTCGCAGTCTCGGCGGCGGTGGCGAGCACGGCCCGCATCTTGACCGAGACCCCACGGCAGCCTATCGAGCGTGCGGCCATCATGGCCGTTGCCAGGCAGGCGATCGAGCGCAACAGCCCGGTGTGGCTCAGCCTGGAGGATGCCAACGGTGTCCCCCGTCGCGTCTACGCTGAGCCGCTGCCCGATCTCTTACCGCTCCGGGCGGCGCTGGTCCTCAGCCGCTCCCTGCGCGAACTCCAGGACGAGCTGAACCGAGTGCTGATCGGCCTGGCTCTCCTCGGCCTCGCCACCACCTGCGGCGGCGGGGCGCTGGTCTACTGGCTCACCGGCCGGGTTCTGCAGCCGGTGAAGACGATCGCCTCGGTGGCCCGAGACCTCAGCGAGCAGGATCTCCATCGACGGGTCGAGGTTCCCGTTCCCGACGACGAGATGGGCCAGCTGGTGGATACCTTCAACGGCATGTTGGCCCGCTTGGAGACGTCCTTTGAGGGCCTGCGACGTTTCACGGCGGATGCCTCCCATGAGCTTCGGGCGCCCCTGATGCTGATGCAAACCGAGATTGAGGTGGCGCTGGCGAGACCCCGGCCGGCTGAGGAATATGCCCGTGTGCTTCGGACGGTGCAGGCAGAGGTCGAGCACCTGGCCCGGCTCTCCGAGCACCTGTTGATGCTGGCCCGGGCCGATGCTGGGGCGTTGCGGCCCGAGTGGCAGTCGGTGGACGTTGCCGACTTCGTCCATGAGGTCGCCGCTCGCTGGACGCCAGCGGCAACGCGCCGGGGGGCGCGGCTGGTGGTCGAGGCCCCTGATGCCGGTACCGTGACAGCAGATCCGAGGTTGCTGCGGCGGGTGCTGGACAATCTCCTCGACAACGCCATCCGCCATGGCCCTGCGGGCGGGAGGGTTCTCCTGCAAGCAGCCCGTAGCGCCACAGGCTGGACCTTCGATGTCGCCGACGAGGGCCCTGGCGTGGCCGCCGAGCAGCGTGAGCGGCTCTTCCAGCGGTTCTCGCGCCTGGATGAGGCCAGGAGCCCGGAGCAGCGCGGTGCCGGCCTAGGCCTGGCCCTCTCGGCTGCCATCGCCAGGGCTCACGCTGGCGACCTCGCCCTGGTGCCCGACCCCGGGCCTGGCGCCCGCTTCCGCCTGACGTTGCCTGAGCCTCCACCCACCGTGGAGCCACGAGAGGGGGATCGGGTGGGCCGAGCCCCAAGGGGATCGGTCGAAGCGGCCCCCGCTCCAGGTCCGCGCCGTCGGTGAGCCCGAGGATCTCCGTCGCCAGCATGCATCGAGACCCAGCCGGGGCCGGACGCACCGCCGTCACGCTGCCCAACGTCACCTTGGGTTGCCCGGGGGTTGCGGGGGCCGCCGGGGGGCTTGTGTGCCGCAGCGGGCGCGCCTCTGCCCGGATCAACGGCCGGGCCGGATCGTCTGGCCCGAGCCAGCTCCGAACCACTGGCGGCGCCCGTCGCCGGTCACAGGCACGGGGGCTCCAGGGGGAGAGGAGATCGCTTCCGGATCGCCGCCACTGTGTCCCATGGAGGTGGATCGCGGCCTTGTCACACCCGCCACGAGGCGGTTGGACCCCCAGCTTCGGCGAGCTCCTCCCCAACCGGGCGATGGCTGCCGCCGCCCTTCCACGACACCCCGGCTGCGCCACCGGAGCCGCTATCGGGCCGCGGGCATGGTGGCGGGCGTCCGTCTCCCCTGGCTCGTGCGGCATCGCCTTTGAGGGCCCCGGCGACAGGTGGTGGTGCCGACCCCGGCGCCCGGTCGCCTGGTCGTGATCGGGATCGAGCCCGCCTCGGCTCAGGGTCCTTCTCGCTGTCCCGTGGGCGCTGGCTGCCCGGGCAGACTGCTTGAGGGAGCGCGAGGCTCCTTTGGTCCCCGGTGCCGACCGGCCGGCGCACCGTCAGCCGGCCCGGGAACCGGACGTTGCTCCTCGATCGCTCGTGGCCAGGCGAGCTCGTGCTCCCCCGGACCTCCCTGTGCCGGCCCCCAGCCGCCTCGGTGAGTTCGAGCGCCGGCTCGGCTGTCGTCGTCACCAGCGCGCCCGGGGGTGACTCACTGAGCAGGGAGATGCGCCCGCCCCCATCGACCGGTAGGACCCCCGCCGGCCAGCGGTGCCCACCACGACCTCGCCCGGGGGAACCAACGGCCGGGTCGAGCCGGGACCCTTCTGGTAGCTCGGCGATCCACCCCTGCCGGTGATTAACGGCCAGTTGGGAACTCTTCCCCTCGGCCATCGGGTCGGATCGAGACTGGGCGGTGGCGCTCTGGGGGGGCCGGCGGAACTCTGCCCCCCGCCGATGGACGGTGCTAGGGGTAGATGAACCCGATCAACGGCACCTCGCCAGGCCGGACGATGCGCTGGTCCCTGATCCCCAGCCCGACGTAGTTCATCTCCGACACCAGCCAGGAGCCATCGGCGTAGACGGCATCGACGACGGCTACGTGCCCGTACACCGGACTCTCCCAATCGACCATGATGGCCCCCAGGCGGGGCACCTTCCCCACTGACCAACCAGCCGCCGCCGCGCTTGCGTACCAAGTGTGGGCGTCGCCCCGCCAGGGCACGTGGATGCGACTCCACACGTAGTAGGTGCACTGCCCCCAGGGGAAGGGGTCCCCGTCTACGTTCCCCACCGGCCCTCCCAGTCGGATATCCGGCAGCCCGTGCACCAACTGCCAGCTCGAGGTGCTGCCGCTGCTGGTGTAGAGCTCGGCCCCGTGGCCTCCGGGCAAGACCAGCACCTGACCGGCGCTCAGGGTTGAGCTCCGAAGGTAGTTGAAGTCGATCACCACCTGCGGCAACACGTGGAAGGCGGCAGCAAGGCTCTTCAGGGAGTCGCCTGGCTTCACCACGACCACCACACCGGGGACGGGAGGCAGCCACAGACGCTCTCCCACCGAAGGCTCGCCGGTAGTCCCCAGCGATGGGTTGGACCAGCGGATCTCGTCCACGCTGATGTGGAACTTGCTGGCGATGAAGTCGAGGTTGTCGCCCTGTTGGACCACGTACTGGATGGGCTGGTGGGGGATGGTGGGCGAGGAGGGGAGGTCGATGGGCTTGATGACGGTGGCCTCCCGGCCCAGGTCGATGGCTCCTACCTCACCGCCTTCGTCGATGGCCATGCCGGCCGCGTTCGTCGCACCGAGCCGGAGCATGGTCGGAAGGTTGCGCTGGACCGATGTGTAGCCAGCGAGACCGATGCACAGGATCAAGACAAACACATGCGCCACGTAACGATGCGCACGCGCGGGTATCGTCGTACTACCCCCCGATGTGACCACCCATGACCCGGGTGGCCGGATACGGGCGGCAGCCTAGCAATCCGTCCCCGAGGGTGTCAACCGAGGGGGCAGGCAGGAACCCCATCCCGATCGGTCTCCGGCGCGGCCGGGCGGGGCCATCCCGACCACGGCCCTTGCAACCCGCGCATGCTTGTCGTGATGGAACGGATCCTCGAGGGCCTCCGGGTGCTGGAGATCTCCGCCTTCGTCGCCGCCCCGCTCGGTGGAGCCACCCTCGCGGCCATGGGGGCGGACGTGATCAGGGTTGACCCCCTGGGCGGCGGTATCGACTTCGGGCGTTGGCCCCTCTACCGGGGCCGCAGCCTCTACTGGCAGGGCCTCAACCGGGGGAAGCGATCGGTGATGCTCGACCTCGGCTCGGCACGCGGCCGTGCCCTGGCGGCTCGCCTGGCGGTCGAGGTGGGCACCGTCCTCACCAACCTGCCAGCACGGGAGCCCCTGACCTACCAGCGGCTCCAGGAGCAGCGTCCGGACCTGATAGCGGTGTCGATCAGCGGTCGGGCCGATGGCCGGCCGGCGGTCGACTACACGGTGAACGCCGGCGTCGGCTTCCCCTGGATCACGGGGCCCGAGGGCTACGACCGTCCGGTGAACCACGTCCTGCCGGCCTGGGACGTGGCCACCGGGTACCTGGCCACGGCCGGCCTCCTGGCTGCCGAGCGGCGCCGGCTTCTGACCGGTCGCGGGAGCCTGGTTCGGCTCAGCCTTGAGGAGGTCGCCCTGGTCGTGGCTGGGCACCTCGGGCTGTTGGACGAGGCCCGGCTGCTCGACGAGCCCAGGGGGCGGTTCGGGAACCACCTGTACGGGACCTTCGGCCACGACTTTCGGACCCGCGATGGGCGCTACCTGATCGTCCTCGCCCTTACCCCACGGCAATGGCAGGCGCTCGAGCGGGCAACCGGCCTCCCCTTCGGTCGGATCCCGGCCGACCTCAGCGAAGAAGGAGCGCGGTGGAAGCACCGCCAGGAGATCTGCGACCTGCTCGCGCCTTGGATCGGTGCGCGGGCCCTGGACGAGGTCGCCAACGCCTTCGAGGCCCACGAGGTGCTCTGGGGCCCGTACCGGACGTTCAAGGAGATCGTGGCCGAGCTCGACCGCGAGCCAGGCATCGCGCTCGACTTTGGAGGCGAACGCCCGCTCGCGAGGCCCGGCCCGCGTCCCGGGGAACACACGGAGGAGGTGCTCCGCGAGCTGGGCGAGGACGTCGAGGAACTGCGAGCGGCGGGCGTGATCGCCTAGCGGCCAGCTCAGCCGTCCCCCCACGCCTGGACCTGGGCAGGGCTGGCACCTTGCCACCCGACCCGCCGGTCGTGCTCGGCCCGATCATCCGACGCCGGGAACGATCGCGGA